>NZ_JBIVDY010000013.1:93370-261236 GCF_044747365.1 Kitasatospora sp. NPDC090091
GGGCGCGGGTGGCGGGGCGGGCCGGGGGGGGCCGCCCGCGGGCGGGGGGGGGGGGGCGGGGCTCGGGGCCGCCGCCGGGCCGCCGCGCTCAGGCCTCCTGGGCGTCCAGCCAGTGCAGCAGAATCGCCCGCTCCGCCTCGGTGCCGGCGTGGCTGGCCGGGTCCAGGGCCCACCGGCGGATCCGCACGAGGGTCTCCGCGTCGAGGTCGAGGTAGAGCCGCCAGTGCGCCCGGGGGTGGCAGTGGGGGTCGGCCGGTTCGTCGCACTCGTGGCAGTGGCTGAAGAACGCGTTCACCAGACGGTGTGCGATCGACTCGGCGGGCATGGCGGGAACACTTCCTCGTTCACTCGGGTTCGCGCGCCGACCTCCCCGGGCCGGGGCGCACGGTTTCCAGGGTGCGGGGAGCCGCCCGCCGCCCGGCAGGGACGAACGTCCTGAGCGCACGGCCCGGCCCCTCACCCCCGACCGACCCGCAACGCGCCGGGACACGCCGAACCGCCCCGGAACACGCCAAGGCCCGGTACCCGTGGGGGTGGGTACCGGGCCGGTCTCGGGGTGCGGGTCAGCCGCGACCCGACGACTTCTGGGTACGGCGCGAGACCGAGTCGAGCACGACGGCGGCGAGCAGCACCGCGCCGGTGATCATGTACTGGATGGCCTGCGCGGCGTGGACCATGTCCAGGCCGGTGGTGATCGACTGGATGACCAGGATGCCGAGCAGCGCCGACCAGGTCTTGCCGCGCCCGCCGAAGAGGCTGGTGCCGCCGATGACCGCGGCCGCGATGGCGCTCATCAGGACGTTGCCGCTGCCCAGCGCCTTGTCCGCGGAGCCCTGCTGCGAGGCGATGAACAGACCGCCGAGGCCGGCCAGAGCGGCCGAGATCATGAAGACCGAGATCCGGACCCGGGCGACGTTGATGCCCGCCCGGCGCGCGGCCTCGATGCCGCCGCCGACCGCGAAGATCTTCCGGCCGTACGAGGTGCGGCGCAGCACGAAGTCGGTCAGCACGACGACGCCGAGCAGGATCACCAAGGGCAACGGCAGGCCGCGGTCCTGGTTGAGGGTGTACGCGCCGACGAGGGCGAGCACCGCCAGGGCGCCGGTGCGCAGCGCGATCTCGCCGGTGGTCCGGCCCGGGAGGCCGGCGGCGGTGCGCCGGCGGGCCTCGATGAGCTGGCCGGCCAGGAAGACGCCGATCGCGAGGATCGCGAGCACCCAGGCGAAGGCTATGTCGCCGTCGCCGATGAAGTAGGTGTCCAGGTTGGCGACGACACCGTCGTTGATGTTGTTGATGGTGCCGAGCTTGCCGAGCACGTAGTCCTGGAGGCCGCTCCAGGCGAGCATGCCAGCCAGGGTGACGACGAACGCGGGCACGCCGATCTTGGCGAAGAAGAAGCCGTGCAGGGCGCCGATGGCCACCGCGGCGGCGATCGCGATCAGGATGGCGAGGCCTTCGTTGAGGCCCTCGCGCACGGCCAGCACGGAGGTGATCGCCGCGGTCACACCGGCGATGGAGCCGAGCGAGAGGTCGATCTCGCCGAGCAGCAGGACAAAGACCACACCGACGGCGATCAGGCCGGGGCCGGCGATCCACTTGGTGATGTTGGTCAGGTTGTCGGCCTGGAGGAAGTGGCCGGTGACGCTCTGGAAGATGACGGCGATCAGGATCAGGCCGATGACGACCGGCAGCGAGCCGAGGTCACCGCTCTTGATCTTGCGGCGGAACTCGTCCACGTAGCCGGCGACACCGCCCTGGCGCACCAGAAGGCGCGGGTCCACCGCCGGGGAGGCGGGGGTGGCGGGAGTCTCGGCGGTGGGGGTGGTCTGGCTGGTGCTCACTTCGCTTCCTCCGCGATGCGTGCCTGGCGCCGGGTGACGGCGTTGTCGGTGGCGCCGGTGATGGCGGAGATGATCTCCTCGGACGTGGTGCCGGCGACCGGGAAGGTGCCGTTGTTGCGGCCGAGGCGCAGGACGGCGACGGTGTCGGCCACCGCGCGGACGTCGGCCATGTTGTGGCTGATCAGGATCACGCCGAGGCCCCGCTCGCGCAGTCGCTCGACCAGGTCGAGGACCTGCGCGGTCTGCTCGACGCCGAGGGCGGCGGTGGGCTCGTCGAGGATGACGATCCGCGGGTCGCCGACGAGGGCGCGGGCGATCGCCACGACCTGGCGCTGCCCGCCGGAGAGGGCGGCGATCGGGATCCGCACGCTGGGGATCCGGATCGAGAGGGTGTCCAGGAGCTCCTTGGCGCGGCGTTCCATGGCGACCTCGTCCAGCGTGCCGTGGCGGCGCAGCTCACGGCCGAGGAAGAGGTTGGCGACGACGTCGAGGTTGTCGCAGAGGGCGAGGTCCTGGTAGACGGTGGCGATGCCGAGCGCCTGGGCGTCCTGGGGGCGGGCGATGCGTACCTCGCGCCCCTCCCAGCTGATGGAGCCCTCGTCGATCGGGTGAACCCCGGCGATCGTCTTGACCAGGGTGGACTTGCCGGCGCCGTTGTCGCCGACCAGGGCGACGACCTCGCCCGCGTGGACGTCGAGGTCGACGTCGGTGAGTGCCTGGACGGCGCCGAAGCGCTTGGAGACCTCGCGCAGCGCCAGTACGGGTGCGCCTGTCACGTGAACCATCTCCTGCGGGGTAGTGCTCGGGGCGGGGTGGGTGTGGTGGGTGCGCGGGCGCCGGGGCCGGCGCTCCCCTGGTGTGGTGGGGAGCGCCGTGGCCACCGGGCCCGGCGGGCGCGTTACTTGAGGCCGGCTGCGGCGCAGGCGGCGGCGTAGTCGCCGGCGCAGATGTCGGCGGCCTTGTAGAGGCCGTCGGCGATCACGGTGTCGTTGATGTTCGCCTTGGTGACGATCTTGGGCTCCAGCAGCTTGGCCGGGATGCCCTTGTCGGTGTCGCTGTCGATGGTCGAGGGCGCGACGGACTTGAGGTCCTTGCCCTGGAGGAGGTTGACGGCCAGTTCGGCGGCGCTGTCGGCGAGCGGCTTGTAGGCCTTGTAGATGCTGTAGGCCTGGTCGCCGGCGACGATGCGCTGGACGGCGTCGAGACCGGCGTCCTGGCCGCCGACCGGGACGGTGATGCCGGCCGACTTCAGCTGGGTGATGATGGCGCCGGCCATGCCGTCGTTGGCCGAGTAGACGGCCTGGAAGCCGTCCTTGCCGAGCTGGGTGATCGCGGCACCGATCTTCTGGCCGGCGACGGTGGGCTTCCACTCGCCGGACTGCTCGTAGACGACCTTCTTCACCTTGCCGTCGAGCGCCTTGTGGGCACCGGACTTGAACTTGGCGGCGTTCGGGTCCGCCTCGTCACCGTTGATCATGACGATGTTGGCGTCCGCGGCCTTGGCGCCGAGCGCCTCGACCAGGGCCTGGCCCTGGAGCTCGCCGACCTTCTCGTTGTCGAAGGAGACGTAGGCCGAGACCGGGCCGGTCGCCAGGCGGTCGTAGGCGACGACCTTGACGCCCTTGTCGGCCGCCTCCTTGACCCAGGACTGGGTGGACTTGGCGTCGAAGGCGTCCAGGATGATCACCTTCACACCCTGGGCGATCAGGGTGTCGAACTGCTGCTTCTGCTTGGACGCGCTGCCTTCGGCGTTGCTGTACTGCACCTTGCAGTCCGGGCACAGCGCCTTGACCTTGGCCTCGATGAAGGGCCGGTCGAAGGACTCGTAACGGGTGGAGGAGGCGTTCTCCGGGAGCAGCAGGCCGATGGACTTGCTGTCGCCGGAGCTCGCGCTGTCCTTCTTGTCTGCGCCGGCCTTGCCACAGGCGGCCATGGACAGGGCCATCGAGACCGCGGCGGTGCCGATGACGACGCGACGCATCGTTGCGTTCATGTGGGGGGTGCCTCCCTGACGGTGCCGCAGCGCTGCGGCGGGGTGGGAGGAGTTAACCCGGCCGTCTCGCATGACGTCAATAAGTAAATTCAAGACAGGCCGAGTCGACGGCTATTCGTTATCTTTGTGAACGCCTACCCAGCGTTGAAACTTGGAGGAAACTCCGAACACCCACCCGACAGGGTCGGACAGAACGGGCGAATAACCGCGATTGCACCCCTCCCCCTGGTACGGACCAGCGGTGATGGAACCGTGGCGATCCACCATCGATCCACCTCTTCTTGAGCACATTCCCTTGACAGGGGCAGGGCAAAACAACTCTTGTGTTCAAGACTTTGATCGGTAGCGGAACGAAGGCCACCTGATGGACGGCGGCGGTTCAGCCAGGGCCGGACCGGGCGCGGGCCGGTCAGGCGAGGGCCGGCCGGCCGGCGGCGGTCGCACCCTCGGCGCGGGCGGCGCGGTAGCGGCCCGGAGTGGTGCCGAAGAGCCGACTGAATGCATGCGACAGCGCGTACGGCGTGCTGTAGCCGACGCGGCGCGCGATCGCCTCCAGCGGGTCGTCCGTCTCCTGCAGCAGGGTCGCGGCCCGGGTCATCCGCCACCAGGTGAGGTAGGCCATCGGCGGGCGGCCGACCAGCGCGGTGAAGCGCCTGGTCAGGGTGGCCCGCGAGACGCCGGCCCGCGCCGCGAGCCCGTCCGCGCTCCAGTCCCGGGCCGGATCCTCGTGCACCGCGCGCAGCGCCGCGGACACCACCGGGTCGCTGAGTGCCGCCGGCCACCGCCCGCGGGCGGTCCCGGTGCCCGAGCCGGCCTCGGCGTCGGCACCCACGCCCGGCCTCGCATCCGGCCCGGCATCCGGCCCGCGCTCCAGCCAGGCCCGGACCAGGTACACCAGCAGCAGGTCGACCAGGCTGGGCACGGCGAGCGCGCCGCCGGCCCGGTCCGCCACCACCTCGCCGCCCAACAGATCGACGGCGGCCCGCAGTTCGGGGTGGCTACCGACCCTGGTCGGCAGGTGCAGCACGTCCGGGAGCTCGCGCATCAGCGGATGGGTGCGGCTGTGCTCCAGCCGGTACTTCCCGCACAGCAGCTCGGCCACCGGGCCGCCGGCCACCCGGTGCTGCAGGTCCACGGCGGCCCGCGGCGGCCGCCGTCCCGGCACCGACCCGCCCGGGCCGAGCAGCCGGTCGACCGGCACCGCGCGCTCCACCTCCGCCGGCTCCAGCGGCGCACCCGCGAGGACGTGCCCGGTGCCGTGCGGCAGTAGGACCGCATCGCCGGCGGCCAGGGTCAGCGGCGCTCCGCCGTCCGGGAGCAGCCAGCAGCCGCCCTCCAGGACGACGTGGAAGCCGGCCCCGTCGTAGCCGGGGATCCGGGCGCTCCACCGACCGGCGACCCGCAGCCGGTTGGTGGCAGGCCGCCCGATCCGCACCGCCGCGATCGCATCGCTCACCACGTCCATGCGGGCCAGGATAGCGCCGGTGGCGCCGATCTGAGCCGCTGTCGTATCTGGACGAGCCAATCGCGCATTGAACGGCTCATCACGTAACTCCTACGCTCTTCAGCAGCGGGGCCGAGGGGGCCGCCGCAGGAGCTCATCGGGAGGGAACACCGTGGAGCGGATCGTGCTCGGCGACGCCGAGATCACCCGGGTCAGGGAGTGGGAGGGGCCGTTCGCCCCGGCACAGGCGATCGTGCCGGGCCTGGCTGGCGAGGTCTGGAAGGAGAACGAGGACTGGCTGGCGCCCGACCACTGGGAGCCGGCGACCGACAGCCACGTCGGGGCGCTGCAGACCTGGGTGGTGCGCCACGGCGGCCGCACCGTCCTGGTCGACACCGGAGTGGGCCGGGACCGGGACCGCCCGGGGAACCCGCTGTTCCACCGGCGGCCCAGCGACCTGCTCGGCCGGCTCGCGGAGGCCGGCGTGCAGCCGGAGGACGTCGACGTGGTGGTCAACACCCACCTGCACGTCGACCACATCGGCTGGAACACCATGGACCAGGACGGGACTTGGGTACCGGCCTTCCCCAACGCCGTCTACCTGATGCCGGCCGCCGACCACATCTGGCTCGCCGCCCAGGCCGAGCAGGACCGGACCAGCGCCCAGGGGCTGATGTACGCCGACAGCGTCCTGCCGATCGAGCGGGCCGGGAAGGCGGTGCTCTGGGAGGGCGAGTACCGGATCGACGACGCCCTCACCCTGGAGGAGGCACCCGGCCACACCCCCGGCTCCTCGGTGCTGCGGCTCGCCTCGCACGGTGAACGGGCCGCGTTCGTCGGTGACATGATGCACAGTCCGGTCCAGATCCTGCACCCCGGCTCCAACAGCTGCTTCTGCGAGGATCCCGAGCGGGCCGCTGCCAGCCGCCTGCGCGTCCTCCAGCGGGCGGCGGACGATGGCGAGTTGGTGATCCCGGCGCACTTCGGCGGCACGGGGGCGGCCGAAGTGCGGCGCAACGGCGCAGGGTTCGAGGTCACCCGCTGGGCAGGCTGACCCGGCCCGGGACCGCCCGGCCTCCCCGGCCACCACCCTGCGGCAGCAGGGCGAGCAACTGCTCGGTGTGGCCGGGGATCTCGGCCACGGCGAGGCCGTTGACGAGGTCTCGCAGCGGCACCGGCGCGTCCACGAGCACGGCGCCGTGGGACAGGAGCAGGGTGGGCACGGGCGTGTCCAGCTCCGGTCCGCTCAACGCGGCGCCGCCGAACGCGCAGAGCGACTCCGCCTGGCAGCGGATGCGCTCCCGGAGCCCCGCCGAGCCGCCGGCTCGCTCGATGACGCGGTCGATCGTCCAGGTGTCCTGCGCCGGGCGGTTGTCGTAGGTGGTGTTCGCGCCCGCGGCGATCGAGGCGGCGGCTCCGACCGTCGCCGCTGTCACGAGGGCGACGTGCGCGAGGATCCGGTCGGCGTTCCACTCCCCCTCCGGCGGAGCGAGGACCCGGTCGCCGGCGTCGGCCACCTCGGCGGCGGCGTCCAGCAGCGCCCGGTACGCCTCACGCAGCGCGGTGGTGTCGATCAGGTCCATCAGGTGCACTCCCTCTTCGAGGCGTGATCGCTATCGTGACTCCTCCTCCACGTAAGCGTGGGGGCTTCTCGCTAACCCTTGCGGGCGTCGCGACGGACCAGCCCGGCCCGTAGAACGTTCACAGCGCCCACCGTGTCGGCGTGCGCCCGGTGGTCGCACTGCTGACAGTGGAACTGCTCCTGTGTGGGCCGGTTCTCCTTGGCGGTGTGCCCGCACGCGGGGCACCGCCGGGAGGTGTTGCGGGGGTCCACGACGATCACTTCCCGTCCGGCGCTTTCAGCCTTGGCGTGCAGGATCGTCAGGAACACCCCCCAACCGGCATCCGAGATCGAGCGGTTGAGCCCGGCCTTCGCGGCAGCGCCGTTGGGCAGGAAGGCGCCCAGCCGGTCGGGGTCGGGCCTGGGCGCGGGGGTGCGCACCATGGTGCGGATCCTGAGGTCCTCGTGCGCGATGAAGTCGTGCCGACGTACGAGGTCGAGCGCGGTCTTGTGGGCGTGGTCGAGACGTTGGCGGCGGACCTTGCGATGCAGGCCGGCGACGCGCTGAACCTGCTTGCGTCGGCGGTCGCCGCGTCGCTCGCACCGGCCCAGTGCCTGCTGGGCGGCTTCGAGCCGCGCGGCGGCCTTCCGGCCGTGGCGGGGGTTGGGCACGAACCCGCCGTCGGAGTCGGCGAGGAAGTTGGCAATCCCGAGGTCGATGCCGACCACGCTGCCGGTCGCGGGCAGCGGTTCCGGTTCGGCCTGCTCGGCAGTGAGGATGACGTACCAGCGCCTGCCCTCGCGCCTCACCGAGACGGTCTTGACCTTGCCGGCCACCGGGCGGTGCCGGTTGACCCTGACGTGTCCGACGCCCTGGAAGCGGACGCGGGTCACCGGATCGTGCGGGGTGGAGTCCCAGCGGCAGCCGTCGCCGTCCCTGGGGAAGTCCACCGTGTCGAACCGGTTGACGCCCCGGAACCGCGGGTATCCGGGCTTCTCCCCGGCCTTGATCCTGCGGAAGAACGCGGTGAACGCCTTGTCCAGACGGCGCAGCGTGGCCTGCTGCGAGGAGAATGACCAACGGCCCTGACGCTCCGGGTCGAACGCCCGAATGTCCTTGAGCTGCGCCGACTGCTGCCCGTACTTGATCGAGGTCTTGGAGACGTGCCGGTAGGCATCCCGGCGCTCCTGCAGCGCCCCGTTGTAGAGCGAGCAGTGGTCCCGCAGCATCTCGGCGAGGGCCTGCGCCTGCCCCACGGTGGGCCTGATGAGGAACTTGTACGCACGGATCACCCGGCCCACCCCCTTCCGTAGATGCGATCAAGCTAGTGCACGCCACTGACAACGCAGTGATCTCCGCCGCTTCTCGGCTCCGGACCAAGGATGCATTCCCTCCCCGGCTGAAGCCGGGGATACCCTGCAAGATCAGGGATGGCGCCGGTCGACGAGGGGGGACGGCGATGGCAGCCGCGGTGGGCGGTACGGCAGGCGAAGAGGCGCGCGAGGGCCTGGTCATCGTGGACAGGTACCGGCTGGTGCGCCGGCTGGGCGCGGGCGGGTTCGGGCAGGTCTGGCAGGCGGCCGACACCGTGCTGCACGTCGACGTCGCGGTCAAGCAGGTCTGGCTCGCCCCGGCCATGGACGCCGCGGAGACCAGCGAGCGGCTGCTCCGGGCCCAGCGCGAGGCGCGCAGCGCCGCCCGGCTCCGCGACCACCCGCACGTCGTCGCCGTGCACGACGTCGTGGTGGCGGACGGGGTGCCGTGGACGGTGATGCAGCTGGTCGCGGGGAGCTCGCTCGCCGACCGGCTGGAGGCGGGCGGGCCGCTCGCCCCCGAGCACGCCGCCCGGATCGCCGCCGCCATGCTCTCCGCCCTCGGCGCCGCGCACGCGGCGGGCATCGTGCACCGGGACGTGAAGCCGGCCAACATCATGCTGGCCGACGACGGCCAGATCCTGCTGACCGACTTCGGCATCGCCCTGCGGCACGAGGAGACCGCGCTGACGGTGTCCGGCGCCATCATCGGCTCCGTCGAGTACATGGCGCCCGAGCGGATCCAGGGCGAGGGCGACGGGCCGGCCGGGGACCTCTTCTCCCTCGGCGTCGCGCTGTACCACGCCGTCGAGGGGCGGTCTCCGTTCCGGCGGGCCACGCCGACCGCCTCGCTGCTGGCCGCGGTCTCCGAGGAGGCCCCGCCGCTGCGGCACACCGGCACCCTCGCGACGGTGATCCAGGGTCTGATGACCAAGGACCCGCGGCAACGGCTCACCGTCGAGGCGGCCACCGCGCTCCTCGCGGGGTCGGCCGCGGCCGCCGTGCCCGTCCCCGCGGCGGCGATCGCGACGCCGGCCGGCAGCGAGGCGCCCACGCACGTCATCGCCGCCCACCCGACCGGGCCGGTCGTCCCCGCGCCCACCACGCCGTTCACCGTGCCGGTTCCGACGCCCACGCCGGCTACGGCCGCGCCTGTTGCCGCGCCGACCACGTTCGGGCCGGAGACGCCGGCACCGGGCGTTCCCGCACCCGAGGTGCCCGGGAGGGCCCCCGGCAGCCGCCCGAAGCGGCGGTGGGGCGTGATCACGGCCTCCCTCGTCGCGGGCGTCACCGCGCTGGGTGTGGCCTTCGCCGTGCCCTACTTCTCCGGGACCGGGGAGATCCAGTCCAAGCTCCTGCAGAAGAACGAGCTGCCGGCCGGCTACAGGACCGACTGGGGAGCGGGCGACATGGGCTACCTGAAGCCCGTCTCCGGCAGCTGGCCGTGCGCGGCCCGCAACCGGCAGGTCGTCTGGAAGCACTCGGAGGACGACACCGTGGAGTACGTCCGGGACGGCAGCGACGCGAGGACCCACTACGGCTTCAACGAAGGCCTCCGGAAGGCCGATCCCGCCGCCGCGGCCCGGCACATGCAGGCCGTCCGGGACGAGATCGCCGAGTGCTCGTCCTTCACGGTGGACCTCAAGACCGGTCGGAGCTCCTATCGCTGCGAGGTCACCATCACCGCCCTGCCCGCCCCGCAGGCCCCCGGCCTCGACATCGTGGGCCGCCGGGAGACACTGACCTGCAGCGAGGGCGGCAGCCCCTACGCTCCCGCCGTCGTGGAGAAGTTCACCGCCGCGCGGGGCGGATACCTCGTCGAGTTCTTCGCCACCGGCAGCTACCCCTTCCCACCCGCCGAGGAGACCTCGACCCTGATGACCAAGGCCCTGCGCAAGCTCTCCTGACTCCGCGCCGGCCACCGCCGTCGCCACCGCCGTCGCCACCGCCCCCTCCGCCCCCTCCGCCGTCACCGAACGGGCGTCCGTCGCTCGTTCGGATGGACTTCCGTGCGGGAAGGGGGAGTTCGGGCACAGGTTCCGCGATCGTGAACCCCGAACCCCGGAATCTCGGCACGGAGGCCGCATGGGCAGGAAGTACGCATCGGGACGGGCCGTCGTCATCGGCGGCGGCTACGCGGGGCTGGTGGCCGCACGGGCCCTGGCCGACCACTTCGGCGAGGTCGTGCTCGTCGAGCGGGACCACGTGGACGCGGACACCGGAGTCCACCCCAGTGCACCGCAGGGCTACCACGCGCATGCGATGCTCGCCCGGGGCGGCGAGCTCCTGGAGCAGCTCTTCCCGGGGCTGCGCGGCGAGTTGGAGGCCGACGGCGCGCCCGTGTTCGACTACGGTCTGGGCATCGACTTCCTCCTCCCCGGCGGGTTCGCACCGAGGCAGCCCACCGGCGTGATGATCCAGAGCTTCACCCGGGACGAGCTGGAGCGGCGGATCCGCCGCCGGGTGCTGGACCTCCCCGAGGTCACACCGATGCCCGGCACCCGGTGCGAGGGGCTGCTGCGGGACGCCTCCGGCCGGGTCCGCGGCGTGCGGTACGCCACCGCGGGGGCCGACCCCGAGGAGCTCACCGCCGACCTAGTCGTCGACGCGTCGGGCCGCACCAGCAAGCTGGAGGACTGGCTGCGGGCCGACGGCGTCGCGGTGCCGCCGAAGCGCGTGGTGAAGGCCAGGGTCACCTACACGTCGATGAACTTCGACCGGCCCGAGGACCGGCCGGCGGACTACCAGATCGCCTACCAGATGCTCTTCGCCCCCGAGGTGCGGCAGGCCGGGGTGCTGCTGGCCGTCGAACGCGGCCGGTGGACCTGCTCGTTGTTCGCCTACGACGACGAACCGCCCACCGACGACAGCGGCTACCTGGCGTTCGCCAAGGGGCTGGGCAATCCGCACCTGGCCGAGCAGATCGAGCAGCGCACCGTCCAGGAGCCCACCCACCGCTACACCAACCTCGACAACCAGTGGCGCCAGTACCACGCCGTCAAGGAGTGGCCGGAGCGGCTGGTCGCCCTCGGGGACGCCGTCTGCGTCTTCAACCCCGTCTACGGCCAGGGCCTGACGGTCGCCGCCATGGGGGCGGACCTGCTGGGCCGGATGCTCGCCGACCGCGGGCCGGAGCAGGGCCTGGACGGTCTCGCCCGGGCCTACCAGCGCCGGCTGGCCCGGCTGGTGCTGCCGCCGTGGACGCTCTCCACCAACTCGGACCTGATGTGGAGCCCGGGCGGGCAGCCGCTCGCCGCGCGCATCGCGCACTGGTACAACGAGCGGCTGCTGCGTGTGTCCGTGCGGGACGCAGCGGTCTGGGCGCGGTTCGTCCGGGTCGTCAACATGGTCGGCTCCCCCGCGCTGCTGTTCCACCCGGCCGTGGCGCTGAAGGTCCTCACCGCGCCGTCCCGCGGGCGGTAGCCGGCCCGTGGCCGACCCGTGTCAGACCGCCGACCGCCCCCGGTGCGCCGCCGGCGGGTCCACACCCCGCCGACGGCGCGCTGCCGCCGACGCGGCGCGCCTACCCGCGGATCGCGTCGACGATCCGGGAGAGGTCCTGCTCGGCGAGGTCGGGGTGGGCGAGCAGCTGGTCGCGGACGGCGGTGAGCACCGGGCCGCCGGCCCCCAGGCCGACGTCCTTGGCGGCCAGCCGGATCGGGAAGTCCGAGTCCCGGCTGCGCGCACGGGCCACCGCTCCGCCCAGCGGCCCGTTGGCCAGGACGCCGAGGGCGAGCTCCTCCGACAGGCCGAGTGAGTCGGCGAGCGCCAGTGTCTCGCCGATCAGTGCCACTCCCCCGACCATCGCGCTGATCACGACGAGCTTGAGCGCCGCGCCGGAGCCCGGTCCGCCGCAGCGCAGCACCGTGCCGAGCGTCTCCAGCACAGGCTGTGCCCGGTCGAGGTCCTCGGTCCGTCCGCCCGCCACGACGGTCAGCCCGCCGGTGGCGGCGGGGCCGACGCTGCCCAGCACCGGAGCGTCCACCAGGGCGACGCCGTCGGGCAGCCGGTCACGCAGGGCGGCCGTGGCGTCCGGGCCGATGGACGACATGTCGATCCAGAGCGTGCCGGGCGCGAGCCCGTCGGCGACCTGCCCGGCCACCGCTTCGACCGCCGCCGGGTCGGCCAGCATGGTGATGACGATGCCGGCGCCCTGGGCCGCCTCGGCCGGGCTCGCGGCCTCGGTGAGGCCCTCGGCGCGGCCGGGCGTCCGGTTCCAGACCGTCAGCGGGTGTCCGGTGCCGGCGAGTCGACGGGCCATCGGCAGGCCCATGCGGCCGAGTCCAAGAAATGCGATCTTCTCCATGGCCTCCACGCTAGGGAGGGCGGAGGCAGGCGACAAGCGAATGTCTCGCATGGTAGCCATGCGGTATGGACATGGCATGGCTCGAAGTCTTCCGCACCGCCGCACACCTGGGCTCGTTCACCGCCGCCGGGGATCGGTTGGGGTTCACCCAGTCGGCGATATCCCGTCAGATCTCCACGCTGGAGGCCGAGTTCGGCGTGGTGCTGTTCGACCGGCTGGCACGCGGCGTCCGGCTGACCGAGCACGGCCGGGCCCTGCTGCCGCACGCCGAGGCGATGCTCGACCGGCTCGACGGCACCCGGCGGGAGTTGGCGGCGCTCACCGATCTGAACCTCGGCCGGCTGCGGGTCGGCGCGTTCGACAGCGCCAACGCGGCGCTCGTACCGGAGGCGTTGGCGGCCTTCCGCACGGCACGTCCGAAGGTGGCGATCTCGCTCACCGAGGGCCTCTCGGCGGACCTGCTCGGCCGGCTCCAGGACGGGGCGATCGACCTCGCCGTGGTCGCCGGCTATCCCGAACACGGCTACGACGGCGAGCTGTTCGACCTCCGCCCGCTGGTCCAGGACCCCGTCCTGGTGGCTCTCCCCCGGCATCACCCACTGGCCTCGTGCGACCGCTTGCGGCTGGCCGAACTCGCCGGGGAGGACTGGATCGCGGGCAGCCGGAACACCGAGTCCACCCTGCTCGCCGCCTGCGTCCGCAGCGGCTTCCGGCCGCGTGTCGAGTACGTGGTGGCGGGGTGGACGGGCAAGTTGGGGCTGGTCGCCGCCGGGTTCGGGGCGACGCTGATCCCCTCGCTGGCCGCCCGTGCAGCCCGGCCCGACGTCGCGCTGGTCGCCCTGCACCCCGAGGACACACCGGTGCGGCTGGTGCAGACGGCCACGCTCCGGGCCCGGTCGCTGCCGCCGGCCACCGCCGCCTTCCTCACTCTGCTGCGCGAGGCTGCGGAAGGTGCCCAGGCCGCCACGTCCGGCCGGCGGGACTGACCGGACGTCGGCGACGCCCGGTCATCGGCTCCCCCGGACCGATCTCTACGGGCTCACACCCGGTTGACCCGTACCCCGCCGAGCAGGCCCCAGGCGTCCACCCGGACGGTCGGGCCGCCGGCCACGGTCGGGCCGTCGTCGCTCACGCCGCCCAGGCGCACGCCGCCGACCACCACGCGGACGTCGGGCTGCACGGTGATGCTGACGCCGCCTATCAGGCTCAGCTTGGTGATCTTCAGCTCGGCCCCGTCGGGGAGGTCGAGGTCGCTGAGGTCGATGTCGGCCCCACCGATCAGCGAGGCGGTGACGGTCCGCTCGTGGAGGGTCTTCCCGTCGAGCTTGTGGCCGCCGATGATGCTCACCCGGACGTCGGTTCTGTCGCGGTCCAGGTCGGTTTCCTTGGTCATGATCACCATCGTAGGGCCACCCCGGGGGCGCCCGGCAATCCGTCAGCACCCACCGATTCCGCAGCAGTTGCCGTCACCGGCCGAGCATGTTCCGGAAGCGGCCGCCGGAGCGGGCCGGGACGGCAGGCTCCGGAGCCTCCCGGCCGCCCTGCTCCTCGGCGACCTGCGCGTCCGGCGTGTCCGGCGTGTCCGGCGCACGGGAGGCCTCGGACATGCCGGGCGGTCGGGACACTCCGTACGAGCCGGACGCACCGGGCGTGCCGGGCGTGCCGGGCGCTCCGGGCCCGCCGGACCCGGTGTCCGCCTCCGCGGCTACAGGCCGGCCGGGAGCGTCCGACGGCGGCGCCGCGGCCCCGGGCTCGCGCCCGCCGCTGCGCGCCGCCCGCTCGGCCTCCGTGTACGGCACGCCGTACCAGCGGTCGTACGGCCGACGGCGTTCGGCCCGTGCGGCCGGCGCGGCCGGAGCTGCCTCCCCGGCCCGGTAGGCCGGCTCGGTGCCGAGGCGCACCGAGCGGTGCGCCCGACGGGCTCGGACGATCATGGCCAGGCCCAGGCAGAAGAGCAGGGCGAGCGCGATGCCGGCGAGGAAGATCCCGAGGCTGCTCAGGGTCGCCACGTCGTTGCCGAGGACGGTCGCGGTGTAGTCGGGGCCGCCGTCGAGGTTGTCGGCGATCAGCAGACCGGCGAAGGCGCCGGTGGTCGCCATCAGCAGTAGTCCGAGCAGCAGCATGGCGGTCGTCCTCTCAGTCCGTGCTCCCCCGCATCCGGTTCGTCTCCTGCTCCGCCGCGTCTACCCCGGCCTCGCCGGACCTAACGAACCCCGCCCGGCCCGACGGACCGCACCGCCCTCCACTGCCCCGGGGCCCACGGGCCCGGCCGCTCACTCCACCCGGACGGCGATCAGACAGGTGTCGTCGTCGGTGTCGGCCGGACTGACCTCCAGCAGGTGGTCGAGGTAGCGCTCCAGGTCGGGCCCGGGCGCGCCCGCGGCCCGGATCAGCTCGTCGACCGACTCCTCCACCGGGCGGTCCCGCCGCTCCACCAAGCCGTCGGTGTAGAGCAGCAGGACCTCCCCGGACGCCAGCCTGGTGGTGTACTCCTCGTACTCCGCGTCCTCCAGGGCACCGAGCAGCACGCCGTACGGCAGCGGCAGGACGTGTGCGCCGTCCGCGCCGAGCCGGATCGGCGGCAGGTGGCCGGCCCGGGCCCAACGGATCTCGCCGGCCGCCGGGTCGTAGAGCGCGCACGCCGCAGTGGCGGTGACCTGGCCCGGCTCACGGAACGCGAGGGCGTTCGCCCACTCCAGCAGCCGGCCGGGCCCCGCTCCGGTCACGGCGAGACCGCGCAGCGAGTGCCGGAGCGCCACCATGCCGGTGGCCGCGCCGACGCCGTGGCCGGCCACGTCGCCGACGGCCAGCAGGACCTGCCCGTCGGGCAGCGGCAGGACGTCGTACCAGTCGCCGCCCACCCGGTCGCGCTTGGCGGCCGGGCGGTAGCGGACGGCGGCGCTCAGGCCGGTGGCACCGAGCGGCGGCGGCTCGGCCGGCAGGATCGCCTGCTGGAGCCGGAGCGCGAGTTGTTCGCTCTCGGCCGTCTCCTGCTCGCTGTCGGCCAGCCGCTCCTGGGTGGCGCCGAGCGCGACCTCGGTCCAGCGCTGGGACGACACGTCCTGGTACGCGCCGCGGACGCCGGTCACCCGCCGCGCCTCGTCCAGGACCGGCTCCGCGACGACCCGGGTGTAGCGCTGGGTGCCGTCCGGATGCACCAGCCGGAAGACGGCGGCGGACGTGCGGTGCCGCCGCTGCACGGAGTCGAGCAGCCGGCGGACGGCGGGCGCGTCGTCCGGGTGGACGTGGTCGGCCAGCCGCGCGAGCGGGACGGGGTCGGCCTCGGCGGGCAGGCCGTAGAGCTCGCGGAGACCTTCGTTCCAGAGGATCCGGCCGGTGGCCGTGTGCTCCTCGAAGCCGCAGACCCGGGCGATCCGCTGGGCCTGACGGAGCAGGGCGGCCTGGTCGCCCTCCCCGGAGCGGTCGGTCTCCACCTGCCAGCTGGCCAGGAGGCGCCGGCCCCACGGGGCGACCGCGATCCGCACGGTCGCGGGCAGCGGGGTGGAGCCGCTCTGGAAGACCAGGTGCAGCAGTTCGGCCGGCTGGGGCTCGCCGGTGCGGTGAGCGTGCTGCAGCCGGTCGAAGAGGCCGGTGGCCGAGGCGGTCGGATAGCTCTCCAGCAGCGTGGTGCCCTCCAGCGCCGCTCGGGGGCGGCCGAGCGGGTCGCGGAAGTGGACGTTGACCTGGTCGATCCGGAAGTCGACGAGCTCGCCGTCGCGGAGCACCGGGGCGAGCAGCAGGCCGGGGGTGAGCAGGCCGTCGAGCAGCGGTCCGGCCTGGTCCGCTGCGGCCTCGGGGCCCGCCGGACCGGCCGGGGCGCTCTCGCCGAGCAGGCCGGCGCAGAGTTCGGCGAGGGCGTGCAGCTGCCGGCGCAGCGACTGGTTGAGGGCGGGGGCCGGTCCGGGCCACCGGAGCTCCAGGGCGCCGCGGCAGCGGCCGCCGTCGATCAGCGGGAGGACGGCGCGGTCGCCGGGACCCCGGGCGGCCGGGGCTCCCGGCTCGTCGGCCCGCTCCCCGGCCCCGGTCGCCCGGCCCGCTCGCCCCGTCTCCGTCCCGCCCGGCTGTACCGGGCTCGCCGCCCCAGGGGCGTTCACCGCCCCGCGGCCGTTCACCGCCCCCGGCTCCTCCGCCGTTCCCGGGCCGTCGCCCGCCCCCGGGGTGTCCGGCGTCCCGGGGCCGTCCGCACCGCCGGACGGCTCCGGCCAGAGCGGCCGGCCGGAGCGGACGACGCGCCCGGCCGGAGTGTCGACGCCCGGTGGCACCCGGCTCCAGTTCTCGGCCTCCGCAGCACTGATGCCGGCGTGGGCGGCGAGCACGAGAGCGCCCCCGGGCAGCTGCTGCCAGACCAGGACGGCGCTGCTGCCCAGCGGTCGGGCGGTCTGGCCGAGCACCGCGTCGGCGGCCTGCTGCAGATCGGGGACGACGGCCAGGGCCGGGGTCGGTGGCAGGTTCGCCGGTCCCGCCGACCGGTCGTCGGCTCGCGTCCCGGAGGCCGGCGAGGCCTCGTCGTCGGAGCGGCGGCCCACCGCGCCCGCCCGGACCTCGATCGTTGCCCCGGGACGGCCGGCGATGTCCGCGGCGAGGTCGGCGACCCGCACCCCGGCGTCCCTGGCGAGCCGGGCGAGGTGGACGGCCGCCTCGTCGGGGGAACACCGCAACCGCTCGGCGAGGATGCCGGTCGCGAGGTCCACCGCCGAGCGGGCGGGTTCCTCGGCGCGGAGCCGGTCGAGGTCCTGCTGGAGCCGGCGGACGGTTTCGGCGAGCTCGCGGGCGACCACGGCCGTGCCGGGGTCGTCGGCCTGCCGGCCGGCCACCCCGGTCATGGCGGTGCCAGCCGGTCGCGCATCCGGTCGAGCAGCGAGGGTGTGTCGACCGGCTTGGTGACGTGGTCGTCGGCACCGGCGGCCAGGCTCTTGTCCCGGTCACCGGGCATCGCCTTGGCCGTGACGGTGATGATCGGGACGGGCGCCAGCCGCTCGTCGGCGCGGATGGCGGCGATCGCGGCGTAGCCGTCCAGACCGGGCATCATCACGTCCATCAGGACCACCGCGGTCTCGGGGTGGGCGCGCAGCAGGTCGATCCCGGCCCGGCCGTCGGCGGCGTGCAGGACGGAGACGCCGCGCTCCTCCAGGGCCGAGGTGAGGGCGAAGACGTTGCGCACGTCGTCGTCGACGATGAGGACCGTGCGGCCGGCGAGCGGCTCGTCGGCCGGGGCGCGGCCCGCTGCGCCGGCCGGGGCGTCGGCCGCGGCGGCGTCGGACCGCCGGTCGCCGCCCAGGCAGGCGGCCATCCTCGCGCGCAACTCGTCGAGTCCGGCGACGATTTCGACACCGTCCCAGCCGGAATCGGGCTCCGCCGGTACGTCCGTTCCGCGGCCGGCGGCGCCGTCACCGCGGTAGCCGAGCAGCAGGGGCCACTCGTCGCCGGGCTCCTCCTCCGCGGCTGCGTCCTCGCCGTGTTCGGCGAGGGCGGCGAGCGCCTCCCGGGCGAGGTCGGCGGAGCCGCCGACGTCGAGGACGACGCACCGGTACGGGCCGTCGCCGAGCGCGGCCCGCAGCTCGGCCGGGTGCCCCACGCTGCGGATCCGGGCCGGGGGCGCCGGCTCGCCACCCGTGGCCGCCGCGCTGCGAGCGAGCAGGGTGAGCAGGCCGGGCGGCTCCGGCTCGACGACGAGCGCCTGCGGCGCCCGCCCGGCCACCGCCTCCCCGGCCGCCGTCTTCCCCGCCTCGTCCACTGCCGCCGCGTCCACCGCTGCCGCGCCCGCCGCCTCGCTCACGCCCGCCGGAGCCGGCCGCGTCCCGCTCCCGTGCGGGCCGACCGGCAGGTAGAGGGTGAAGCAGCTGCCCTCGCCGACGACGGAGCGGATGGTGATGGTGCCGCCGAGCAGCCGGGCGAGTTCGCGGCTGATCGAGAGCCCGAGGCCGGTTCCGCCGTAGCGGCGGCTGGTGGTGCCGTCGGCCTGTTGGAACGCGCCGAAGACGGTGTCCAGGTGCTCGGGGGCGATGCCGATCCCGGTGTCCTCGACCCGGAAGGCCACGGCCGCCGTGGCGTGGCCGAGTTCCTTCGGCAGGTCGGTCTCGGAGGCGTGCTCGATCCGCAGCTCGACCCGTCCGACGTCGGTGAACTTGACCGCGTTGGAGAGCAGGTTGCGCAGGACCTGCCGCAACCGGGCCTGGTCGGTGACGAGTTCGGCCGGAACGGCTGGGTCGACGGTGACGGTGAAGTCCAGGTCCTTCTGGTCGGCGAGCGGCCGGAACACGGAGTCGACGTACTCCAACAGCTCGCGGACGGGGAACGGTTCGGGGCTCAGCTCCATCTTCCCGGCCTCAACCTTGGAGAGGTCGAGGATGTCGTTGATGAGCTGGAGCAGGTCGGAGCCGGCCGAGTGGATGACGCCCGCGTACTCGACCTGCTTCGCCGTCAGGTTGCCGCTGGAGTTCTGGGCGAGCAGTTGGGCCAGGATGAGCAGACTGTTGAGCGGGGTGCGCAGTTCGTGGCTCATGTTGGCCAGGAACTCGGACTTGTACATCGAGGCGAGGGTGAGCTGCCGGGCCCGTTCCTCCAGCTCCTGACGGCCCTGTTCGATCTCCAGGTTCTTGGCCTCGATGTCGCGGTTGCGCTCCGCCAGCAGTGCCGCCTTCTCCTCCAACTCGGCGTTGGAGCGCCGCAGCTCCTCCTGCCCCTGCTGCAACTCCTCGGAGCGGTCCTGGAGTTCGGCGGTCAGCCGCTGGGACTCGCCGAGCAGCTCGTCGGTGCGGGCGTTGGCGAGCAGGGTACCGATGTTGACGCCGCAGGCCTCGGCGAACTGGGCCAGGAAGTCCCGGTGGACCTGGCTGAACGGGTGCACCGAGGCGAACTCCAGCACCCCGATCAGCCACTCCTCCAGGGCGATCGGCAGGACGACCAGCGAGCGGGCGTCCGTCCGGCCGGCCCCGGAGGCGATGGTGGCGTAGCCGGGCGGCAGGTCGTCGACGGTGATCCCGCGGCGGCTGCGGGCGGCCTGCCCGACCAGCGACTCACCGAGCCGCACGCGCTGCGGGCCCTCGCCCGCCGGGCGGCCGTAGCTGCTGATCAGGGCGAGTTCGGTGCCCTCCGGCGCCTCCTCGACGAGGTAGAACGCGCCGAACTGGGCGCCCACCAGCGGCGTGAGCTCGTCGGTGATCATCTCGGCGACGGCCCGGATGTCGCGCCGGCCCTGGATGGCGGCGGAGAAGCGGGCGAGGTTGGTCTTGAGCCAGTCCTGCTCCTGGTTGGCACGGGTGGTCTCGCGCAGCGAGCCGACCATCGCGTTGATGTTGTCCTTGAGGTCGGCGACCTCCCCGGAGGCATCGACGGTGATCGAGCGGGTGAGGTCGCCGGCGGCGACGGCGCTGGTGACCTCGGCGATCGCGCGGACCTGCCGGGTGAGGTTGCCGGCCAGCCCGTTGACGTTCTCGGTGAGCCGCTTCCAGGTGCCGGAGACGCCCTCGACCTCGGCCTGCCCGCCGAGCCGTCCCTCACTGCCGACCTCGCGGGCCACCCGGGTGACCTCGGCGGCGAAGGCCGAGAGGGTGTCGACCATCGTGTTGATGGTGGTCTTGAGCTCCAGGATCTCGCCGCGCGCGTCCACGTCGATCTTGCGGGTGAGGTCGCCGTTGGCGACCGCCGTGGTGACCTGGGCGATGTTGCGGACCTGGTTGGTGAGGTTGGTCGCCATCGAGTTGACGTTCTCGGTGAGGTCCTTCCACGTCCCGGCGACGTTCGGCACCCGGGCCTGGCCGCCGAGGATGCCCTCGGTGCCGACCTCGCGGGCCACCCTGGTCACCTCGCCCGCGAAGGCCGACAGGGTGTCGACCATCGTGTTGATCGCGTCGGCGAGGGCGGCCACCTCGCCCTTGGCCTCGATGGTGACCTTCCGCGAGAGGTCGCCACGGGCGACGGAGGTGGCCACCTCGGACATCGAGCGGACCTGCCCGGTGAGGTTGGAGGCCATCACGTTGACGTTGTCCGTGAGGTCCTTCCAGGTCCCGGAGACTCCCCGGACGGTGGCCTGGCCGCCGAGGTTCCCGGCCGTGCCGACCTCCCGGGCGACCCGGGTGACCTCGTCGGCGAAGGCGGAGAGCTGGTCGACCATCGTGTTGATGGTCTCCTTGAGCTCCAGGATCTCGCCCCGGGCGTCGACCCGGATCTTCTGGGTGAGGTCGCCCTCGGCGACCGCGGTGGTGACCTCGGCGATCGAGCGCACCTGCGCGGTGAGGTTCTCCGCCATCACGTTGACGGACTCGGTGAGGTCCCGCCACGTGCCGGAGACGTCCCGGACGTCGGCCTGCCCGCCGAGCCGCCCGTCGGTGCCCACCTCCCGCGCCACCCTGGTCACCTCGCCGGCGAACGAGGAGAGCCGGTCGACCATCGTGTTGATGGTGGTCTTCAGCTCCAGGATCTCGCCGCGGGCCGCGACCGAGACCTTCTGCGTCAGGTCCCCCTCGGCGACGGCGGTCGCCACCTGGGCGATCGCCCGGACCTGGCTGGTGAGGTTGCCCGCCATGGAGTTGACCGAGTCGGTCAGGTCCCGCCAGGTGCCGGCCACGGCGGGGACCTGCGCCTGCCCGCCGAGCCGCCCGTCGGTGCCCACCTCCCGGGCCACCCTGGTCACCTCGTCGGCGAACGAGGAGAGCTGGTCGACCATCGTGTTGACGGTGATCTTCAGCTCCAGGATCTCGCCGCGCGCGTCCACCTCGATCTTCTGGGTGAGGTCACCGCGGGCCACGGCCGTGGTCACCTGCGCGATGTTGCGCACCTGCCAGGTCAGGTTTCCCGCCATCGCGTTGACGGAGTCGGTGAGGTCGAGCCACGTCCCGGAGACGTCCCGGACGTCGGCCTGCCCGCCGAGCCGCCCGTCGGTGCCCACCTCCCGCGCCACCCTGGTCACCTCGGCGGCCACCCGGGAGAGCTGGTCGGCCATGCCGTTGAAGACGTCGGCGATCTCCCCGAGCACCCCGGGCTGGCCGGGGGCCAGCCGGGTGCGGAAGTCGCCGTCGCGCACCGCCGTCAGCCCGGCCAGCAGCTGCCGCAGGCCCTGGTCGGCGGCCCGGGCCCGCTGCTCGGCGTCCCCGGGTACGGGCCCGGGCCCGTACGGGGGCGTCACCGGTGCATCGCTCACGGGTACCGTCCTCCGGATCGGCCGTACGGCGGGGCGGGCCGTCCCGACGCCACCGGGCCGCGGGGGCGGCCACGCTGCCCCAGCTACCACTGTGCCATCGCTTCGTGCGCGGTGACAGACGGCGGAGGCGGGCTCTCCGGCACCGGCCGCGCACCGGCCTCGGGAGTGCCCTGTGGTCAGTCGGGCGGTTCGTCCCGGATCCGGAAGGCGTCGGCGGCCCCGGTGAGTTCGAGCATCCGCAGGACGAGGGGGCGGGGGCGGGCGAGTTCGATCCGGCTGCCGCCGGCGTCGGCGATCGCCCGCCCGCGCAGCATCGCGTTCAGGCCGGTGGAGTCGCAGAACTCCAGATCGCCGCAGTCGATCACCACGGTCGTGCCGGCGGTCAGCAGCACGGAGTCGAGCGCGGTGTGGAGGAGGTCGACGGAGTCCAGGTCCAACTCGCCGCGCAGGGTCAGCACGGTCCCGCCGGCCCAGGGGCGGGCGGCGACGGTCAGCCCGCCGGGCCCGGCCGTGCGGCCCTCGTTCTTCGGCGTGCGACGCTCCATCGGGATCCGCTCCTTGCGCCCGCGTCTGCCGCGTCCTTCCACCATAGGCGGCGCCACAGCCCCGCTCACCCGCTCGGGCGAGCGCGCGATCGAGCCGTGGCGGTCCTGCCCGGGGAGCCGGGCCCCGGGCGGCGGGCGGCGGGCCCGGGCCTCAGGCACACCGTGCTGTGGCCGCCCTCGAAGCGGGCGGCGTAGCCTCGCAGACAGAGCTTCGCCGGGGCGGGCGGAACCGGGGCGGGCGGAAGGGGACTCGGCCATGAAATACGACGAGATCATCGCCACCGTGCAGCAGCTCACCGGCCTGCCGGACCGGGCCGCCGCCGCACGCGCCACCGCAGCCGTCCTGCAGACGCTGGGCGAGCGCCTCCCGGCCGGGCTCGCCACCCACGTCGCCGCCCAGCTGCCGCCCGAGCTGGCGACCCCCGTCCGGGAGGCCGCGCACCAGGCCGAGGAGCACGGACTGGCGCACGCCTCCGGCGAGCGGTTCAGCCTGGCCGTCTTCGCCGGCCGGGTCGCGGCCCGGGCGGGCACGAGCGACGACGGCGGGATCCTGGAGTCGGCCGCCGTCCTCGAAGTCCTGGACGCGGCGCTCGCACCGGAGCTGATGGACAAGATCGCCGCCGTGCTGCCGCACGACATCGCGGAGCTGCTGCCCTCCCGCCGCGCCGCCGCCACGGACTGACGCGCCCCGGCTACGGCGCCTCTGCCCACCGGCCCCGGCGCGCCGAGGGGGCGGATCGCCGCTATCGGCCGGACAGGCCCTGGGCGACCGCCGCCGTCAGCCCCACCACTGCTCGGGGACGGCGGCCGGCTCGACCAGCGGGTCGGGCGCGGTCTCGGCCGGCGGCGGGCCGGCGGTGACCAGCACGGTCTCGTCCCCGGTCTCGATCACCTGGTAGCCGGAGGCCCGCAGCACCACGGCGACGGCACCGCTCACCGCCGCCCGGACGCCCTCGGCCGGGAACGGGCCCGCTGCGCCGTCCGCCGCTCCGACGCCGCCCCTCCCGTCCACGCCGTCCGGCCACCCGGACGGCCCGTCGGCCCACGCCTCCGTCGGCATCCAGCCGACCACCACGCCCTGCGGCCGGTGGCCGATCCGCAGGCCCGACGGCCCCCGTCCGGTGTCGAACCCGGCGTGGGCCAGGGTCGCGGTCACGTCCTCGAAGAGTTCACGGTGATCCACCATTGGCGCAGCGTAGGACGGGGACCACGCCTTCGAGGCGCACGGCGCGCGGCGAAACGATTCAGCGAGATGTCACCAGCACTCGGGCGGCCCCCGGCGGCCCCCACCGGCGGCCGAACGGCGTGAAGACCCCCCGGACGGGCCGACACGAGCCGCCGGACGGGCCGATGGACGTGCACAGGCGGCCCGCTGCCGACAGCATGGCAGAGTAAGCGCTCCATCACTTTGAGCAACGGGGCCGGCGGATCGGCGGATCCGCGACGCCGGGCCTCCCGGCCGCCCCGCATCGAGAGGTCCCATGATCACAACACTCCGCCGGCCGGCAGCCCCGCAGGCAGGCTCCCCGGTCGGTTCGCAGCGGACGCCGGGGAGCCCGTCGTGAGAGCCGATCAGCAGTCGAGCCCGGGACCGGTCACCAGCACGCGGGCCGAGCCCGCCAACAAGGTCGAGGCCCTCGCCGACTGGACCGACGGCAGGCTCGGGATCTACGCCCTGGCCAAGTCGAACATCCGTAAGATCTTCCCGGACCACTGGTCCTTCATGCTGGGCGAGATCTGCCTGTACACCTTCATCATCATCATCCTGACGGGTGTCTGGCTGACCCTCTTCTTCAAGCCCTCCATGGCCGAGGTGATCTACGAGGGGCAGTACATCCCGCTCCGCGGCATCGAGATGTCCGAGGCCTACCGCTCGACGGTGAACATCAGCTTCGACATCCGCGGCGGCCTGCTGATGCGGCAGATCCACCACTGGTCGGCGATCGTGTTCGTCGCCGCCATGCTGGTGCACATGATGCGCGTCTTCTTCACCGGCGCGTTCCGCAAGCCGCGCGAGATCAACTGGCTCTTCGGTGCCGGGCTGCTCATCCTCGGCATGTTCGACGGCTTCATGGGCTACTCGCTGCCCGACGACCTGCTCTCCGGCACCGGCATCCGGTTCATGGAGGGCGCGGTGCTCGCCGTGCCGATCGTCGGCACCTACCTGATGTTCTTCATCTTCGGCAGCCAGTTCCCCGGCGTCGACATCGTGCCGCGGCTGTTCACCGTGCACATCCTGCTGATCCCGGGGATCATGCTCGGTCTGCTGGTGGCCCACCTGATCCTGGTCTTCTACCACAAGCACACCCAGTTCGCCGGGCCCGGCCGGACCGAGCAGAACGTCGTCGGCATGCCGCTGATGCCGGTCTACATGGCCAAGGCCGGCGGGTTCTTCTTCCTGGTGTTCGGCGTCGTCGCCTTCATGTCGGCGATCGCCACCGTGAACCCGATCTGGGCGTACGGCCCCTACCGGCCCGACCAGGTCTCCACGGACGCCCAGCCCGACTGGTACATGGGCTACTCCGAGGGCCTGATCCGCATCATGCCGGGCTGGGAGATCGGCCTGTGGGGCCACACCCTCAACATGGGGGTGTTCGTCCCGCTGATGATCTTCCCGCTGGTTCTGGTGGCGATCTGGGGCTATCCGTTCCTGGAGGCCTGGATCACCGGTGACCGGGGCGAGCACCACATGGCGGACCGTCCGCGCAACGCGCCGGTCCGGACGGCGTTCGGTGCGGCCTGGGTCAGCCTCTACCTGGTCCTGCTCGCCGCCGGCGGCAACGACCTGCTCGCCACCCACTTCGACCTGTCGATCAACGCGATCACCAACGCCGCGCGGATCGGCTTCTTCGTGGTGCCCGTGGTGATCTTCGTGATCACCAAGCGGTGGTGCCTCGGCCTGCAGCGCCGGGACAAGGAGAAGGTGCTGCACGGCCGGGAGACCGGCGTCATCCAGCGACTGCAGCACGGCGAGTACATCGAGGTGCACGCCCCGCTGCCGCAGGACCGGCTGTACACGCTCACCTCGCACGAGCAGCCGCAGCCGGTGGTGCTGCCGGCCGAGGTGGACGAGAACGGCGTCGTCCGCAAGGTCGGCCTGATCGAGCGCACCCGGGCCAAGCTCTCCCGCGGCTTCTACGGCCAGGGCAGCCAGATCGCCAAGCCCACCGCCGAGGAGCACCAGGAGATCGCCAGCGGCCACGGCCACCACTGATCCGCGGCCGGCGAACGGCCTGGGCCCGCCGCACCGTCGAGGTGCGGCGGGCCCCGTCGTTCCGGGCCGGCGGTCGCCCGGCCGACCCTCGCGTTGACGGCCGGTCAGGGACGCAGCGCGAACGGCACCACGGCGAGCAGCACCACGCCGAACGCGACCGAGAGGCAGACCGCCGCCCAGCGGGCGCAGATCCGACGGCACTCCTCGCGGTAGCGGGCCGCCAGCTGCCGGCACCGCTCCACGGCGCGGTCGACGACGTCCTCCGCGTAGCGCAACCGCTCGGCGGCGTAGGCCTGTTCGAGACTCTCCCGCTCCCCGGACGACAACCAGGAGAACTGCGCGGCAAACGCCTTGGCGTCCCGGTCGGCCGCCGACACCTCCGCCTCCCAGGCCAGGTAGCCCTCCAGGCGGGCGATCTCCACCCGGGTGTCGACCGGCACTCGGCCGGCCCCGGCGCTCCTGCCCGGCCGGGCGCTCCGCACTCCCGGCCGGCGCTGCCTGCCACCCATGACCGCTCCTTGTCCAGAACCCGGGCACCGCAGCAAGCAGCACGGCGGCAGCGGCGCACACCTTGTCGAGTCGGCCGCCCGGCACCACACGATCCCTCGGCGCAGCCACGCAACTACTACCAGTGACCACACGGGCGGCGACCCGCGACGCGCCGGGGCCCACCCGGAGCGCCACCCACACCCGAGCCGCACCGGGAGGGAGCGGGCGAGTCCCCCGCCCCGAGCCGAAGGGCGCGCCGGTGCCGAAAGCGCCGGAGCGCGGGAGCAACCGACGAAGGAGGGCGCGACGAAGCGACAAGCGTCGACACCGGGTCCGAGCGCCCGGAGGCGAGCGGGCGAGTCAGCGGACACGCTCCGCGCACGAGCGGGTACGATCGGCGACCAGGCGGCGCTCTGCCCTGCCGCCGGCCCCGCCGCCCCGGCCGTCCGGGGCGCGAACCAGGAGGTCAGCCATGCCCGACGCCGGTCGGTTCAGTGAGTTGGGCGAGCAGGGCTCGCGGGCGGTGATGGAGGCCGCCGCGGTGCTGGAGCGCGAGCTGGCCGCCGGGCTGGCGGACGCGAAGGCGGCCGGGACCCGGCTCACCTCCGAACACCGGGTCGACGAGGAGGAGTTCGACCGCCTGGTCCGCCGGGTCTCGGAGAACACCCACCAGCTGATCGACGCCGTCAGCGCCCGGGTCCAGGACAGCACCCGGGGCGATACCGCCGACCAGACCCGGCAGCTGACGGCCAACGCGCACGACATTCTCGACCTGCTGCTCAACCTGAGCGCCCTCGCACCTGCCATCGCCAACCGGTCGCTGCGCGCCACGTTCGGCCCCGAGCGCGAGGGGGCCGAGTCCGGCGACGGCGCCGAAGGCCGGCAGGGGTGACGGGGCCGGCGCGGGCGCTCGCCGACGCCGAGCCGCTGGTCGACCGGGTGCTGGCCCGCTACCGCGAACGGACCGTCGCCGAACTGCTGCGGCACATCCCCGAGCAGAGCCCGCCGTACCTGTACGACCTGGCGGGCGACTACCCCGTCCGGCCCTGCAAGGGGCTGCGGGGTGCGCTCTGCCTGGCCACCTGCGAGGCCTTCGGCGGCCGGCCGGAGCGGGCGCTCAACCCCGCGGTGACCGTCGAGATGTTCCACAACGCGTTCCTGATCCACGACGACATCCAGGACGGCAGTGAGCTGCGCCGGGGCCTGCCGACGCTCTCCGCCGCGTACGGGGTCGAGGTGGCGCTGAACGTCGGCAACGCGACCAACCTGCTCGGGCTGCGCCGGCTGATGGCCAACCGGCGGGAGCTCGGCGGCGAGCTGGCCTGGCGGCTGTTCGAGGAGACCGAGCTGATGTGCCGCCAGTCGCTGGAGGGGCAGGCGATGGAGATCGCCTGGATCCGCGACAACGCGTGCGACCTGGTGCCCGCCGACTACTACCGGATGTGTCTCAAGAAGACGTCCTGGTACACCTTCCTCTACCCGTGCCGCGCCGGGCTGCTCGTCGCCGAGGGTGCCCACACCGCGGCCACCCGGCTGGACCGGTTCGGCTGGTACCTGGGCGCGGCCTTCCAGATCCAGGACGACGTGCTCAACCTGGTCGGCACGCTGGCCGACTACGGCAAGGAGATCGCCGGGGACCTCTGGGAGGGCAAGCGCACCCTGCTGCTGATCCACCTGCTGGAGCGCTGCACCCCGGCGGAGCGCGCCCGCACCGAGCGCTACCTGGAGGGGACGCGGGCGCAGCGGGGCCCGAACGCGGCGGAGGAGGTCCGCTGGCTGTCGGAGCGGCTGACCGCGTACGGGTGCGTGGAGAGCGCCCGGGCGGCGGCGGACGGGCTGGTGGCCGCCGCCGAGCGGGAGATCGCCGAGGTGATGGAGGCCGCGCCCGCGCCGGCCGAGCCGTCCGACGGGGCCGCCGAGGCACGGGAGTTCCTGCTGGCGCTGCCCGGCTTCGTGGTGACCCGGGGCCGCTGAGTCCGTCGGCCGTGGTGGCCGCCCGGCCCCGGACGGGGAACCGGCGGGGAGCTGCTGCACTTCATCGGCGAGGGCCGGTTCGCCCGCTACCGACCTGGCCGTCCTGTCCGCCCCGGCCCTCCAGGAGTACCAGCGGCCCAAGACCGTGACGGTCCGGCTCTGACGGCGCGGCGGCCCCGGGCCTGTCTCTGGGGCAGGCCCGGGGCGCCCGCGCCCACCGGTCAGGCGAAGGCCGAGGGACGGCCGAGGGCGACCAGGTGGTGGTCCTTGGTGCCCACGTAGATCCGGCCCTTGTCGGTGGCCGGGACGGAGAACTTGCTGACCGTGCCGAGCGCGAAGGAGCGGCGCAACTTCAGCGTGCCGCCGACCGGCACCGCGTCGTAGGCGCGCAGCTCGCCGCCCTCGCCGTACTGGCCGGTGCCGGACCAGATCACCCAGACCAGGGCCGAGCCGGAGCGGGTGCCGTCGGAGGTGACGACGGGTGAGCCGGACATCTTGAGGAAGTCCTCGGCGCTGGTACCGGCGCTGGTCAGCTGCGGGTTCCCGGCGGCGTTGACGGAGTACTTCAGGGCGCGCAGCTTGCCGAAGTTCTCCACGGTGTAGACGTATCCGCCGTCGCCGCCCCAGACCGCGGGATGGCCCCAGACGCCGCCGTACGGGCCGGCGATGCCGACCGCCTTGTCGGTGCCGCCGGGGCCCTGGCCCATGCCGCCGAGGTCGTCCCGGTCGAGCAGGAAGATCCGGCCGTCCTTGCCGACCTGGACCAGCAGCCGGGGGTGCGCGGGGGTGCCGAAGACGGTCGCGGGGAGGGCGACCGGGCCGCCGGAGCCGAGGTCGGTGTCCTTCTTGTCGAGGGTGGCGTTGTTGGTGGGGCTGAAGAAGTCCTTCGGCGTGAAGGTGCCGTCGCTGTTCACGGCGAAGCGGATCACCGACTCGCCGAGGCCGCCGGGCGGCTTGCTGCCGGGGCCCTGGGCGGGCGAGGCACCGGCGCCCTGGCCGTTGGCGGTGGACAGGATGATCCGGCCGGGGCCGTCGGAGACGAGGCCGCTGCCGGCCATCCAGATGGAGGCCCGCTGGGTGTCGGAGCCGGCCACCGTGGACCAGAGGGTGAGCTTGCGGGTGCGGGTGTCGAGGCCCGCCAGGGTGCCGATGTAGTCGCCGATGCCGCAGAGCGAGCCGAAACCGAAGTAGATCGAGCCGTCGAGCAGCAGGAGTCCGGGGCGCTGGAGCGAGCGGTAGGCGCTGAACGGCTTGCCGGGGGCGTTGACCGGGTCGCCCTGGACGGTGACCGGCCAGCCGCTGCGCTCGGCGCCGCTCTGGGCGTCGACGGCGTGCACGTAGTAGTGCGGGTGCTTGTCGTCGGGGCCGTCGTTGACCTTGCTGGTGAGGTAGACGGTGCCGGTGGCCGGGTCGTGGACCGGGGTGGAGGTGGTGCCGACGTTGGGGCCCGGGTCGGAGCAGCCGATCGCCGCGGAGGGCCAGGCCGCGCCCATCGCCCGGTGCCAGGTGATCTTCCCGGTCTTCGCCTCGATCCCGTAGACGTGGTTGGTCTCGGTGGCCACGACCACGGTCGGGCCGATCACCAGCGGCTGGGCGAAGACCTGGCCGTCGAGCGGCACGGAGAAGCGGACACCGAAGTCGGACTTGGCGACCTCCTCGGGCGAGAGGCCGGGCTCGTTGCGGTCCCAGGCGGTCCGGTCGGTGCCGAAGGAGACGGTCGTGACGTCGGCGCGGGCGGCGCCGACGGGGACGAGCAGCGCGAGGCCGGCGAGCAGGGCGGCGGCCCGGGCGTACGGTCTGTTGGTTCGGTTCATGGCGCCCATGGTTCGGCGCCGCATCGGCCGCCACCAGCGGAGGTGGTCCAGTCGGCGGTCGCCCGTATTGGCTATTCCCCGCACGGGCCGGGCGGGTTGAACTATCGTCATCGCGGCCCGGGTCACGGGGCGCGGGCCCGAAGAGACGGAGAAATTGTGCGATTCGGAATCATCGGCACCGGTATGGTCGGCCGCACGATCGCGGACAAGCTGGTGGCGCTCGGCCACGAGGTGACGCTGGGCTCGCGGACCAAGGACAACGAGACGGGGCTGGCCTGGGCGGAGCAGGCGGGCCCGACCGGGCACGCGGGGACGTTCGCGGACGCGGCGGCCTTCGGCGAGGTGGTGCTGAACGCCACCTCGGGGACGGTCTCGCTGGCGGCCCTGCGGGCGGCCGGCGCCGAGCGGCTGGCCGGCAAGCTGCTGGTGGACATCTCCAACCCGCTGGTCTTCTCGGCCGAGGGCGAGGTCTCGCTGGACCCGGTGAACACGGACAGCGTGGGCGAGCAGATCCAGCGGGAGTTCCCGGACGCCAAGGTGGTGAAGGCCCTCAACACGGTCACCGCGCCGCTGATGGTCGAGCCGGGCCGGCTGGCGGGCGAGCACAACCTGTTCATCGCCGGGGACGACGCCGGTGCCAAGGCCGAGGCGGTCGCCCTGCTGGGCGAGTTCGGCTGGCCGGCGGAGTCGGTGATCGACCTCGGGGACATCGCGGGTGCCCGCGGCATGGAGATGCTGATGCCGTTCTGGCTGCGGCTGATGCGCAGCTTCGGCACGGCGGAGTTCAACTACTCCATCCGGCGCGCCCAGTAGGACGGGCCCGAGCCCGCCGGGCCGGTTGCGGCTCGGCGGGCTCGGCAGGCGCGCGGAAGGGCGGGCGGCCCGGCGGGCTCAGCGCAGCTCGTGCACCCCCGCGCTGTCGCGCACGAAGACGGTGCGGGTGTCGGTGGCGTCGTACCGCTCCTTCCGGGTGAACGACTCGGGCGTCCCGGCGGCCGGGCTGTCCGGGGCCTCGTAGTAGAGGACGTAGGTCCTCGCGGTGTCGGTCTCGCTCTCCAGCTGGAGCCAGCCCTCGAAGCCGGCGGCGGGGAACGTCCCGGTCGCGGTGATGGTCACGGCGGAGGCCGTCCGGGCCAGGGTGAAGGCCGCCGTGCCGACCTGGAGGCGCTTGTGCCCGGTCTCGTGCCAGCGGCGGAAGAGCGCGACCCACTCGTCGGGCCACGGCCCGGCGTGGTCGTCCGGGGGCATCCCTCCGCCGTCGATGCGTTCGAGGACGAGGTCGGCGTTGGCGACCACGGAGTCGAAGTCCCAGAGGTCGAGGGAGAAGGCCATGTGCTCCCGGTCGGTGGCCCGGAACATGGGCCTGATGTGGAGCTCGTACACCGGAGTACGCATCAGGCGTACACCTCCATCATGACGTCGTTGTGCAGCGCGGCCCGGAAGTCGCAGCCGGCGAGGCCGTCCAGGTCAGCCGCACGGTGCCACCTCCGTCCGGAGCGTCGCACGCGAACAACATGATCACCACTTGCGTCCCATCGGTCACCCACGGTCACCCGGCCGGGTGGCGGCCCGCCCCGCTGCCCGGCGTCGGGCAGCGGGGCGGGACGGGCTACCGGCCGGCGCCGGCGGGGACGCGGTTCTCGGACCGGTCCGCGGCGGGAGCAGGGCGGGCGCCGGGCACCACGGCGTCCGCACCGCCCGAGCGGGCGGCCTCGGCGAGGGCCAGCCGGCGGTCGGCCTCGGCCTGGATGGCGTCCTTGTCGCCGATCTCGGCGTCCGGCAGGGCGTCCGGCAGCAGGTCCTCGATCAGGCGCAGCGGGCGGTAGGCGAGGCCGAGCAGGCCCCAGACCGCCAGCACGAGGCCGACCAGGACCAGCAGCAGGCCGGCCCCGCGGCCCGGACCGGTGCCGAGGACCATGCCGACCGAGTCGGCGAGCGCGCCGCCGGGGCGCATCAGCGGCTCGAAGACGTGGTCGGAGAGCGGCCCGGCGGTGAGGAAGCCGAGCGGCATCATCGACATGGCGAGCATCTGGTTGGTGGCCAGGACGCGACCCTGCAGCTCCATCCCGACCTTGGTCTGGATCAGCGCCATCCAGTGCGAGTTGAGGATCATCAGCGCGCCCCAGAGGACGAAGAGCCCGCAGGCCGTGAGCGCGGCCTGTGGCCGGCTCCCGGCCACGACGGCCGCCAGGCCGACCACCGAGGTGAAGCCGATCATGCCGATGGCACGCCGCCGGGTGCCGCCCCACAGGGCCATCACCAGCGCGCCGGTCATCGCGCCGACCCCGCCCACCGCGGTGATCACGCCGAGCTGGACGGCGGATCCGCCGGCCAGCACCATCGGGGTGATCAGCACGGTGGCCACCGCGAACAGGTAGTTGAAGACGACGAAGAAGACCACCATCGCCACCAGGCTGTGCCGGCGCACGATGTAGCGCCAGCCGGTGACGACCTCGCGCAGCAGCGGCTCCTCCTGCTTGTCGAACATCGCGTCCGGGAAGCGCACCAGCAGCAGGCAGGTGACGCCGGTGAGGAAGGTCGCCATGTCGAAGAGCACCACACCGTGCAGGCCGATCAGCGAGACCAGCACGCCGCCGGCCAGGACGGCCATCATGTCGCCCGCGCCGGTGCCGAGTTGGGCCAGTCCGTTGGCCTGGCCCAGGTACCGCTTGGGGACGAGCTGGGTGATCGCCGCGAGGTAGGCGGGGCGTTGGAAGGCCGAGCAGACCGCGCCGATGCAGGCCACCACGTAGATGTGCCAGACCTCCAGCAGGTCGGCCCAGAGCAGCAGCCCGAGCGAGAGCATGGCGGCGGCCGCCACGGTGTCGGTGACAATCATGATCTTGCGCCGGTCGACGCGGTCGGCCAGCGCGCCCGCGATCGGCAGCAGGAGGACGGCCGGCAGCACCGCCACCACCGAGATCATCGCGAAGTCGAAGGCGGAGCCGGTCTGTTGGTAGACCCAGACGCCCAGCGCGAAGGTGGAGAGGCTGGTGCCGATCATCGAGACGAACTGCCCGATCGCCACCTTGGCGAACGTGGAGAGGTCGGCCCGGGCGGCCGGGCGCTTGGCCGCGACCTGCTCGGCCACCGCGCCGGTGGCGCCGAACTCGGAGATGACGCGGGCGAGTTCGTCGGCCTGGTGTTTGAGGAAGTAGTGCCCGGCGCGCGGGATCACGGCCAGGTCGACGGTGTCGCCGAAGTGCTCCCACTCGGCGTACCGCTCCTCGTAGAGCTGGGTCGCGCGGTCCTTCTCGCCGACGACGCACAGGATCGGCGCCGCGATCGGCGCCGGCCGCCCGTCCCCGTAGGCGCGGGTGTAGAACTCCTCGGCCTGCCGCACGTCGTGGCGCAGCGCCCGGACCAGGAAGTCCTGCTCGGCCTGGTCGTAGACGTCGGTGAAGCCGCCCATGGCGCGAAGGTAGTCGAGGTAGGAGCGGTTGGAGAGCATCCGGTCGCCGGGCAGCCGCTTGGCCATCCACTCGGCGAACCGGCCGGGCAGCCGGGCCGCGGGGAACGTCCCGCCGAGGGCGACGCCGCGCAGCTCGACGCCGGCCGCCTCCAGCCGGGAGCCGAGCGCGGTGGCGAGCGCACCGCCGAGGCAGTGGCCGTAGAGCAGCACCGGGCCGTCGACGCGTTCGGTGATCTGCTCGGTCAACCGGTCGGCCAGAGCGTCGAGTTCGGTGAGCTCGTCGTCGGGTCGGCTCGGGTCGTGGCCGGGCAGCTCGACGGCGTAGAGCCGGTGGCCGGCCGGCAGGGCGTCGGCGAGCGGCTGGAAGGTGATCGGGCTGCCGCCGCCGTAGGGCACGCAGACGACGTTCAGCCCGGCGGGCGCGTTGCCGCGGGTGAGCTTGTGCAGCAGGGTGCGCGGGCCCTCGTCCGCGGTGCCGCCGGCCCGGGCGTCGAGCAGCGCGGCGAGTTCGCGGACGGTGGGATGCTGGAACAGGTCGATCACCGAGAGGCCGCGACCGATCAGGCGGACGGCGTGCACGGCGGAGAAGGAGTCGCCGCCGAGCGCGAAGAAGTCGTCCGCGGCGCCGATCTCGTCGGCGACCAGGACGCTCCGGTACGCGGCGGCCACCTCGTGCTCGGTCTCCGTGGCCAATTCGCCGCCACCCGAGACGGGTTGGACGGCGACCGGCTCCGGCAGGGCGGCCCGGTCGACCTTGCCGTTGGCGTTCAGCGGCAGGGCGTCCAGGACGACCAGGGCGGCCGGCACCATGTAGTCGGGCAGTCGGCTGCGCAGCGCGGCGCGCAGCTCGCCCGGTTCGGGGGCGGCGGCCGGGTCGGCGGGCACCAGGTAGCCGACCAGGTTGCGGGCGGCGCCCTCGCCGCGGGCCACCACCACGGCCTCGCGCACCTCGGGGCGGCCGGTCAGCTCGGCCTCGACCTCGCCGATCTCGACCCGGAAGCCGCGGATCTTGACCTGGTGGTCGACCCGGCCGAGGAACTCGACCGCGCCGTCCGGGCGCCGCCGGACCAGGTCGCCGGTGCGGTAGCAGCGCCGGCCGCGCACCTGGGTGAAGCGCTCGGCGGTGAGGTCGTCGCGGCCGAGGTAGCCGCGGGCGACGCCGCCGCCGGAGACGTACAGCTCGCCGGGGACGCCCACCGGGACGGGCCGCTGCCGGGCGTCCAGGACGTGCGCGCCGACGTTGCCGAAGGGCCGGCCGAGCGGCGCGGTGGCCGCGTCCCCGAGGTCGGCCGGGACGGGGGCGCCGAGCATGGAGACGGTGGTCTCGGTCGGCCCGTAGTGGTTGTGCAGCAGCAGGTCCGGCCGGGCGGTCCGGATCCGGGCGACCAGGTCCGGCCGGAGCGCCTCGCCGGCGCAGATCAGCAGCCGGCCGGGCAGGATCCCGCCGAGGCCGCCGCCGTGCGCGGCGAGGCCCTCCAGGTGGCTGGGGACCAGCTTCATGGCGTCGATCCGGTGCTCGGCCGCGTAGGCGGCGAAGGCCTCCGGGTCGGTCGCCTGGTCACGGGTGAGCAGGTGCAGGCAGCCGCCGCCGGTGAGCGCGCCGAACACGTTGGTGGTGCCGAGGTCGGCGGCGAAGGTGGAGACCAGCGCCCAGTTCCAGCCCTGCTGGTCGCCGCCGATCCGCTCGCGCAGGCCGTGCAGGTAGTTGCGGTAGTTGCGGTGCTCGACGGCGACGCCCTTGGGCGCGCCGGTGGAGCCGGAGGTGAAGATCAGGTAGCAGAGGTGCTCGGGGCGGACGTCCACCTCGGGGCCGTGCGCGGCGGTCGAGCCGTCCGGGACGACCACCGGGGTGGCGGCGTCGAGCCGGCCCGCGAGGTCCGCGGTGGTGACCACCGCGGCGGCCCCGGCGGAGGCCAGCAGGGCGCGGATCCGCTCGTCCGGGTAGACCGGGTCGAGCGGCAGGTAGGCGCCGCCGGCCTTGAGGATGCCGAGCATGCCGACGACCAGCGCGGCCGAGCGCTCCATCAGCAGGCCGACCGGGCGGTCCGGGCCGACCCCGAGCGCGCGCAGCCGCAGCGCCAGCGCATTGGCGCGGCCGTCGAGCCCGGCGTAGTCGAGCACGCCGTCGGCCCCGCGGACGGCCGGCGCGTCGGGGGTGCGCCGGGCCTGCTCCTCGACCAGGCCGTGCAGGGTCTCGCCGAGGTCCCAGCCGCGCACGGTGTCGTCCCACTCGGTGAGCAGACGCTCCTCGGCGGGTGTGAGCAGGGGCAGTTCGGCGAGCGGGCGGTCGAGGTCCGCGGCCATCGCGTCGAGCACCGTGGTGAGGTGGCCGAAGACGCGGCGGACGGTCGCCTCGTCGTACAGCTCGCTGCGCCAGACCAGGTCGGCGGTGAGGTCGCCGCCCTGGTCGACGACGGCCACCGAGAGGTCGAACTTGGCGGTGTCGGTGCCGACGGGCCGCCAGTCGGCCGTCAGGCCGGGCAGTTCGACGGTGGCCTCGGCCTGGTTGTGGACGTTGAGCATGACCTGGAAGAGCGGGGTGTGCGCGAGCTCGCGCTCCAGGCCCAGGGCGTCGACCAGCCGCTCGAACGGCAGGTCCTGGTGGCCGAACGCGCCGAGCGTCCCCTCACGGACCCGCTCCAGCAGCTGCCGGACGGTCGGGTCGCCGGAGAGGTCGGTACGCATCGCGAGGGTGTTGACGAAGCAGCCGACCAGCGGCTCGGTCTCGCTGCGGGTGCGCCCGGCCACCGGGGTGCCGACCACCACGTCCTCGGTGCCGGTGTAGCGGGAGAGCACGGTCTGCAGCGCCGCCAGCAGCACCATGTACGTGGTGCTGCCGGTGCGCTCGGCGAGCGAGCGCACCCGGGCGCTGCGCTCGGCGCCGAAGTCGGCGGTGATCCGCTCGCCGCGGGTGTCGGCCACCGCCGGCCGGGGCCGGTCGGTGGGCACGGTGACGGTGGCGGTGGCGCCGCTCAGCCGCTCCCGCCACCAGGCCTCCTGACGCGCCAGCTCCTCGGCCAGGCCGGTCTGTTGCCAGTGCGCGACGTCGGCGTACTGGACCGGCAGCGGGTCGAAGGCGGGCGCACGGCCCTCCAGCCGCGCCGCGTAGGCGGTGGCGAGGTCGGCGAAGAGAACGCCGATCGACCAGCCGTCCGCGGCGATGTGGTGCAGCACCAGGCTGAGCACGCTGCTCCCGCCGGTGCGCAGCAGGGCGGCGCGCACCGGCAGGTCGGCGGCGAGGTCGAACGGCCGCCGGGCCTCCTCGGCGAGCCGCTGCTCCACCTCGCCGGCGGGCACGTCGGCGGTGGTGAGGACGGCGCCGGCGGCGTCCAGCAGTTCGGGGCGGACGTCGCCGTCGACGGTGCGGTAGACGGTGCGCAGGACGTCGTGCCGCGCCAGCACGTCGGCCAGGGCCGCGCCGAGGGCGGCGGTGTCGGGCTCGCCGTCGAGGTGGAGGGCGAGCGGGATGTGGTAGGCGGCGCTGTCGGGCTCGTACTGGGCCAGGAACCACATCCGGCGCTGGGCCGAGGAGAGCAGCACCGGGGCGCCCTCGGGCCGGCGCGGGACGCCGCCCCGGGCGGGGGCGGTGCCGGTCTGCCGGCCGTCCTTGGCGGCCCTGGCCTTGGCCAGCCGGCGGCGGAGCAGTTCCTGCCGTCTGGCGTCCGGGTCGAGCGGGACGGCCGGGCGGGCCCCCGCGGTGTTCTGGTCGGTCATGCGTTCTCCCCCGTGCGGGCGCCGGTGCCGGCGTCCGTGTCGTCCGTGTCGTCCGCGAACGCGCCGGCGGCGTCCGGGCCGTCGAGCTCGTCCAGTTCTTCGAGTCCGTCGAGTCCGTCGAGGTCGTCGAGCAGCTGGTCCTCTATCCGGCGCGCCATCGCGGCCAGGGTGCGGACCTCGAAGACGGTGCGCAGCTGCAGGTCGATCTCGAAGGTGTCACGCACCCGTGCGGCCAGCCGGGTGGCGAGCAGCGAGTGGCCGCCGAGTGCGAAGAAGTCGTCGTGCCGGGAGACCGCCGGGACGCCGAGCACCTCCTGCCAGAGGTCGGCGAGCAGTTCCTCGCAGTCCCCCTCGGGCGGTGCCCCGGCGCCGCCGAGGACCGGCGCGGGCAGCGCGGCGCGGTCCACCTTGCCGGCGGGCGTCAGCGGCAGCGCGTCGAGCAGCACGAGTGCGGCCGGGACCATGTAGTCCGGCAGCCGGCCGACCAGGGCGGCGCGCAGCGCCTCCTCGGTGAGCGTGCCGTCGGTGACGGCGTAGCCGGCCAGCACCGGCCCGGCCGGGGTGTCGGTGAGCCGGGCGGCGCCCGCGCCGACACCGGGGACGGCGGTGAGCGCGGCCTCGACCTCGCCGAGCTCGATCCGGAATCCGCGCAGCTTGACCTGGGCGTCGGTACGGCCGTGGTACTCCAGCCGGCCGTCGGCGCGGCGGCAGGCGAGGTCCCCGGTGCGGTACATCGGTGCGCCCGCGGGACCGCCGGGTTCGGCGGTGAACCGTTCGGCGGTGAGGTCGGGCCGGCCGTGGTAGCCGAGCGCGACGCCGGCGCCGGCGATGCAGAGCTCGCCGATGCCGTTGACCGGCACCGGCCGGCCGCCGGCGTCCAGCAGGTGCAGCCGGGTGTTGTCGACGGGTGCCCCGAGCGCCACCACCCCGCCGTGGGCAGCCAGTTCGGGAGTGACCCGCTGGACGGTGGACCAGACCGTGGTCTCGGTCGGGCCGTAGAGGTTCCACAGCGCGTCGGTGCGCTTGAGCAGCGCCTCGGCGAGGTCGGCGGTGAGCGCCTCGCCACCGCAGAGCGCGGTCAGGCCGGGGCGGCCGGGCCAGTCGGCCTCCAGCAGCATGCGCCAGGTGGCGGGGGTGGCCTGGAGGTGGGTGACGCCGCGCCGCTCCAGCCAGTCGGCCAGCGCGCGGCCGTCGGTGGCGGTGGCGCGGTCGGCGATCTCCACCCGGGCGCCGGTGACCAGCGGCAGCCAGAGCTCCAGGCCGGCGATGTCGAAGGTGACGGTGGTGACCGCGGCCATCACGTCCTTCTCGGTGAGGCCCGGTTCGCGGCCCATCGAGGTGAGGAAGTTGACGATCGCCCGGTGCGGGACGGCCACGCCCTTGGGGCGGCCGGTGGAGCCGGAGGTGTAGAGCAGGTAGGCCGGGTCCTCCGGGCCGACCGCGGCGGGCGGGGCCGGCGCGGTCGGCGGCGCGGCGGCCGCCTCCGGGCCGTCGACCAGGACGGCGGTCCGGCCGTCGAGCAGCGAGTCTCCGGCGGTGGCCCGCTCGGCGACCAGCAGGGTGGCACCGGCGTCGTCCAGCACCCCGCGGTTGCGGCCGAGCGGCTGGTCGACGTCGAGCGGCAGATAGGCGGCGCCGCTGCGCAGCACGCCGAGCAGGGCGGCGGGCAGCAGCCGGCCGCGCCGGACGGCGACCGCGACCAGCGTGCCGGGCCCGGCTCCGCGGGCGGCCAGCAGGTGTGCGAGCCGGTTCGCGGCGGCGTCCAGGCCGGCGTAGTCGAGGACGCCGTCGGCCGCGGAGACGGCGACCGCCTCGGGGCTGCGGGCCGCCTGGGCGGCGACCAGCTCGTGCAGCTGCAGACCGGGCACGGGGGTGGCGGCGCGCCGGCCGGTCTCGGCGAGGGCCAGGTCGGCGGCCGAGAGCATCGCCAACTCGCCGATCGGCCGGTCGGGTTCGGCCACCGCGGCGGCGAGCAGCGTCACCAGGTGGTCGAGCGCGGCGTGCACCGAGCGCTCGTCGTAGCGCGAGGTGCGGTACTCGGCGGAGAGCAGCGGGCCCTCGGGCGGGAACTCCAGGAACAGCGAGAGGTCGGTCTTGGCCGTGCCGTTGCAGACCTCGGCGACGAACTGCAGGCTGAGGCCCGGGAGTTCGATGCCCGGGACGGGGTGGTTCTGGACGGCGAGCAGCACCTGGGCGATCGGCGAGGCGGTCAGCCCGGCCGTGCCGCCGAACCGGCGGGCGTGCTCCAGGAAGGGGAAGCCGCTGTGCTCGGCGGCCTCCAGCACCACCGGGCGGACCTTGGCGACCAGGCCGCGGAAGGTGTCGGTGCCGTCGGCGTCGAAGCGGAGCGCGACGGTGTTGATCAGCGAGCCGAGCACCTGCTCAAGCTCCGGCACAGGCCGGACGGCGAAGGGGCTGAGCAGGGCCAGGTCGGTGCGCCCGGTGTAGCGGTGCAGCACGCCGCCGAGCGCGGCGAGCACCGCCATGTAGAGGCTGGCGCCCTCCTGCGCGGCCCAGCGCTCGGCCGAGCGGACCAGTTCGGCGTCGAGCCGGCGGGCGGTCCGGCGGCCGGCGGTGTCCTGCGGGTCGGGGTGCGGGCGGTCGCCGGGCAGGTGCTGGTCGGCGTCCAGGCCGACCAGCCGCCCGCCCCAGCGCAGCGCGTCCTCGCGGGCGGCGGCGTGGGCGCGCTCCTCCCAGCGGGCGACGTCGGAGACCTGCAGTGCGGGCTCGGCGAGCTCGCCGTCCCGGTAGGCGCGGCCCAGCTCGGCGAGGAGCAGCCCGGCCGCCCAGCCGTCCATCGCGGCGTGGTGGACGGTGAGCAGCAGCTCGTGCCGGCCGTCTCCGGTGCGCAGGGCGAGGGCGCGCAGCAGGCGTCCCGTGGCCGGGTCGAGCGGGCGGGCGGCCTCGGCGCGCAGCGCGGCGTCGAGCTCCTCCTCCCCCGCGCCGGTGAGGTCGCGCAGCGGCACGTCGACCGGGTAGGGCGGGCGGACCTCGGCGACCGGCTCGCCGTCGCGGCCGGTGAATGCAGTGCGCAGCACCTCGTGCCGGCGGACCACCTCGGTCAGGGCGCGGCCGAGCGCGTCGAGGTCGAGGTCGCCGGTGGCGCGCACCCGCAGCGGCACGTTGTAGAGCGCGGAGCCGGGCTGGACGGACTCGTGCAGCCAGAGCTCGCGCTGGAACGCGGTGGGGCGGGCGGGCAGGGCGGCGGCGCGCTCGGGCGGTGCGACGGAGGGGCGTCCGCCGCCGCCGTTGGCGACCCGGACGGCCAGCGCGGCGACGGTCGGCGCGGCGAAGAACTCGGCGAGCGGGACGCGGGTGCCGAACTCGCGCTCGATCCGGGCCAGCAGGCCGGCGGCGAGCAGCGAGTGGCCGCCCAGGTCGAGGAAGACGTCGTGCACGCCGACCGCGGGGACGCCGAGGAGTTGCTGCCAGAGTCCGGCGATCCGGGCCTCGACGGGCGTGCGGGGGGCGGTGAACACCTCCTGGCCGCCCCGGCCGCGGGCCACCGGCGGCAGGGCCTTGCGGTCGGTCTTGCCGTTGGGCGTGAGCGGCATCCGGTCGAGCACCGCGACGGCGAGCGGCACCATGTAGCCGGGCAGCGAGGCGGCGCAGTGGGCGCGCAGCTCGGCGGCGGCCGGTTCGGCGCCGCCGGCCGCGGGCTGGACGAAGGCGGCCAGGTAGTCGCCCGTCGCGTCGCGCTGGACGACGGCGGCGGCCGCCTCGACGGCGGGGTGGGCGGCGAGAACGGCCTCGATCTCGCCGAGTTCGACCCGGAAGCCGCGCACCTTCACCTGGTGGTCGACGCGGCCGTGGTACTCCAGGTCGCCGCTCGGCAGCCGGCGGACGAGGTCCCCGGTGCGGTAGCAGCGCTCGCCGCCGACGGTGACGAAGCGTTCCTCGGTGAGGTCGGGGCGGCCGTGGTAGCCGCGCGCCAGGCCCTCGCCGGCGAGGTAGAGCTCGCCGATGCCGCCGTCCGGCACGGCGATCCGCTGCTCGTCGAGCACGTGGCCGGTGGTGCCGTCGAGCGGGCGGCCGATGACGGGCTCGCCGGACTCGTTCCGGCCGACCAGCGACCAGGTGGAGTAGACGGTGTCCTCGGTCGGTCCGTACAGGTTGTACAGGCGCTCGACCTGCGGCTGGGCGTGGACCTGGTCGGCCAGGTGGCGCGGCAGCGCCTCGCCCGCCAGGTTGACGACGCGTACGCTGCCCGGCAGACCCCCGCCGCCGGGCAGGCCGCCGCCGCGCAGTAACGCCGCCATGGCGCTCGGCACGGTGTTGACCAGCGTCACCTCGTCGCGGGCCGGCAGGTCGGGCAGGGCGAGCACGTTCTCCGCCACCACGATCGTGCCGCCGACGGCGAGCGGGAAGAAGAGCTCGTAGACCGAGATGTCGAAGCAGACCGAGGTGCCGAAGAGCACGCCGGCCACGTCGGCCGGGGTGTAGGTGTTCGCGGCCCAGCGGAGCATGGCGTTGACGCCGCGCTGGGTGACCGAGACGCCCTTGGGCCGGCCGGTGGAGCCGGAGGTGTAGAGCACGTAGGCGAGGACGTCGGTCCCGGCGGCCGGGCTGCCGGTGGCCGGGGCGAGGGGCGGGAGGGGCGCGGCGGGGCCGTCGCCGTCGGTGTGGAGCAGGGTGGCGCCGGCGCCGGCCAGCAGGTGCTCGTGCGCGCGGTCGGTGACCACGACGGGCGCCTGCGCGTCGCCGATCACCAGCTCCAGCCGGTCCTGCGGGTACGCCGGGTCCAGCGGTACGTACGCGCCGCCGGCGCGCAGCACCGCCAGCAGGGTGACCACGAGGTCCGCCGATCGCGGTAGGCAGACCCCGACGAGGGTCTCGGCGCGTACGCCGGATCCGGCCAGTCTGCCGGCCAACGCATCGGCTTCGATGGCCAGTTCACGGTAGGTCAGGCGCCGCTCGCCGTCGATCACGGCGGTGGCCTGCGGGGTGCGTCTGACCTGGGCGTCGAACAGTGCGGCCAGCGAATCGGTCGGATCGAGCGGCGGATGTCCCGTCGAACTCATCAACTCTCCTGAGGGATGGCCCTGCGCCGACTTGTGGTCGGCCGGATTCGGGCGGTGTGCCACCGGAGATGGTGGGGTAAAGATCTCCGGATGACCAGCACAAGTCCCACACTCGTTCGATATGCCGGAAAGATCGCTTTCCGGCCCTCACGCAGCGCCGCGGAGGGGTGACGGTTCGTTGACGATTTTGCCGGATTGTCAGATCCCCCTGACATCCGGGCCCGGTACCGCTACCTTCTTGGCGGGCCACCTGACGCGCCGTCGGCAGCAGGTGTGCGCACCTTGTGGGCACTCCGTGCACACAAGGCTTTGACCTGCCCTTTTACTTTCTCTTGAGGCGGGGCAGGGCGGTCCGGGGCGGTCCGGGGTCCGGCCCCACAGGGGCGTTCCGGCACCGGACGGGACCGCCCCCGCGGCACCTCCGCCACCCCCGGCGGACAGCGCTCCGCGGACGCGCCAGAATGGACGCCATGTCCCGACGCCGCTCCACACCCCGCGCCGCCGCCCCCGCACCCCGGCTGCTGCCGTCCTCGCCCTGCCCGTGCGGCCTGCCCGCCGCCTACGGCGACTGCTGCGGCCGCTACCACCGGGGCCAGGCCGCCGCGCCGACCGCCGAGGCCCTGATGCGCTCGCGCTACAGCGCGTTCGTCGCCCACGACGAGGCCTACCTGCTGCGCAGCTGGCACCCCGACACCCGGCCGGACGCGGTCGACCTCGACCCGGCCCTGCGCTGGACCGGGCTGGAGGTGCTCTCCACCACGGAGGGCGGCGCGTTCCACGCCGAGGGCACGGTCGCCTTCCGCGCGCACTACACCGAGGGGCGGGAGGAGGGCGTGCTCACCGAGCACAGCCGCTTCGTCCGGTACGAGGGCGCCTGGGTCTACGTCGACGCGCTCTCCTTCGGCTGATACCGGGCGGCCCGGGCGGGGCGCGGGCCACGGGGTCCGGGGGCCGGGGGCTCCGCGGGGGCCGGGGGACTGCGCGGGGGCCCTACAGGTAGTCGTCGAGCCGCGCGAGGGTGAAGCCCTGCGCGCCGACCACCTTCACCACCCTGCGGAGCAGGTCGGTCATGGTGCCGTTCCACAGGGAGGTGCCGCGGAAGTGGGTGAGGATGATGTCCCCCGGGTGCAGCCGCTGGTCGTCGTAGCGGTACTCCATCCGGTCGGGGAAGGCCTCCTCGTTCCAGAGCGGCACCGCCTCGATGCCGCAGGAGGCGGCGGCCCGCAGGGTGTCGTCGGTGTACTCGCCGTACGGTGGCCGGAACAGCCGCGGCCGGACGCCGATCTGCCGCTCCAGCTGGTCCTGCTGCCGGCAGATCTCGTCGCGTTGCTGCTCGTAGCCGAGCAGCCTGAGGTCCCGGTGGTTGATGGTGTGGTTGTTCACCATGTCGCCCTGGGCGGCGAGCCGGCGGAAGTAGCCGTAGTCCTCGCGGGCCAGGTAGTCGGCGACGAACACGCTGAGCGGGACGCCCAGCTCGGCGGCCATCCGGGAGAACTCCGGGTCCTTCTCCGCCCCGTCGTCGACGGTCAGGAAGACGATCTTCTGGTCGGTCGGGACGCGGTACACCACCGGGGGCCGCCCGGGCGCGAGCTTCACGCCCTGCGCCGCCTTCAGCTCCGGCCGGACCGCCGGCCGCTGCGGCGCCTGCTCGGGCAGCCGTTCCAGCCCCCACCGGCGCGCCGTCGCCAGCCCGGCCCGGACGGCCGCCTGCTGACGGGCCACCGCCTCGCTGCGGCTCTCCTCCTCGGCCCGGGCCAGGCCCGGCAGGGTCAGCGGCACGGCCGGCGGCCTGGGCGCGCCCCGGTCGGCCGCCTGCCCGGCACCCGCCCCGGCCTCCGTCGCACCCCCGGCCGGGGCGGCACTGGCGCCGGGCCCCGCGGACGGCCCGCCCGGGCCGACGGGTGCGGTACACCCGGCCACCGTGACCGACAGGCAGATCACCGCGACCACTCCGGCCCCGGCGCTACGGGCCGTACGGCCCGGCTGCGGACGCCCCCTCGACCCCCCATAAATACGATTAGCTGATGGTCTGTCCATGGAGCAGTGCTCCCCCGACACACCTGCCGCCCAATCCCCACGTCACCCGCCCGGCGCAACCACCCTCTCGACCCCGCGCGATTCGCGGCTCGCGCGCCCCAAGGGGCGGCCGGTCCGAATATTCGTTCGCCACCGGCCGGGGCGGTCGTCGACAATGCGCGCATGACGATCAGCACGCCGCACACCGCCACCGGTCTCTGGACCGTCTCCCGGGCCGATGTCGGCTCCCCCGAGGCGGCGGCGCTGCTGCGTGAGTACTACACCGACGTCGCCAACCGGTACTACCGCCTCCACCTCGGCCGCGAGGGCACCCCGGAGGAGATCGAGACCGGACTGGCCGACTCCCCCAGCGACGACCTCGCCGGGCCCACCGGCGCCTTCCTTCTCGGCCGCTACGACGGCGAACCGCAGTCCTGCGCCGGCCTGCGCGTCCTGGACGACCGCTCCGTCGAGCTCACCCGGGTCTTCGTCCGGCACGCGGTGCGCGGCACCGGCGGCGGCGCCCGGCTGCTCGCCGCCGTCGACGCGGCCGCCCGCGAGCTCGGCGCCGAACGGATCGTGCTCGACACCCGGCTCGACCTGGTCGAGGCCCGCGCCCTCTACACCCGGCACGGCTACCGCGAGATACCGGCCTACAGCAGCGGCCCGTACGCCCAGATCTGGTACGGCAAGGACCTCACCGCCGGGGCGGCCGGGAGCAATTGAGCCCGCTTCCCGGGCGGGCCCCGGGAGCGGCGCTAGGGTCTGTCCGGTCCTAGGCGCGGCCGGCGGCCTCGGCGGAGAGGGCGGCCCGGAGTTCGGCAGTGTCGGGCGGGTTGGCGCCGGGGCGGGAGACGGTCAGGGCCGCGGCGGTGACGGCCCGGGCGAGCGCCTGATCCAGGCCCGCGCCGGCCCAGCGGGCGCCGAGCAGGGCGGCCATGAAGGAGTCACCGGCCCCCACCGTGTCCGCGACCGCGACTTGTCGCGCCGGCACCTCGGCCCGGCGGCCGTCCGCCGTGACGGCGAAGGCGCCCGCCGCCCCGCGGGTGACCGCCACCGCGGCCGGCCCGAGGCCGAGCCAGTATCGGGCGACGTCCTCGGCGTCCTGCCCGGGGTAGAGCCAGGCGAGGTCCTCGTCGCTGGCCTTGACCAGGCCGCTGAGCGCCACACAGCGCTCCACCCGCCGGACGGCCGCCCCGTGACCGCCCATCAGCGCCGACCGCACATTGGGGTCGTAGCTGACCTCGGCCCGGCCGCGCAGCCGCTCGACCAGCGCCAGCACCGCCGAGGCACCGGGCTCGGTGACCGCGGCGATCGAGCCGAGGTGCACGTGGCCGGGCGGGCCGGGGAGTTCGCGGTCCGGGCGGTCGCGCAGACTCCAGCCGATGTCGAAGGCGTACTGCGCGTGCCCGTCCGCGTCGAGCCGGACCACGGCCGAGGGCGTCCGGCCGCCCTCGGCGGGCTCGGCCAGCACGGTGACGCCGGCCGACTCCAGGTGCGCCCTGATCAGCCGCCCGTTGGCGTCGGCGCCGAGTTGGGTGAGCAGCACGGTCGGCAGGCCGAGCCGGGCCAGCCCGTAGGCGACGTTGGCGGGGCTGCCGCCGGGGTGGACGCGGTCGGCGGCGCCGTCGGTGCGGACGATGTCGGCGACGCATTCGCCGACCACCAGGAAGTGCGGGGCGGTGCCGGTCACGTCTGCTGCTCCTGCCGTCCGGGCGGCCGGCGCGGGCCGCGCCGGGTGCTTCGGCGGACCAGCCTACGGGGGCGGTGGCGCGGCGGCGGAGACCGGCCCTGCCCGGAGTCCGGGACCGGGCAGGGCGCGGGCAGAAAGGACGGCCGCCGGACCTGGCCAGGTTCTCCGACGGCCGTGGCCCCGTCCGTCAGGGGGCGGAGCACTTCGAACGTTATGACAGTCCGCAGCCGGTCGGCCACCACAGTCGGCCGTCCGGGGGATGCCCGCGTGTCGCGCGGGGCCGGCCGGACTGTCGGCGCAGTCCGCTACGATCCGTGCTCGAATGGTCGCGGAGCGGCGTCGGGTCGCAGGCGGCCCGACGTTGTGCTCGATGTCCGAAAGCGGTGATCACCCTGTTCAGGCTCCGTTCCAGCCGCCCCGTCGCCCTCGCGCTCGCCGCGGTGCTGCTCGGCACCACCATGCTGCCGGACGCGGCCGCCGCCGAGAACGGGGCGCCCTCGGGCGTCGGCGATCCGGTCTTCCCCTCGCTCGGCACCACGGGGTACGACGCGCTCGCCTACGACCTCGCCTTCCGCTACCGGCCCGCGACCCGCACGGTGGACGCCACCGCCGTGCTGACGGCCCGCGCGCTGACCGCACTGCCGAGCCTGGAGCTGGACGCACTGGGGCTGGACGTGCACGCCGTCCGGGTCGACGGGCGGGCGGCCGGGTTCCGCACCCACGACGAGAAGCTGACGGTCGTCCCGGACCGGCCCATGCGGCGCGGCGCCGTCCTCCAGGTGACGGTCGAGTACACGGCCGACCCGCGGGCGCACCTCCCGCACACCGGCTGGGTGCCGACGGCGGACGGCTTCGCGGTGGCCGGCCAGCCCGACGGCGCGCACACCGTCTTCCCCTGCAACGACCACCCGAGCGACAAGGCCCGCTTCACCGTCGCCGTCACCGCCCCGGACGGCCTGCTGGGCGTCGCGACCGGCCACCTCGCGGCCACCGGGCACGACGGCGGTCCGTCGAGCGGCGGAACCGCGGCCGGGGGCGGCACCGGCGCGGCGGGCGACGACGGGCCTACGACCACCCGGTGGTACGTCTCGCGCGAGCCGGTGGCCACCGAGGTGGTGCAGGTCTCGGTCGGCACCTACACCGTGCGCGAGCGCACCGGCCCGGGCGGGCTGCCGCTGCGGGACGTCGTCCCGACGGCGCGCGCCGCCGACCTGGAGTCCGCCCTCGCCCTGACGCCCGCGCAGCTGGAGTGGGCCGAGCAGCACCTGGGGCCGTTCCCGTTCGAGACCTACGGGCTGCTGCCCGCCGACACCGACGATCCGGCCGCCTTCGACTTCACCGGACTGGAGACGCAGACGCTGACCCTCTACAAGCCGAACTTCCTGCGCCAGGCCGAGAACCGGATCGGCTCGCACATGATGCACGAGCTGGTGCACTCGTGGTTCGGCAACAGCGTCTCGCCGCGCAGCTGGGCGGACCTCTGGCTGAACGAGGGCCACGCCGACTTCTACGGCCTGATGTACCGCTACGAGCGCGGCTGGGCCGACTCCGCCGGCTTCGCCACGCTCGCCGACCGGATGCGCGACGTGTACGCCGCCGGCGACCAGTGGCGGCACGACTCCGGCCCGGTCGCCGCACCGACCGCCGCCACCCTCTTCGACAGCCAGCGGTACACCGGCGGCGCCCTGGTGCTGTTCGCGTTGCGCGAGCGGGTCGGGGCGGAGGCCTTCGACCGGATCGAGCGGACCTTCCTGCAGCGGTACCGGGGCGGCTCGGCGACGACGGCGGACTACATCCGGACCGCCGCGGAGGTCTCCGGCGGTGACGTCGCCGCCTTCCTCACCGACTGGCTGCACGGTGAGCGCACCCCGCCGATGCCCGGTCACCCGGACTGGACGGTGGCCCCGGTCGACCCGACGGCCCGGCGCTCGGCCCCCGCCCCGCGCGGCACCGGAACGCTGTAGGACGCGCTCCCGACGGCCCGACAGCCCGACAGCCAGACGGGCCCGACAGCCGACGGCACGTTCCCGTACGCCCGTACGCCCGTACGCCCGGGCGCGCCGGGCCGGTGCGTCCGGGCGCCCGCCGCGCGCCCCTGGACGGTGCGGACCGGCGGACGCATCGTGGTGCCACGGCCCGCCCGCCGCCCGGCCTGGTCCCGGCCGGCTCGCGGGCCGTCCACCGTTCCCGGACGCCATCCTCCTGCCGCCCCGGCCCCCGCCCCGAACCGGCCGCCGCGGACGCCACCGGACACCCGCCGAATTCGTTCCGGAAAACCCCCCGCCGCCGCGCAACCCGAACGGGCTCCCAGCGCGTTGAGCAGCTGTGGGACCAACACCGACGACGCACACAACACCTACGACCCGGCCGGCCGGGGCGGAACAGACCACCGGAACGACTGGAGCAGCATGGCGGGGACGGGACGATGAGGGAAGCGAACACGGACTTCGAGGAGTTCGTCGCCGCCCGCAGCCCGCGCCTGCTGCGCATGGCCTGGCTGCTGACCGGAGACGCGCACCTGGCCGAGGACCTGCTGCAGACGGCGCTGGCCAAGGTCTGGCCGAAGTGGGACAAGATCGCCATCGACCGGCCGGAGGCGTACGTCCGGCGGGTGCTGGTGAACTCGCACGTGTCCTGGTGGCGCCGCCGCTGGCACGGGGAGCTGCCGCACGGCGAGCTGCCGGAGCCGCCGACGCATGCCGACCCCTTCGAGGACGTGGTGGTCGGTCAGGTGCTGGCCGCCGCCGTCCGGGCGCTGCCGCCCCGTCAACGGGCCGTGGTGGTGCTGCGCTTCTTCGAGGACCTCAGCGTGGAGGAGACGGCCGAGGCGCTCGGCTGCTCCACGGGCACGGTCAAGAGCAACACGCACCGTGCGCTGAACGCGCTGCGCGGAAAGCTGCCGGCTCGGGAGCTGCTGCTGGACGGGGGACGCCGTGACGCGGCGTGACACCGGCTGGGGCCGGAGCGAGTGGGACGAGCGGAACAGGTGGGACGAGCGGAACAGGTGGGACGCGGACGGTGGCGCGACCGGTCCCGGTGACGAGCGCAGCGACGCCGAGGTGGAGAGCGAGCTGCGCGTCCTGCTGCAGCGGGCCGCCCCGGACCTGCCCGCGCCCGCCGACCGGATGGAGCGGATCCGCGAGCGGGCCGCCCGAAGCCGCAGCCGGCGGCGAGCCGCGGCCCTGGCCGCAGGGCTGACCACGGGTCTGGTCGCCGCCGCCCTGGCCGCTGCACCCGCACTGGCGCCGGGCCACTCGCAGGTCGCCCTGCCGCCCTCGGCCCGCACACCGGCAGCCGCCGGAATGCCCGGGTCGGCCGGCGTACCCGGCGCGGCCACCACGGCCCCGCCCCACCCCAGCCTGTCGCCGTCCCCGTCCCAGGCCAAGACCCCCGGCAGCAGCGCGGGTCCGGACGAGGGCTCGGGCCGGACCGGCGCAGACCCGGACGGCACGGCCCCGGCCTCCGGAAAGCCCGGGGCCTACTACAGCGAGCAGTCGATCCGCTTCCCCGATCTCGACAGTGTGGTCATCAGCCTGCCGGCCGGCTGGGCCACCATGTATCAGCCGTCCACCAAGCCACTCGCCGGCGTCGGGTACGCGGCCGATCAGATGCTGGAGCCCGGCGTGTACTGCGACGGCAAGGGAGCGAACTGCTCGCCGCTCGCCGCTCTGGGCGAGGGCGGCAGCCTGGTCAGCATCACCATCGTCACCGAGTGGGCGGAGAGGCAGAAGGTGGTCGGGACCGTCCTGCCTCCGGGGGACACCGGGCTGGACAAGACCTGCGCGCTGCGCGGCGGCACCCGTGAACTGGTGGGCCACCGGACCATCGAGGTGGACGACTCCATCACGGTGGTCCGGCTGTCGGCCTGTCTGAACCAGCCGTCGGCAAAGACGGTGCAGGTGATCGGGGACATGCTCGACTCGGTGCGGGCTACCGGCAACGCCATCGACATTCCCGCCGTCGGGACCGGCTGAGCCGGCCCGGCCCACGGCCTGCCTCCGGGGCAGGCCCGGGCCGGCGGCGGTCAGCGCAGGCGCGGGCGGCCCGGGCTCCCGCCCTCCTCACCGTCGGAGCCCCGACGGGGGCCGTCCGGCCAGCGGTTCTCGACCGCGCGGCGAGCGGCCGTCGCGACCCCGGCCAGGGCGTCCTCGAAGGCGCTCAGTGAGCCCAGGACGGGCAGGCGGTTCGCCCGAGGTCGCCCGGCCGGCAGGAAGCCGCCGGCCGCCAGCGCGGACCGGCTGAGCTCGGCCAGCTCCGCCCCGGCGGCCGTGTCGCCCGGATCGTCCGGGCTGCCCGGCTCCAGCACGGCCACCACCTTGTGGTTCCGCCGGTCGAGCCGGCGCAGCAGCGCGATCCGCTCGGCGTCCAGCAGGGCCCAGCGGTCGAGCAGCAGCACCGCGAGCGCCGTGGGCGACTCCTCCCCCAGCAGCCGCTCGCCCTCGGAGACGAGGTCGTACACGGTGGGTTCGAAGCCCATCCCGCGGAGCAGACCTGCCGTGTGCTCGGCCAGCGAACGGCCGAGGGTGCTCCCGTACGGGTTCCAGTCGGTGCGCTGCGGCCCGTACGCGGTGGGGCTCGGGCCGGCCGGCAGCTCGTCGCGGCGGCAGGAGAGGACGAGGACGCGCAGCTCCCGCACGCTCCGGCGGACCGGCTCGAAGGCGCTGGGCTGGGCGCTCAGGTCCAGCGTGCGCCCGACCGGGACGACCGTCTCCTCGGCCACCTCGACGATCCGCCGGGCCAGCCGGTGGACCGCCAGCTCGTACGCCGAGCGGTAGTAGCTCAGCTTCATCAGCGCGAACAGGCCCTCGCTCACGTAGTCGGGGCCGAAGCCGGAATGGTCGAACTGTAGTTCGCCGGCCACCTCGGGCAGCCGGTAGCGGTTCATGGGCGCCCAGAGCACCGGCACGATCGCGCTGGTGCGCTCCGACTCGCGGTCGGCCGCGTAGACCTTCCGCCGGGTGAACGTGTACCACTCCTGACCGCACGGCAGGCTGTCGAAGTAGCGCGGTGAGTAGAGCGGCACGAAGACCCGGCAGGTGGCCAGCTCCCGCGCGATCCGGTCGGCCCACAGCTCCCCCTGGTGCATGGACTCGTCCATGAACCCGACCGGGACGCCCGCGGGCACGTCGGTCAGCTGCAGCACCGCTTCGCAGAGGTCCCGGTAGAGCTGACGCACCCAGAGGTTCGGATCGCCGGCCCCGGTCGCACCGGCCCGCGGGGTGTGCGCGTAGCTGAGGAAGAAGTAGGGCCGGGCGCCGGCGAGCTCGGCCCCGCCGCCCGAGTCGACGAACTGCGCGTACCGGTGCCGGTAGTAGGTGCTCGCCGCCGCTGCCAGCTCCTCGGCCCTGGCGTCCGCACCGATGCTGCGGGCCCCGCGGGCGAGCCGGCTCAGGTCACCGCGGTCCGCGTGCGCCAGCAGCGCGTCCCAGAACGCGTCCGGCGGCACCGAGCCCGTCCGGCCGTCCAGGTACCAGGCCTCCAGCAGCGGGTGCAGGGTGTACGGCGCCCGGGGGGCGGCGCTGCCCTCGAACCCGGAGCCGTGATCCGCCCGGATCAGTCCGGCCCCGCCGGCGCCCTCCGCCGTCGCATCGGCCATCGCCCGCTCGAACCAGGTGTCCGTCGCCGGTGCGGTGTGCAGGTAGCCCGGCGCCGCCGCCCGCAGCAGGCTCGCGGGCAGGGAGCGGTGATGGCCCAGGCGCAGCGCGTCGAGCGCCGCGTCGAGGACGGCCCGGACCTCCTCGGGTGCCCGGTCGAACCGGGCCCGCAGCCCGGGCGCGGCCGTCAGCGCCTGGACGACCCCTCCGTCCGCGGCCACCCGGGCCGCCTCGGCGAGCCGCGGGTCGCTGCCGAGGACGGCGTCGGCGGCCTGCTGCCGGTCGAAGTACTCGGGCATCTCCAGCATCCGGACGTGCCGGAGCATCCCTCCCGCGGGGGATCCGGCCGGGCCGGGCGGGTCGTGCCGGTCCGTCCGGACCGTGCCCAGCAGGAGGAGCGGGCCCCGGGAGCGGGACCGGGCCCAGGCCGAGATCCGCCCGACCAGGTCGGACTCCTGGCCCTGCGGGGTGTTCAGCACCCGCTCCGCCTCGTCGAACCAGACCACCGTGCACCGTTCGGGCTCCTCCGGTCGGAGCTCGCGCCCCGGCAGGCTCTGCGCCCGCCACACCGTCCAGTCGGCGGGCAGGGCGCGCAGCGCCTCGAAGCACGCCCTGGTCCGGCCGGAGGCCGGGGCGCCGGCGATCAGCAGCACGGTCGAGATGCCCTGGGCGGCCCGGCCGACCAGGCGCCGGATCTCGGCGTCCACCGGGCGGTCGAGGTAGGGGGTGAGGTACGGCAGGCCGGGCCGCTGTTCGGCGGGCCTGACGCCGAGCAGTTCGGGCCGTTCGAGGGCCTCGGCGACGGTCATGGACGCCCAGGACTCCTCGGGCTGCAGGTAGGCCGCCGCCAGGGCCGGGGTCCGTGCCGGAACGGCAGCAGGCGACTCGGCGAAGGGCAGGGCGTCGGGCGCCAGCGCGCGGCTGCGCGTCTCCTCGGCCACCCGGACGGCCGGGAAGTCGGCGGCCGAGGCGCGGCGCGAGCGGAGGTAGGCGGCGACCTGGTGCCGGACGGTGCGGCGGATCCGGGCGACGGTGTCGCGGCGCTGGGCGCCGAGCAGGGCGTCGCGGACGCCGGGCAGGAAGTCGAACTCGACGACGTCCGGGTCGGTGCCGGGCGGCGGCGCCTCCCAGGGGGCGAGCAGGCCGCCGAGCAGCACCTCGGCGAGGTGGCCGTGGTCGGCCTGCGGGAGCATCGCGCGGCGGACCAGCGTCATCACCGGCAGGACCAGCGGGACGGCGGAGAGGTGGCCGGCCAGCTCCTGCGCCAGCGGGGACGCGCTGGCCCGGAACCGTTCCAGCGCCGGCTCCGCGGCGGTCGGGGGGCGGCCGCCGTCGGCAGCCGGGGGCCGGTCGGCCTCGTCGGCGGGCGGTGTCCGGTCGGCCCGGCCGGCGGGCGCCGCGCCCGGCTCGCCGACCAGCAGGCAGCTGAGCCGGCTGCGCCGGCCGCCGCCGGAGACCAGCGCCGCGAGCGCGGCCAGCGAGGCCGGGCTCGGGTCCACCACCGGCACGGGCAGCGGGCGGTCGGGGGCGTCGGCGCGCAGCCTCCGGTGGGTGCGCCCGCGCGCACGGGTGGCCGCGGCCTCCCAGGCGGTGTTCGGCGCGACCGGACCGGCGGCGCGCAGCCAGAGCGGGGCGGGGCGGACGGAGCCGCGCGACCAGAGGCGTTCGGGCAGCACGTTGAGGACGGCGACCGGTCCGTGCCGGCCCCAGCCCCGCAGCACCGCGTCCAGCGCCGGGCCGCCCCAGCCGCCGCCGACGGTGTCGGTGACGACCAGGATCAGGCGCCGCCCGGCCGGGTCGGCGATCTCCTGCGGACGGCGCAGCGCTCCGCCGGGGCGGGCGGCCAGGCCGGGCCGCCCGCCGGCCTCGGTCCCGCCGAGGTACCAGGTGCGGACGTCGCGGAAGACGCCGGTCTGGGCGATCACCCGGCGCAGCTCGGCGACGAGGTCGTGCCAGAGCGTCATCGAGCGGTGGGTGTCGATGACCAGGGCGAGGTCCAGCCAGCGGCCGGGGGTGGGGCGCAGCACGGGCAGCAGCAGGCCTTGGTCGACGCCGGCGCTGACGGTGGCCTCCTCGTCGAGTTCGGGTTCGCCGTGGCTGTCGGCGAGGGTGCGGCGGCCGAGCGGGCGCAGGGCGCGCATGACGGCGAGCGGGTCGGCGAGGGCGGCGGCACGGGGGACGCGGACGAGGTCGCCGCGGCGGGCGGCGGGGGCGTTCTCGGCGGCGCGGTCCGACCCGGGGGCGCCGGGGAGGTGCTCGGGTCCGGGTTCGGGAGCGTGGTCCGGCTCGGCGGGCGGGGCGGCGAGGTCGGCGGTGGCGTAGTGCTGCTCGAACGGCGGCTCGTCCGGGGCGTGTTCGTCCGCCGGACCGCCGTCCGGGCCGGCGCCGGGGGCGGCCTCGCCGGCGCTGCCGCCGGGGTCGGCGGGCACGGCCGGCCGGTCCCGGCCGCGGGCGGCGTCGTCGAGGCAGCCGGCCAGCCAGAGGATGTCCGCGAGCTCCTCGGGCCCGAGGCCCGCCGCCGAGGCGGCGTCGGCCTCGGCGAGGGCGCGCAGCAGCCGGTCGGTCATGGTGAGGCCGGTCCGGTGAGCTTCTGCAGGACGGTCCGGAGGAAGGCGTCGCGCTCGCCGTCGTCCGACCAGGCTCCGCTGAGGCGGAGTTGGACGGCGTTGAGCAGCTGGTCGGTGGCGAGGTCGCCCTCGGTGCGCTGCTCCTCGAAGGCCCGGACGAGGTCCTGGACGAGGCTGCGGCGCCGGTCGTCGAGCTCGGTGGGCAGGTGGAGCCGCTGTCTGATGATCTGTTCGAGTCTGGCCGGGCCCGGTGGCCGGACGTGCAGGCGGATGCAGCGGCGGAGGAAGGGCGGCGGGAAGTCGCGCTCGTTGTTGCTGGTGAGGACGACGACGGGGAAGGCGCGGCACTGGACGCGGCCGTGGTCGACGCCGACGGTGGCGGCCACCGGGCCGGCGGTCGCCGGTCCGGGTGGCACCGGGCCCGGATCGACCGGGCCGGGATCGACCGGTGCCGGTGCGGGCGGCACCGGTGCGCCCGGGGTGTCGAGGGTGTCGTGGGTACCGATCCGGACCCGCGGCTCCCGGGCGGCGATCCGGGCCAGCTCGGGAATCTCGAAGCCGCCGTCCTCGAAGACGGTGAGCAGGTCCCCCGGCAGGTCGATGTCGCTCTTGTCGATCTCGTCGATCAGCAGCACCCGGGGCCGCTCCTGCGGCAGCAGCGCGGTGCCGAGCGGGCCGAGCCGCAGGTAGGGCGCGATCGAGTGGTCCGGCTCCGCCGGGCGGGCCGCGGCCGGGCCGCCGGTGGCCCCGTCGCCGCTGAGCTGCTGGAGGTTGGCGTCGTGCAGCCGGCTGATCGCGTCGTAGCGGTAGAGGCCGTCGCGCAGGGTGCTGCGGCTGGTGATCGGCCAGTGCAGGACCGGGCCGAGGCCGAGGTCGGTGGCGATGCTGTAGGCCAGGGTGGACTTGCCGACACCGGGTTTGCCGGTGACCAGCAGCGGGCGGCTGAGGTAGAGGGCCGTGTTGACGGTGTCGATCTCGGCCTCGTCCGGCACGTAGCCGGTGCCGCGCCGGGCGGTCCGCTCCCAGGCCTGCCCGGTGGCCCCGGGGGCCCGGTAGTGCGGGTCGGGGGTGCCGTCGAAGTCCCGCCAGGGCGGCTGCTTGCCGGCCAGTCGGGAGAGCCGCTCCTCCGGGGTGCCCTCGCCCTGGTAGATCCACCAGTCCTTCATGTGCTGCTTCCTTCCCTTCCTGTCAGGACGGCGATCCCCCGTCAGGACAGCGATCTGGTCTGCGGGCGGTGGTCGGGGTCGTCCCAGAGCAGTCCGAGGCGCCGCGCGGACGGGCAGCCGGCGCAGCCGCCGGCGGCGGATCCGATGCGCAGCTTCCAGACGGCGGCGGGCAGTCGGTCGAGGTCGAGGCCGTTCCCGTCGTCCCCGGGGGCGCCACCGGGGCCGGCGCCGGGCGCGAGGAGGGCGGCCAGGCCGGACTCGGCGGGGCAGCCGGGCAGGCCGGCCGGGCGGTCCTCGGGGCGATCGGCGGTGCGGCCCGCCGGGCGGGCGCACGCGGCCGGGCGCGCGCCACCGGTGCGCCGCCAGACGGCGATCGGCAGGCCCGCGTCCAGCACCAGCTCCAGCCGCTCCGCGACCGGCACGGCGTACCGGTCGAGCAGGGCGCAGACCGGGTGGCCCTCGGCGCCGAGCCGGTCGGCGAGCCCGGGATCGAGCGCGGTGCCCTCGGTGAGCGCGTGGACGGCGTCCGGGTGCCGGCCGCCGTGCTCCCGGTACCAGGCCCACTTGCGCCGCCAGCGCCGCCCCGACTGGTGCGTCCGCTCGTCCGGGCAGCGGACCAGCACCTCGTAGGCGCCGCCGAGTTCGGCGCTGCGGCGGCCCCGAGTGGGCAGCGGCCAGCACTCGAACTCCTCCTCCAGCAGCGGCTCGGGGACGTGGAACTCGATCCGCCGCAGGTCCGGGCCGACGGCCGGGCCGAACAGCTGCCGGAGCAGCTCCGCGCGGACGGCCCGCAGGGGCAGCGGGCGGCCGGACTCCCAGAGCGCCTCGAAGCCGCGCCGGTGCAGCCAGATCCGGGCCAGGTAGGCGTCGTCGTCGCTGGACTCGGTGAGTTCGACGTGGAGTTCGGTGCGGCCGTCGCGTTCCGGCGCCGGCGGGGCGGGGACGGCCTCGGCGCCGAGCCGCCCGCCGGTGCGGCGGACCCAGTCGGCCAGCCGCTCGGCGCGCACCGGGTCGGCCTCGCGGGCGGCCAGGTAGCGGACGAAGGCGAGCGGCAGCGGCAGGCGCCGGTCGGCGGACCCGAGCCGGTGGTCGAGGTCGCGGACCACGGCCATCGGCTCCGCGGCGGGCAGCACCGGGCCCGGCGGGGCGCAGCCGGCCGCCTCGAAGGCCCAGCGGTAGGCGCGGTAGGCGTCCGGCGGCAGTCCGGGGCCGGGCAGCAGGCGGTCCAGCTCGGCCCAGGCCTGGTCGTCGAGGCGGGGCGCGCCGGCCGGTTCGTCCGGCCAGCCGTCGTCGAGGACCGGGTTGCCGTCCCAGTCGCTGATCCGCCACTGGATCTGCTGCCAGGCCTGGCCGCGGTCGGCGAGCGCGGCGAGGTCGGCGTGCACCTCGCGGGCGATGTCGGGCAGGTGGCGGAGGCTGTCGTCGAGGCTGCGGCCGGCCAGCCGGGCCAGCAGGGTGTCGGTGAGGCGGCCGCCGCCGTCGAGGTTCTGGGCGGGAAGGCCGGGTTGGGCGGCGTAGAGGACGAAGGTGCGGCGGCCGCGCACCGGTCTGCCGGTGCCGTAGTCCACCCGGCCGAAGGTCGAGCGGACGCCGGAGCGGACGTCCAGGCGGCAGGCGTCGCCGATCGAGACCACCTGGCGGAAGCGCTGGTGGACCTTGCTGGAGCGCCAGAACCGCAGCACCGAGTCGAGGTCGAGGTGGCGGATCGGCGGGGCCGAGGCGTCGGCGAACGGCAGCAGCAGCTGGTCGTGCTCGCCGGCGTAGCCGTGGCCGGCCCAGTAGATGAGCAGCAGGTCGCCTTCGCAGGCGGGCAGTTCGCGCAGCAGGGCGTCCTCGATCTCCCGGCTGGTGGCCGGGCGTGCGGCGGGGAGCCGGGCGTGCCCGGGCAGGGCGGAGCGTGGCGGTCCGCCGTTGGCCGACGGGGTGCCCGGCGTGCCCGGGCAGGGCCGCGGCGGCGCCCCGTCCGGGCCGGCCTCGGCGGCGCCGACGCGCCGTGCGTACGACTGCGGCGTGGGCCGCGGCCGGGGCGGCACCACCGGCGGGGCCGGCAGCGGGGAGAGGAAGAGCCGGACGTTGGCGGCGGGCACCCCGGCCGGGCCGGTCAGCCACTCGGCGAAGCGGACGGCGTCGCGGGCCGGGCCGCGGAGGTTCCAGTCGGCGCCCACGCCGTAGGACTCGATGCCGACGACGAGGGCGAACACCCGCTCGGGCGCGAGGCCCGCGGGGTCGACGTCGGCGGCGACGGTCACCCGGCGGCCCGGGCGTCGCCCGCACGCCTCGCGCGGGGGACGGCGGGCGGCGCGGCGGCCTCCGGTACGGCGGCGGCCTCCTGCGCGGCCGCGCCGTCCAGTGCGGCGGCGATCCGGTCGTAGAGGGCGGGGAGCTTGAAGTAGGCGCTGTGGCAGTACGGGAAGGGCTGACGGCTGCTCAGCTCGTGGTCGGTGACCCGTGGATCGCCGGGGAAGACCGGGGCGGCCCGGTAGCCGAGCACGTCCCCGGGGTCGTAGACGTTCAGCCACTCGGGGAATCCGGCGGGCAGCGCAGCGCCCGGCTCCAGCCCGTTGAGCGCGCCGAGCTCGTGCAGGAACGGTGCCTGGGAGCCGACGGTCACCAGCAGCCGCAGCCCGGCCGGCGTCTCGCCCCGGGCGGCGGCGAGCGCCAGGCAGTCCACCAGCGCGATGCCGCCGAGGCTGTGGCCGATCACCACGGTCGGGCCTGGGGCGGCGGCGATCCGGTCGGCCAGGTAGGCGCGCAGCGGGCCGCCGCGCGCCTGGTAGCGGAGGATGTCGCCGAGCGCCGGGGTGGCGCCGACGGTCAGGGCGCCGCGGTGGCGCTCCAGCAGCCGTTGTCCGCCGAGCCGCATCCCGAGCCGGCCGAGCACCCCGGCCGCCCGGCCCAGCGGACCGCGCGCGGCGCCGCCGAGGCGGTCGGTGAGGAGGAGGACCAGCCGGTCCCGCTCGTCCGCGGTGCAGAGGGCGGCCGGGCCGGCCAGGGTGAGCAGTTCGGCGGTGAGCGCGCGGGCGGTGGCGGCGGTCAGTTCGGCCCCGGCCGCCGGTTCGAAGGCCCGGTCGCAGGCCTGCGCGAACTCCTCGGCGCCGGCCAGCCGGTCGAGCGCGGCGGCGAGGTGGGGGGCGAGCACGGTGGCGGCCAGCAGCTCCTCCAGCTCGCCGGGACCGGCCGCGCCGCCGGCCGCCGGGGAGTCCGCGAGCTCGGCCAGCAGCCCGGCCACCACCTCGCCCGGGGTGCGGACCCCCGGCGCGCCGAACGCCTCGTCCTCGGCCGGCAGTTCGGCCAGCACCCGCAGCTCGCAGAGCGGGTCGACCAGCAGCAGCGTCCACCCGCCGTCCGCCCGGTCGACCAGCGCCTCCGCCGGCACCGCGCCGCCAGGGTCGGCCGAGGGCGCCGGGAGGCCGGCGAAGCCCGGGATGGATGCGCCCCCGGCGGCCAGCGTCACGCCGTGGTCGTCCCCCCAGTAGCAGGGCACCACGTCCGCCGCCGGGAAACGCTCCGTCAGTTCACGGGCCACCAGCTCGAACAGCGGGTCGTACCCCTCGCGCCGCACCCCGGTGCCGTGCACGAACAGGAACCGCATGCCGCCCCCAGGCTCTCCGCCGACTCCCCCGGCCCGCACGGCCGGTGCTCCGACCAGCACCCTAGGGCGTCCGCGGCGCTTCCCGCCAGGCAACGTCGCAGGACGGGGCCGGTCGGGCGGCGGCGGACGGCGGGGCGGGGAGCGGCGGACGGCGGGGCACCGGCTCCGGCCGGACGGATTGTCAGTACCCCTTGCTACGGTCTCAGTTGTCGGAATCGAGCACGATCGAAAGCTGGGGGACGGGGATGAACGAGGAGCTGCGGCGGTTCGGGGTGGAGGCCTACGAGCGCTGGACGGCGATGTGGAACGGCGAGACGGGGCTCGCGGCGGAGATCATGGCCCCGGAGTTCACGCTGCGGTACGCCCAGGCGGGCACCGAGGCCTTCGACGAGGCACGGGAGCCGGAGCAGCTCGCCGGGCTGATAGCCGGGTGGCACGGCCGTCGTTCCGGTCTGCGGTTCCGGTCCGAGGGGGTGGCGGTGGTGGACCTCGCACTGGTCGACGGCCTGCCGTCCGGAGTGGTGGCGCGGCCGTACCTGGCCGAGTTCACGGACGAGCAGGGCGGGACGGTCGCCCGCAGCGGGACGGACACCCTGCGGATCACGGCGGGCCGGATCAGCGAGGTCTGGTCGGTCTCCTCGGGCGCGGCCGGGCGGACGTTCTACCGCTGACGAGCGGGTGGGGGCCCGGCCGCGGCCCGATGGGATCAGGCGGCGGTCAGTAGCGCAGGACGGCGGCGATCCGGCCGCCGTCCGCGAGCTCGCCGGCGGGCACGAACCGCACCGTGGCACCGGTGTCCAGGGCCCGCTCCACGATCTCGTCGACCATGTCCTCGCGGACGTCGGGCTCGCCGGCGCCGGCGGGCACCAGGTGGTTGTCCGCCACGTTGACGGGCTCCCAGTAGTCCTCCTCGACCGCCAGCAGCGCCACCCGGCCCAGGGTGACGCTCTGCCAGACCTCGTCGATGCCGCTGGCCAGCGCCTTGTCGCTGCGCGCCTGGTCGAGGCGCTTGTGCACCTCGGCGACGGCGCGCTCCCCCTGCTGGGCCACCGTCGACCGGACGGCCTCGGCGACGGCGGCGGCCGCGGCGTGCCCGAGGCCGCCGCGCGGCACCTGGGCGGTGGCGCGCTTCACTCCGGAGCCCACCTCGTCCAGCAGCGCCAGCGCGGCGGCCTCGCCGAGCACGTACAGCGGGCGCTGGTCGGCCTCCAGCACGGCCGTGAGGGCGGTGTCCGCCTCGCGCAGGAAGCGGCGGGTCTCCTCGTCGCGGAAGGTGCTGGGCACGTCGCCGATCTGCTCCTGGCGCTCGACGTCCCAGTCCGGCAGGACCTGGTCGAGCGGGAACCGGCCCGACGTGTGCTCGACCAGCCGCGGCCCGGTCCCGCCGAACAGCGCGACCCGGTCGGCGGCCACCGTGAGCACCCAGTAGGGCGCGCCGGCGATGTACGCGGAGACCAGGTTGCGGGTCAGGAAGGTCTCGGAGAGCACCACGCGGGCGGGCACGTTGCGCGGCAGCGACCACACCTGGAACTCGCCGGGCGCCGCGAAGATCGCCAGGCCGTCCTCCGCGTGCACCAGGTCCACCTCGCGCAGGGCCCGGTCCAGCTGGTCGACCACGTCGAGCCGGTCGGCCCGGGAGACGGCCTCGTCGGCGTGCAGCCGGTTCTTGGCCTCGGCGACCAGGTTCCGCAGACGCACCGGGTCCTGGGCGTTGTCGGGCTCCCTGCGGTGGGTGGGCAGCAGGACGGAGACGGCCGGGTAGCGCCGGGGGCGGCGCAGCTCGGCGAGGACGGTCGGCGTGAGCTCGGCTGCGTACATTCGGATGCCCTTCTTGTCGCGGTTGCCTCAGCGGGCGCGGAGCGGGGAAGCGCCCGTGCACCCGGGTCACTCCGGCGAAGTGCCATGGTTTGCCGGATTTGCCCCCCGACCCTTCCCCATCCCACCGCCCTCCCATGCCACCCGCCACCGGAAACCCGCCGTCACCCGCCCGATCGGCACCCGTGACCCGGGTGGCGCAGCGTCGTTGGACGGGGCATGAAGAAGCGCAGCATGCTCGCCGTCGCCTCGCTCGCCGTGGGCGTCGTGGCCTCCCTGACCGCTCCCAGCGCGCACGCGAGCGCGGTCGGCGGGCAGGGCGACCTGACCGGCCCGCTCCAGCAGGGCGGGACGGTCACCTCGGCCCCGGACGCCGTCCAGGGGCAGGTCGGCGACGCCGGCGGCGTGGTCGGCGACGCGACCAGCCACGTCACGGGCCAGGCGGACGGCCTGGTCGGCCTGCCGGTCTGACCGGGGTCCGACCGGGGCTCACCCCGCCGGCCGGACCGGCCGTGCACCGCTAGCCGAGCTGGCTGCCCAGGTCCTGGGTCCACAGGAGGCCGGCCGGGCCGGAGGCCACGCCGATGCCGACGTCCTTGAAGGCGCAGTCCAGCATGTTGGACTGGTGGATCCCGCCGTCCATCCAGCGGGAGAACACCGTGGACGGCGCGCTCGGTCCCCGGTCGATGTTCTCGCCCCACTGCGACCACTTGTAGCCGGCGGCGGTGATCCGGGCGTCGGCGCGGGCGCCGTCCGGGTTCACGTGGTCGAAGAAGCCGCGCGCCACCATGTCGTCCGCGTGCTTCTGGGCGGCCGTGTGCAGCTTCGGGTCGATCCGCAGCGGGCCGCAGCCCGCCTTGGCCCGCTCGGCGTTGACCAGGTCGACGAGCTGCCGCTCCGGGGTGGGCGGGGTCGAGCGCGTGGCCGTGGGAGTGGGCGTGACGGTGGGTGTGACGGTGACCGGCGGCGGGGTGACCACCGGGGCCGGTGGCGGCGTCGGCGTCTCGGTCACGGTCGGCTCCGGGGCCGGCAGCGCGGCGAGCGTGGCGGTCGGCACGGCGTCCGGCACCGTCGCGGGCGCACTGGGTTCGGGCACGGCCTGCTCGGGCTGCGGGCTGCTCGGCCAGACCAGGGCGAGGGTCGCGACGGCGAGGACCGTCGCCGTGCCGCCCGCGACGGCGGCCTTCCGCCGCGCCAGACCGCCCCAGATCCCGCCACCGCCCGGGTCGGCCGGAGCACCGGCCTGCGCACCGGCCGCCTGCCCGCCGCCGTGGCCCGCGCTCCCGGCGCCGGCACCGCCGTCACCCGGGCCGCCGTCACCCGGGCCGCCGGCGTTGGACGCCCCGGAGTCCGAGCCGCCCCCGTGCGAGCCCGCGGCGTTCCCCGCGCCGGCCGTGGGCTGGAAGGGCAGGGTGATGGGCATGTCCGTCGGCACGGGCACCAGCGCGAGGCCGGCCAGCAGCCCCTCGGCGGGGAAGAGGTCGCGGCCCAGCCGGTCACAGCGGGCGCAGCCGCGGATGTGCCGGGCTATCCGCTTGCGCCAGACCGAGTTGGGCGTGCCGTCCCACCCGGTCGTCACCTCGGCCAGCTCGGGGCAGCGCGGGTAGGCCGTCAGCGCCCGGACCACGACCCGGCCCGCCTCCAGCTGCTTCTTCATCCGCTGGACCCGGACGGCCGCGTGCTGCGGCGTCAGGTCGAGCGCCTCGGCCAGCTCGGCCCGGGTGAGCTCGCCGGACGCCTCCAGCCACCAGAGGGCGAGCAGCTCGCGGTCGTCCGGGTCCAGCCAGCGGGTGGCCTCGGCGGTCTCCCGCCGCTGCCCGGACAGGCCGAGCCGCAGGATGGTGAGGTCGGTGAAGTCGGCGCGCGGGTCGACGACCTCCCAGCTCTCGTCCAGGCCGCCGACGGGGCTCTGCTGCTGGCCCGTGAAGCGGCGGCGGACCTGGTTCATGGTGATGGCGACCAGCCAGGAGCGGAACGACTCCGGGTCGCGCAGCCCGCCGAGGCCGTCGAGCGCGCGGATCATGGTCTCCTGCGCGACGTCGTCGACGTCGGCGTGCCCGTCCAGCGCACGTCCGGCGACGTTGTAGACGAGGGGCAGCCAGGTGGCGACCAGCGCCTCCTTGGCCTGCCGGTCGCCCGCCTGGGCCGCCAGCACAAGGGTCGTCCCGGTCCGGTTCTGCACGTCAACGTTCATGGGTCCGCACTCCGTCTTGCCGTGTTCCGTCCGCCGCTGCCTCCTCGGAGACCTCCGGGGAGTGCTCAGATAACAACAATTTGCGCGGATTCGGAAAACGGGCCGCCAACGGGCCCGCCGGAAGCCTCCGGACGGGCCCGCCGGGCGGGTCGGGATGGTGCAGGGATCGTGGCGGACGGATGGAGGGTGCGTGGTGACAGAGCGACGGAAGGGGGTGGGGTGGCCCCGGTCGAACGGCGACGGCGATCGGCACGGGCAGGGGCGGCGGGGGTGGACGGGACGACGAGGGTGGTCGGTGGGGGCCGGGATCAGGCCGGGGCGGCGAAGACCTGGGTCCACCAGGGGCCGCCTGAGCCGGTCCGCACACCGACGCCGATCTGCTTGAACGAGCAGTTGAGGATGTTGGCGCGGTGGCCGGAGCTGTTCATCCACGCGTTCATGACGGCGGCCGGGTCCTTCTGGCCGCGGGCGATGTTCTCGCCCCAGCTGCTCCACTTGTAGCCGGTGGCCTCGATCCGGTGGTCGGCGTGGAACCCCTCGGGGCTGGCGTGGTCGAAGTAGTTCCGGTTGGCCATGTCCTCGCTGTGGTTCTGGGCCGCGGTGGCCAGCCGGGACTCGGCGGTGAGCGGCCCGCAGCCCGCCTTGGCCCGCTCGGCGTTGACCAGGTCCACCACCTGCTGGGCGTACTGGTCCGACGTCCCGCCGCCACCGGCGCCGCCACCGCTTCCGGCGGGCGGCGGAGCGGCCTGGGTGGTGCGGCCCGCCGTCGCGGTGGTCGCGGAGGCCTTCGGGGCGGTGCTCGCCTTGCCCGAGGCGGACGCCGTCGGGCCGGTCGCCGACGGGGTGGCGGAGGCCTTCGTCGAGGCGGTCGCGGTCGCGGTCGGCGAGCCGGTGGCGGTCGCGGTGGCGCCCGGGGACGCGGGGTCGCCGGTGGCGGCGTGCGCCTGGTCGGTTCCGCCCGGGGTGCCGGCCATGGTCGGGTCCCCGCCGCCGGCGCCGGGGACCTGGATCCCGTCGTGGTCGCCGGCCTCGGCGGCGATCTGCGGTTCGAACGCCACGGCCGCCCGCTCGTCGCGGTCCCCGGTGGCGCTGGTGTAAACGCCGAACCCGGCGCCGGCGAGCGCCGCGACCACGCCCGTGCCGGCCACCGCGGCGACCACGGCCACGACCGGCCCGACCCCGCCGCGCCGGCGCCCGCGCCGACCCCGGCCACTGCGCCGGTCGGCAGCGCGGCTCGCGACTCGTCCGCCGTCCGCGGCACCGCGGCCGGACGCGGGGAGGATGGTCGTCCTGTCTTCGCTGTTCACCTGGGCACACTTCCTGTGTTCGGGGCGTCCGATCGGCCGGTACGGGTGCCGACACATGGGAGACCACCCGGCCCGGGTGCGGATAACAGAAAGTACGAACGAATTTCCGATGATCCGATGACCGGCCGGTGCACTCCGGTCGGCGCACTCTACCCGGGCCGCCCGGCGACGTCCCGGGCTCGGCGAAACCGGGGACGGCCGGGCCGACCGGGGCGACCGGCGTGGGCGATGCCGCCCAGGGCCCGCTCAGCCCTCGTCCGGCGCCATGTCGTAGGTGACGAACATCGTCCGGGCGGCCACCTGGTCGTACTTGCTGCGCGCCCGGTGGTTGTCGTCGGCGGTGATCCACCGCACCACGTTCCAGCCGCGCTCGGCGGCGATCGCGCGCAGGCGGGCGAGCAGGGCGTCCACCGCACCGCCGCCGCGCACGTCCGGACGGACGAACAGATCGTCCAGGTAGCCGCCGACCGCGCCGTGCAGCGGCCGGGAGAACGGCCGGTAGTGCGCCAGGCCGACCGGCGTGCCGTCGGTGTCACGGACCAGCAGGCCGTCCAGTTCGTGCGCCGGGTCGGTCAGCCAGAACCAGACCAGCTCGGCCTTCTCCGGCGGCATCGGCACCCGGTAGAAGTCGCAGTAGCCCCGGAACAGCTCGCGCCAGACGGCGAAGTCGCCGGCCCCGGGCTCGTCGACGGTCCAGCGGGCCGCGGCGGGGGCGGCGGGGGCGGCGGGGGCGGCGGGGGCGGGGGCGGCGGCGGTGACAGCAGAGGCGGCGGGGGCGGCGGGGGCTGGGGTCGGGGTCACGGGCGTCATCTCTCGGTCTCCGGTCGTCGGACGTCAGCACGGTCACGGCCGGATGCGGCGGTGCGGCGGTGCGGCGCACCCGGCGCACCCGGCGTTGCGCCAGCATGACGGTCCGTCGACTCCGGGCCGGATCGACGCCGTGGACAAGTCCGGCACGGATTCGCTCCGGAGCGGCGGTGGTCAGGACACCGCCAGCGGCGGTCCGCAGGCCGGGCCCGCGCAGCGCCCCGTACCGGACGCCGCGCAGCGCCCGTGCCGGCCCGCGGGCGCGTGTCCTGCCGCCACGGGCCGGGCCGGTCGCCGATGCTGGTGCTGCACGCCCTCCCCGAGGAGCCCACCATGCAGCTCCGGCACCTGGCCCTGACCTCCCGCGCCGTCGCCGGTGAACCCGGCCGCCGGGCGAAGACCGCCCTGCTCGCCGACTGCCTGCGCGAGCTCGGCCCGGCCGAGGCGCCGTCCGCGGTGGCACTGCTCTCCGGCGAGTCGCACCGGCTGCGCACCGGCATCGGCCCGGCCGCCCTGCGGGACCTGCCGCCGCCGGCCGCCGAGCCGTCGCTGGGCGTACGGGAGACCGAGCAGGCGCTGGAGGGCATCGCCGCCGTGCACGGCGCCGGGGCGCAGGCCGAGCGGCGCCGGCTGCTCGGCGGGCTCTTCGAGCGGGCCACCGACGTCGAGCAGGCCTTCCTGCGGGCCGTCCTGGTCGGCGATCTGCGTCAGGGCGCGCTGGACGCGGTGGTGGCGGACTCCGTGGCCCAGGCCGCGGGCGTGCCCGCAGCGGCGGTGCGGCGGGCGCTGATGTTCCGCGGCTCGGCGCGTGCGGTCGCGTCGGCCGCACTCACCGGCGGCCGGCCCGCGCTGGACGCCTTCCGGCTGGAGGTCGGCCGTCCGGTCCGGCCGATGCTGGCCGCCTCTGCGCCGGACGTCGGATCCGCCCTGGACCGGATCGGCGAGGCCGCGCTGGAGTGGAAGCTGGACGGCATCCGGGTCCAGGTCCACCGGGACGGCCGGGACGTCGCCGTGTTCACCCGCAGCCTGGACGACATCACCGCCCGGGTGCCCGAGGTGGCGGAGGCGGCCCTCGCACTGCCGCTCGACGCGGCCGTCCTGGACGGCGAGGCGATCGCCCTCGGCCCGGACGGCCGCCCGCGCCCGTTCCAGGACACCGCCGCCCGGACCGCCTCCCGGCAGGACCCCGCCCGGCTCCGGGCCGAAGTCCCGCTGAACGCCTACTTCTTCGACCTGCTGCACCGGGACGGCGAGGACCTCGTCGACCGGCCGGGCCGGGAACGCTGGTCCGGGCTGGCCGAATCGGTCCCCGCCGATCTGCGGGTTGCCCGCAGCGAGGCCGCCGACCGGGAGCAGGCGCTGACGTTCTTCCGCGACACCCTGGCGCTCGGCCACGAGGGCGTCCTGGCGAAGGACCCGGCGGCGCCGTACGCGGCCGGCCGGCGCGGAGCCGGGTGGATCAAGGTGAAGCCCCGGCACACCCTCGACCTCGTCGTGCTGGCCGCCGAGTGGGGCAGCGGCCGGCGCCGCGGCTTCCTCAGCAATCTGCACCTCGGCGCCCGCTCCGGCGGCGAACCCGGGCTCGGCCCCTGGGTGATGCTCGGCAAGACCTTCAAGGGCCTGACCGACGAGACGCTCGCGTGGCAGACCACGGAACTCCTCGCACGGGAGGTCGAACGCGACGCCTACACCGTCCGGGTCCGGCCGGAACTGGTGGTGGAGATCGCCTTCGACGGCGTGCAGCGCAGCCCCCGCTACCCCGCAGGGCTGGCGCTGCGGTTCGCCCGGGTGGTCCGCTACCGGCCCGACAAGAGCGCCGCCGAGGCCGACACCGTGGGCACCGTGCGGGAGATCGCCGCTGCGGAGGGGCTCTGACGGTCGGCCCACTGCCGTGACGGCCGCTCAAACCTCCTCCGCCCCAGTAGTTTCCCGTACCGGCACGAAATCGGCCATTCTCCGCAGAAGCGGCGACACACCCTTCGTGTGCGACAGAGCGGCGGTTAGGTTGACAACGACAGCGGGGGGCGGCCGGCCCGGACGATCCGGTGCCACACCACTGAGAGGTGTCCGTACATGCAGGTGAGCGTCGATCGGGACCGCTGCTGCAGCTCCGGCCAGTGCGTCCGGACCGCGCCCGACGTCTTCGACCAGGACGACCGCGACGGCCTGGTCAGACTCCGCGCCGCCGCCCCGGCGCCGGGGCAGTTCGCCGACGTGCGGCTCGCCGCCGAGCTCTGCCCCGGCGGCGCGATCACCGTCGCCGAGCCGGCGGGCGGCGGAGCGGGCGGCGCGGTGGGCGACGCGATGGGCGACGCCGCGTAGGCCCGCGGCAGCCTCCCGGACGCCCCCCGCCGCTAGCCACCACCTGCCACCACCTGCCACCAACCGCTGTCCACCACCCACGACCCGCCGCCCGCCACGGCCACGGCTGCGCCGCCGGCCGCGCCGGATTCGCCTCCGCCGGGCGGGACTTGTCCACTCCCCCACCCGCGCCGCCGCAGCCGACGCTGCGGCCGCGCACGCTGCCACGCAAGGAGATGCCACCTTGACGAGCACACCCACCGCTCCCGCGGCCGCGCCGCTGCTTCCGGCGCCCCACGACCGCCGCTGCCCGTTCAGCCCGCCGCCCGCCTACACCGAGGCCGCCCGGGCGGGCACGGTCACCCGCGCCGAGATGCGCGACGGCTCCTCCGGCTGGCTGGTCACCGGCTACCAGGAGGTCCGCACCGTGCTCTCCGACCGCCGGTTCAGCGCCGACGCCGGCCGGCCCGGCTTCCCCGGCTTCCTCCCCGGCCGGCGCGAACTCGCCGCCGCCAACCCCACCTTCGTCCGCCTCGACGACCCCGAACACTCCCGGCTACGCCGCATGGTCACCGAGGACTTCCTGGTCAGGCGGGTGGACGGGATGCGCCCCGACATCCAGCAGATCGTCGACGAGGCGCTCGACCGGATGACCGCCGCCGGCCCCTCCGCCGACCTGGTCGCCGCCTTCGCGCTGCCGGTCCCCTCGCTGGTCATCTGCCTCATGCTCGGCGTCCCGTACGAGGACCGGCAGCTGTTCCAGGACCTCAGCCGGGTGCTCGTCAGCACCACGGCCGACGAGGCGCAGGTGGTCGTGGCCCAGCGGGAACTGATGGACTACCTCGGCGGACTCGCCGCACAGAAGCGGATCAGGCCCGGCGACGACATCCTCAGCCGGCTCGTCGCCCGCGACGACCTCAGCCTCCGGGAGATCGCCGCCACCGGCCTGCTCCTGCTGGTCGCCGGGCACGAGACGACCGCCAACATGATCGGGCTCTCCACGCTCCTGCTGCTCCGCGACCCCGGGCAGGCCGCCCGGCTCGCCGACCCGGCGGCCCTGCCCGGCGCGGTGGAGGAGCTGCTGCGCCACCTCACCATCGTCCACACCGGCCTGCCGCGGGTCGCCCTCGAGGACGTCGAGCTCGGCGGCACCCTGATCCGGGCCGGCGAGGGCGTGGTCGCGATGCTCTCCACCGCCAACCAGGACGAGGCGCTGTTCGGCGCGCCCGGCACCCGGCCGGCCGGCGAGCTGGACCTGGCCCGGGACGCCCGGCGCCACCTCGCCTTCGGCTTCGGCGTGCACCAGTGCCTCGGCCAGCCGCTCGCCCGGCTGGAGCTGCAGATCGCCCTGGCCACGCTGTTCCGCCGGCTCCCCGGGCTGCACCTGGCCGCACCGGAGCGCGAGCCCGCCTTCCGCTTCGACTCCCTCATCCACGGCCTGAAGGAGCTCCCGGTCACCTGGTGAACCGGGTCGGCCCCGCTAGGTCCTGTCCGGCCCCCGGGTTCCGTTGGCTCCGGGGCGGGCGCGGGGGCAGGCTGGAAGGGCGAAACAGATGACCCGGTCCGGCGGACCGTGCGGCGCCATCGCGCGCACACCGCGGCGACGCCGGCGCGTGCCCCCGGCCGGCCGAGGAGACGGAGCCCGCGATGACCGATATGAGCGCACGGTCCGAGGTGAGCGTCGACCGCGAGGAGGACGTCCGCGCCGCCGACCCCGAGGAGGGCATCACCTCGATGCAGAACCTGCACGCGCAGGACACCTCGCAGGCGGAGGGCGAACCCCTGGAGGAACCCGAGAGCCGTAGCTGACCGTCCGCGACGGACGAATTTCCACGAGGCCGCCCGGCAGCGGGCGGCCTCCGCGACCGCGGGTGTCGTTGCCGCGTCGGCGGCGGCCCCGCGGGGGAGGATGGGCGCATGAGCGAGCAGCAGCAGGGCGCAGCAGCGGCACCCGGCGGCCGGCCGACCGAGCCGCCCGCGGACCCACGGGCATCGTGGGCCACCTGGACCACCCAGTCGATCATCAGCGGACCCGGCGGCGTCACCACCGCCGAGGTCGGACCGATCTCCGGCGACCTCACCGTCCACACCACCTGGGTGGACGGCGAGACCCGGCTGACCGTGCAGTACACCGGGGCCCTGGACTGGTACACCGTGGCCGGCAGCCCGGTACCGGCGGGGGACGAGATCACCGCCCGGGCGATCCACCAGGCCATGGTGAACGCCGTGAAGGCCGGGAGGGGGGCGGGCGCTCCGTCGGCGCCCGGTATGTGACCCGCTCCCCCGGCGGCCCGCCCGTCCGGACCCTGTGGGCCAGGAGCGGGCCGTCGGTGCGGGCCGGGAGCGGGCCGTCGGTGCGGGCCGGGCGTGCGCGGGTCCCGGCCGTGCCCGGGATCGGCCCGGCGGGCGGGCGGTGGCGGCGCACTGACGGTCGCGGCGGGCCCGCCGCTCAGGAGCCCTTCCCACCCCGCGCGGGCGGGGCCGCGGCGGCCCAGTAGCCGGCGTCGAGCGGTCGGCGGGAGCTCAGGTCGCGCCGGACGGCGCGGGCCAGCTTCCGGGTGTCGCGCCGGTTGATGGCGGCCCCGATGCCCGCGCCGACCAGCATCGGGATCAGCGTGGGCAGCCGGCGCAGGGTGCTCCGGGTGAGCCGCTTGCGGACCTGCTGGCGCACCTCGCCCCCGAGCGCCATCGCGGCGAACCCGGCCGGCTTCACCAGCGAGGTCGCGTCGATCCCCCGCCGGTTGGCCCACGCCCCGACGTAGGCACCGGCCCGCTGGACGGTGGTCCCCTGCGCCGGGAAGCCGTAGACCTCGTGCAGCTCGGCGATCAGCTTGATCTCGACGGCCGCCACCGCGAGGGTCTCGGCGACGATCTCCACCGGCATCGCGGGCGGCACGGGCAGCATCGCTGCCGCGCCGACCCCGGCGCCGAGGGTGCTGGAGGCCCGGGACGCCCCGGTGATCAGCAGGTCGGCCAGCTGATCGGCGTCGAGCGCCCTCGGGTGCTGGGCCCGCAGCGTCGCGAGGTTCCGGACCGGGATCCGCGGCGCCGCGTGGATCAGCTGGTCGGCCATGGTCCGCCCGCCGTACGCGGCACCCTTGGCGGCGGCCCGGCCGCCCTTGGCTCCCCGGGCGAGCGCGCGGGCGACGGAGTCGACGAGGGCCGCTCCCAGGCGCCGGCCGCGCGCGGCCCGCTCCTCGGCGGTCGGTGCGCCCGGGCCGGCCCCGGCGTCCTCGGCGGGCGTGCGTTCGAGCTCCTCGACCAGTTCGGCGATCTCACCGGCGATGAGGTCGGGGGTCGGCTCCGGCTCGCCGGACCGCCCCGGTCTCCTGAAGATGGCCATGCTCTGCCGGTACCCGGTGGCGCCGCGCGGTACGCCCCGGGGCGGGTCGAACACGCCCTACTCGATGATCTCCACCCCGCGCCAGAAGGCGATCCGGCCCCGGACGTGCTCCGCCTCGGGCTTCGGATCGGCGTAGTACCAGGCCGCGTCGGGGTTGGTCGCACCGCCGACGTGGACGGTGTAGTACTCCGCGGTGCCCTTCCAGCCACAGACCGTGGTGGTGTCGGACGGCCGCAGGTACTCGGCGCGCACGGACTCGGCCGGGAAGTAGTGGTTGCCCTCGACGACGGTGGTGTCATCGCTCTCGGCGATGACCGTGCCCTGCCAGCTCGCTGTGGTCATGCGCCGATTCTGCCGGACGGCCCGGCCGCCCGGGCCGGATTCGCCGCGGCCGTACCGGCAGAGAGGGGCGGGCCCTACGGCAGTGGCTCGGCGTGGACGGGGAAGTGCGGGGACTGGTGGCCGCCGCTGGCCAGCATCCGGACCTCGCCCGCGTCGCTGATCTCGGCCCGGACGATGCCGCTGGCGTCCTCGTACACCGGGTGCCCGCCGGGACCGGTCGCACTCGTGCGGGTGACCACCACGACGTCCTGCGGAGCCTGCGTGCCGGGGGTGCCCGGGAAGGTGAGTGCGTAACGGTCCGCGGGGTTCATCGCCGATCTCCTCCTGCTGGTGGTCGCGGCCGGGTCCGGCCGGTCGTCGCACGCGCGTCCGGTCAGGCGCCGACCCTGGCGGCACGGGCGGACTGGCCGCGCACCTCCAGCTCGGCGAGCAGCGTGGCCGTAGCCTCCGTGACGGCCTCCACGGCACGGTCGAAGGCCTCCCGGTTGTGCGCCGCCGGGGCCCGGAAGCCGGACACCTTCCGCACGTACTGCAGGGCGGCGGCGTGGAAGTCCTCCTCGGTGGCATCGGGCGTCACCGGCGGGCGGAGCGTCTTGATACTGCGGCACATGCCCCCAGTTTCGCGCGCGCGGCCACGGCTGGCGACCCCCCGCCGTCACCCGCGCGTCACGGGCACCACGCCGGGACGCCATCCAGCCGGATTAGGATTCCGCGTGAACCAATCGGTTTCCGCCCCCGCCTGCCCCCGTTCCCCCCGCTCCGCCCTGCCCCTCGTGCGGTCGTCACCCCGGAGTCCCGCCTTGCCACTCGCGCTGGTCGCCCTGGCCGTCACCGCGTTCGCCATCGGAACCACCGAATTCGCCGCCATGGGGCTGCTCCCCCAGGTCGCCGACGACCTCGGCGTGTCGATCCCGCAGGCCGGGTGGCTGATCTCCGCCTACGCGGTCGGCGTGGTGATCGGCGCGCCGCTGCTCACCGCGCTGGCCGCCGGGCGGCCGCGCAAGGCCGTCCTGGTCGGCCTGGCGGCCCTGTTCGCGACCGGCAACCTGCTCTGCGCGGTGGCGCCCGAGTTCTGGTCGCTGGCCGCCGCCCGGGTGGTCACCGGACTCCCGCACGGGGCCTTCTTCGGTGCGGGGGCGGTGGCCGCCGCCGAACTGGCCGCCCCGCACCTGCGTGCCCGGGCCGTCGCCGTGATGTTCTCCGGCCTGACCGTGGCCAACATCGTCGGCGTGCCCGCCGCCACCCTGCTCGGCCAGCACCTGGGCTGGCGGGCCACGATGCTGGTGGTGGTCGCGATCGCCGCGGCCGGCACCGCCGCCATCGTCCGTCTGGTGCCCGAGCTGCCCGCGCCCGCCCGGGGCGGGCTCCGGAACGAGCTGGGCGCGTTCCGCAACGGACAGCTCTGGCTCGCGCTGGCCACCGTCGTGTTCGGGTGCGGCGGCTTCTTCGCCTGCTACAGCTACATCACCCCGCTGCTCACCGAGGTCTCCGGCTACGCCACCGGATCGGTCACCCTGGTGCTGGCGCTGTTCGGGGTGGGCATGACGATCGGCAACCTGCTCGGCGGCTTCGCCGCCGACCGCGCGCTGCGCCCGACCGTCTGTGCCGCCTTCGTGCTCTCCTCCGCCTCGCTGGCGCTGCTCGCTGTGACCGCCCACGCCCGGTGGTCGGCGGCGCTGACGGTGGTGCTGGTCGGCCTGTGCGGCTTCGCGATCGTGCCGGCCGTGCAGACCCTGGTGATGCAGCAGGCGCGCAGCGCCCCCACGCTGGCCTCCGCGACGGTGCAGGGCGCGTTCAACCTGGCCAACGCCCAGGGCGCCTACTTCGGCGGCCTCGCCCTGGACGCCGGGCTGGGCTGGACCTCGCCCACCCTGGTCGGCTCGGGGCTGGCCGCCTCGGGCGCGGCGATCGCGCTGGCCGCCTGGGCGGCCGACCGCCGGGGCCCGGACCGGGCGGCCGGGGGCGCCGAGGGGGCGGCGGCCGGGCCGGAGACTGCCCCGGCGGTGGGCCGGACCGAGCCGGCCCCGGCGAGCACGCCCGCCTGAGCGGGGCCGCGCCGCCGGGCCCGGCCGCTCCGTCCACCCGGTCGGAGCCGGGCGCCTACTCGGCCGGGCGCTCCACCGGCACGATCTCCCGGTGGCCGTCCGCCAGCAGGCGGTAGCCCTCGCCGTTGAACTTGATCGAGGCCCGCTCCTCCTCGGTCAGCTCGCGGCGGACCTTGGCCGGCACGCCCGCCACCAGCGAACCCGCGGGCACCTGCATGCCCTGCGGGACGACGGCGCCCGCCGCGACCAGCGAGCCCGCTCCGATCCGGGCGCCGTTCAGCACCGTGGAGTTCATCCCGACCAGCACGTCGTCCTCGATCACGCAGCCGTGCAGCACGGCGTTGTGCCCGACCGAGATCCGCTCCCCGATCACCAGCGGGAACCCGAGGTCGGCGTGGAGGGTGCAGTTGTCCTGGATGTTGCTGCCCGCGCCGACCGTGATCGACTCCGCGTCGCCGCGGATCACCGCGCCGTACCAGACGCTCGCCCCCGCGGCCACCGTCACGTCCCCCACCACCACGGCGTTGGGCGCGAGGAAGGCCGTCGGGTCGACCGAGGGCACCCGGCCCCCGACTGCGGCGATCAGCGGCTCTGCCATCTCTGGTCCTCCTGGTGACGATCTGCCATCGTGTGGCGGCCATGATCGCACCCCGGTCGCCGCTCGGCAGGCGGGAGTTTGAAGACAGGCCCTGGGCCGGGCGGGGCCCCGGCTGCCCCGGGGCCCCTGCCGGCGCAGCTCCGGTCAGGCGAGCGGGCCGGTGCCGGCGCGGATGCCCTCGGGGGCGAGCGGCGTGCCGGCCGGGGCTGCCGCGGCCGGGGGACGGCCGCCGCAGACGCCGGTGGCGACCAGGTTCTCGAACGCGGTGTTGGTGGCCGCCGGGTCGGACAGGTCGTAGGCGTTGACCGAGGCGGCGAACTGCCGCTTCCCGTCGGGCGCGCCGTACAGCAGGGTGGTGTAGCCCGGGATGCCGCCGCCGTGGCCCCAGTACTCGCCGCACGCGGTCGGCGTCCGCTGCAGGCCCAGGCCGTACTCGGCCTGCCCGCTCTCGGGGCTGACCCGCTTCATCTCGGCCAGTTCGGCCGGGCCCAGCAGGCGTCCGCCGAGGAGTGCGGAGATGAACCGGGTGAGGTCGGCCGTGGTGGAGATCCCGGCGCCGGCCGAGCCGGCCATGCTCGGGTTGAGCAGGGTGGTGTCCGCCGGGCCGTCGGCCAGCTTGTAGTAGCCGTGGGCGTGCGGACCCGGGACGAACGGCGAGTCGACCGGCATGGAGGTGGCGGAGAGGCCGAGCGGCCGGATGATCCGCCGCTCCACCTCCTGGGCCCAACTCCGGCCGGTGAGCCGCTCGATCAGCATCCCCGCGATGATGTAGTTGGTGTTGGAGTAGTGCCAGCCCTGCCCCGGCGCGAAGTACGCCGGGTGGGCCGCCGCCAACGCGACCAGCTCCCGGGGCTGGTACGAGCGCCAGCGGCCGGTGGCGAGCCACTGCTGAAGCGTGCCGTCGCTCTCCTCGAACGAGAAGGAGGCGTCCTCGGTGTAGTTGAAGATGCCGCTGGTGTGGCCGAGCAGCTGGCGGACGGTGATCTGCGCGCCGTTGGGCACCAGGCCGGGAAGGTGGCGCTCCACCGGGTCGTCCAGGCCGACCCGGTGCTCGGCGACGAGTTGCAGGACGACCGTCGCCACGAAGGTCTTGGTCACGCTGCCGATCCGGAACCGCCCGTCGGGGGCGGCCGGGGCGCCGGTGGCGAGGTCCGCCGCGCCGGCCGCGCCCTTCCAGACCGGGCGGCCGCGTTCGGTGACCAGGCCGAGGGCGGCGGTGGAGCCGCCGGGGCTCACCATGGCGCGCACGGCGGCGTCCAGGGCCGCCCGGTCGGCCCGCCCGGCGACCTCGGCCACCGGCTCCGACCCGGCGACCGTCACCGCTCCGCCGTCCACGGCCGGCCGGGCACCGCGCGCCCCGGTCGCCGCGGCGACCGGGGCCAGCGCGCCCACCAGCCCCGCGCCCGCGAGGACCACGGCCACCGCGCGGACGGCCGCTCCGCGCCGCCGCACCGCCCGTGCCTCGCTCCCCTGACGTGACGCCCCGCCGGCCTGCTCCGGCCGTCCGTACGCCGCTTCCACCATGCCGCCGCCCTCGCTCGATCGAACGGGCGGATACGCTCAACAGCCGCCCGGATACCGACAGCTGACACTCTGGCAGTCGGCCGGCCGACGGTCGTCAGCCCCAGGTCCGGACCGTGTCCGCCCCAGGTCCGATCCCCGCCCGCGCGTCGCTACCCCTCAGGTCGTACCCGACCCCGATGATCCCCGGGGGAACGCCTCCGCCCCCGGGCCGAGGAGCCAGGGGGCGGAGGGGCCACGCGCGGGGACGGCCGCGCGCGGCGGGGCGGGGTCAGGACAGCGGCGCCTTCACCCGCAGCACCTCGACGAACGCGCGGATCCACGCCGGGTGGTCCGGCCACGCCCGGGCCGAGACGACCACGCCGTCCACGACGGCCTCGCCGTCGACGTACTGCGCACCGGCGGCGGTCACGTCCGGCTCCAGCGCCGGGTAGGCGGCGCTGCGGCGCCCGGACAGCACCCCGGCCGCCGCGGAGACCAGCGGGCCGTGGCAGATCTGCGCGACCGGCTTGTCGCCCTCGAAGAAGTGCCGGACGATCCGCTGCACGTCGGGGTTGTTGCGCAGGTACTCGGGCGCCCTGCCGCCGGGGACGACCAGAGCGACGTAGTCGGCGGGGTCCACGTCCGCGAAGGCGATGTCGGCGGGCCAGGTGTAGCCGGGCTTCTCGGTGTAGGTGTCGAAACCGTCGACGAAGTCGTGGACCACGAACTGCAGCCGCTTCTTGGCCGGCGCCGCGATGTCGACCTGGTAGCCCTCCTCGCGCAGCCGCTGGTAGGGGTAGAACACCTCCAGCGACTCCGCGGCGTCACCGGTGACCAGCAGGATCTTCGAAGTCAACGTGACATCCCTCCACATGATCGGTCGTCAGGCATGCTGCGCGCCGGCCCAGGTGGCGATCGGCGCGAGCCGCGACCAACCTCCCGCACCGGGCGCCGCCCCGCAACAGGGCGCACCGGTCACACAGCGGCGCATACGCGCCCCCGCACGCCGGGGTCGCGCATCACGCGCCGTCGAGGGCCCGCTCACGCCCCCCAGCCGTGCCCGGGAGGTCGGTGCCGCGGCCTGTCAGCCCGTGGCGCGGAAGAGCGGCTCGCCCGCGTGCAGGCGGCCGCAGACCAGCCGGTAGCTCGGCCGGTCGAGCTTCGGCTGCTTGCCCCTGCGGGCCCGCTCGGCTCCGCCGTCGTACACCTCGGGCACCAGGATCTCCCGGGCGGCGCGCAGGGCGGCCACGATCCGCGCGAGCGCGGGATCGGCGGCCAGCTCGCGCAGCCGCTCCGGCGGCGTCGCGGGCCGCCAGGCCTCGTCCGCCAGCTGATTCCCCGCCATACCGTCCTGCCCCACCCTGCCCGCCGTCACCGAACCGTCCGGCACGCCCTGAGCGCCGCGCCGGGGCAGAGCCTGCCACACCCCACCGACACTCCCGCCGGCCACGGCGGCGGCCCGGGCCCGTCCCGCGACCGGCGGCACGTACGGGAAGTAATGGGCATGCCATTCCATGAGAAGTGATGTCGATTACATAAATGAAAGGAAAAGCGGACCGCCCCATTACGCGGTAGCCCTACGATGGTCGTCACGGCGTCGCCGACTGATCATCAACTCACTTGAGGATCTTGGCACTTTGGCGCGCGCATGATCCGTACGGGGTGGACGGAGAGGCTGGGGGACATGGTCCTGCCGAATGGTGCGGGAGCGAACAGTCCGGCTGGGGGGAAATCGCGGGCGAGGCCGGCGCCGCGGGCCTCGGACCCGGCCGGGCTGGCGCGGGAACTCGAATCACTGGCCACCGAACCGCGGGTGGAGGCGTTCGGCGACGTCCTGCGCGATCTGGCGACGGCGGTCCGGACCGGGAAGGGCCTCGCACCGTGGGCCGGCGGCAGCCTGGTCGCCGCGTACGGGACCGCGACGGCGCTGGGGCCGCGCGGCGGACGGCGCGGCACGGCGGCCACCGCCCTGCACCTCGCATCCTCGGCGATGGTGCTCCTCCCGCTGCTGCTGACCTGGGGCGGCCTCGGGCTCGCGGTCTCCGCCTACCAGGACTACCTGGACGACCGCGCCGCCGGCCGGATCACGGCCGGACCGGACAGCGCGTCGTTCCTGGAACTGTGGCAGCAGGGCTTCGGCGGGCACCTCGCCGGACCGGCCAGGTTCGACTGGCTGGTCGGCTACACCGTGCTGCTGCTGATCGGCCTGGTGGCCGCCGGGATCGTGCGGCAGCTGCTGGCACATCAGGAGGAGTCCCAGGGACGGGAGCTGGTGCGCCGGCTGGCCTTCGCACTGGCCCAGACCGAGGCGATGGCGGCGGCCGCCGCACACACCGAGCCCCGCCGCTTCGCCACCGAGCTCCAGTCGGCGGCCGAGGGGCTGCGCGAGCTGATCGATCTCTCCACGGGCGCCGGGGACCAGTCCCGCAAGGTCCTGAAGCAGGCGACCGAGGCCGCCCGCACGACGGTGGCGGCGGTGCGGTCCATCGAGGAGGCGACCACCGCGCTGCGGCAGGGCACCGAACGGGTCTCCGAGGCCTCGGACCGGGCGGCGGCCGCCGCGGCCGGACTGACGCGCGGCAGCGAGCTGTTCGGCGACCGGGTCGCCGGCGCGATGGCCGAGCTGGCCGCCGGGATGGAGCGCAGCGCCGCGAGCACCGCGGACCGGATCGCGGCGGCCGCCGAGTCCGCTGCCGGGCGCTTCGACGAGGTGCTCGTCGGCGCCGTCGACACCCAGGCGCGGCAGGCCGTCCTGCACGCCGAGGCGCTGGAACAGCGCAGCCGGGCGGCCGAACAACTGCTCACCACCGCGACCGACACCCTGACCGCCGGCGCCCGGGACCTCGTCGGCGTCGTGGCCGGCCTGGACGGCGCGGTCTCCGGGCTGCCCCACGCCCTCGGCGAGGCCGCCGAGGAGGGAGCCGAACGGATCGGCACGGCGTACGAGTTGGCCGTGGCCGCGCTGGCCGCCTCGCTGCGCGGCGAGGTGGAGGAGGCCGCAGCCGTGATCGGCGACCGGGTCGCCGCCCTCGGCGAGCTGATCCGGGAGGACGGCGAGCGGCGCGCCTCGGGCCGGCTGGACGCCGCCGCGGCGCAGGCCGAGCTGCTGGCAGCGGTGGAAGCCGCGCGTGCGGTGGTGGACGGGCTCGCCGGCCGGGTGGAGGCGCTCGGCGGGCAGGGCGAGTCCCTGGGCGAGCGGCTGGCCCGGCTGGGGGACGCGCTGGCCCGGCAGGAGGCGGAGCTGCGCACCGGCCGGGACGAACTGGCCGTGCACCGTGACGAGTTGGTGGACTCGGCGGACGGGCTGCAGAAGGCGCTCACGCAGACCGGGGCGCAGTTGGAGCGGCTCGGGGAGTCCTGGCGGGGGTACGCGGACCGTCCCCCGGCGGCGGCCGATCCGTCGGGGCTGGCGGGTACGGCGGCGCACCGGGTCGCGGCATCCGCGGCGCACCCTGCGCCCCCGGTGCCCCCGGCATCCCCAGCACCCGCGAAGCTCCCGGACCCGCGGTTGGGCGCCTACGGGGCGGCGGTCACCGACCGCCGCCCGGAGGAGCCTCCGGCGGACCGGGCGCCCGCACCGCGCGACGCGGTGCCGCCCGTCCCGACACGGCCCGTACCGTCACCGCCCGCCGCAGCGCCGCCCGCCGCGGTACCACCAGCCGCAGTTCCGCACGACTCGGTTCCGCAGGACTCGGTGCCTCGGGACGCCACCCCCGCGGGCCCCACCGACCACGGTCGCCCCGACCGCCGCGACGGCGAGGCCGCCGGATGACCCGGCGCGGCGGCACGTGGCTGCTGGCCGGTGCCGGTTGGCTCTTCGCCGACCTGATGGTGGTCATGGTGCTGGTGGTGCTGGGCGGCCAGAGCACTCCGCTCCCCGTCGCCGCACCCTCGGCCTCGCCCTCCGCGACGGGCTCCCCGTCGGCCCCGTCCTCGCCGTCCACGTCGTCGTCCGCATCGCCGGCCAAGCCGGCGCCGAAGCCCACCGCCACGGCCCCGGCCCCGCCGCCCGGGCTGGACCCGAACAGCACGTCGGTGGTGGTCGAGGTGGACGCCGACGGGCTGATCGGCGGCGACCCCGCCGCCCGCACGGCCTTCGCGAACCGGCTGAAGGGCGAGATCGGCCCGTACACCGGGCGCAGCGCCGCGCTGGTGTTCGTCTGGGGCACGGCGGCCGGCTGCACGCACTGCGCGGCCGACCTCGGCCGCAGCCAGGACCTGGCGGACGCCGCCGCGCCGCTGGTGCACGCGGTCGCGCCCGGGTTCTTCCCGGCGGACGACCGCCGGCTGATCCGCCCGTACCTGGACGGTCAGGGCCGCCCCGGCACGGTCCGCCTGGAGCTGTTCTTCATCCGAACCTGAGCACCCGGGCACCTGCCCGCCCCGCACCCCCGCCCGCCCGGCACCCCCGACCCTCACGCGCGCCCCGCCCCGTCCGCCCCTTCCCCCTCGGCGCCCGGCACTCGTCCACTTCGACCTGACCGGCCCCCGGGCCCGCCTACGGCCGGAGCCCCTCGCATTCCAAGGAGTTGACCGTTGTCGCGTTCGATGGACTTCTCGGCGCTGAGCGATCTCGCCCAGGCCGTCGAGGCACTGCTGGCCGGGTTCGACCCTCCGGAGGGCCCGGAGGAGGCCGCCCTGCGCGAGCAGGTGCTCGACCTCGCGGGCGAGCTCCGGGCCCGGGCCGAGGCCCCGGTCTCGATCGCCGTGGTCGGCGAGTACAGCGTCGGCAAGTCACTGCTGGTGGGCACCCTGCTGGGCCGCCCCGACCTGCTCGCGGTGGAGGAGCGTCCCGCCACCGGCAACATCACCGTGCTGCGGCTCGTGCGCGGCGAGCCGGGAAGCCGGACCGAGGTCGCCCCGCGCACCCTGATCCGCTACATGAGCACCGCCCAACTCGGTTCCTGCGTCGGGGACATCCTCACCGAACTGGTCGAGGGCATCGAGGCCCGCCACCCCGAGCTGCGGGCCCGGGAGCTGATCGGCGGTCACAACCCGGTGCTCGACGAACGCGGCTGGGGCGCGTTCAACAGCTGGTACCCGTGCCTGTGGGGCCGCCCGGGGCAGGGGGTGGTCACGGTGAACCCGCTGACCATCGCCGCCACCCACCGGGACGCGGTGGTCGAGCTGTGCCGCATCCGCGACGCGCTGCGCGGCCAGCGCGACCTGGTGGACAGCGGTGCGCTGGACATCGACTCCGCCGCCGTCCGCGCCGCCCTGCTGCTGCCGCCGGTCGAGGCCACCCCGGACGAGGCGCCGCGGGTGGAGTCCGTGCACTTCACCCGGGCCAAGGTGGCCGAGGACGGCCAGGCGCTGCGGGCGAGCTTCCCGCTGATCGAGCGGGTGGAGCAGACCGTGTTCGTCTCCCCGGAGGAGTGGGAGATCGGCGGGCTGATGCACGAGCACGAGGTGCAGGTGCTGGACTTCCCGGGGATCGGCGCCGTCGGCTCGTACGGGCGCGACCGCAACCTCAGCCGCCGGGTGCTCGCCGACATGCACACCATCCTGGTCGTCCTGCACGCCCAACGTCCTTACTCCCGCGAGGCGTTGTCGTTCTGGGACATGCTCACCGACGACGACCGCACGCCCGCCGCGCTCGCCGACGCCGCGCTGGTCGCGGCCAACCTCTTCGACCGGGTCGGCGCGCCCCCGGCCGGGGAGGGCAGCGCCCCGCTCACCGACGCCCTCAACGGCATCCGGATCCAGGGCGGCAAGTACGTCGGCCGGCGCGCCGACCGTATCGTCGCGGTGTCCGCCGTGGCCGCCATCGAGGCGTACGGGCTGGGCTACGAGGGCGCCTCGCCCGAGACCAGGGCAGTCCTGGACCGGGTGCTGGCCGGGCTGCGCACCGATCCGCTTCCGCACTGGCAGGAGACGGTGGCCCGGCTGGAGGCCCAGCACCCCGGCGACGACTGGGCGGCCCGGCTGCACCGCTACGACCAGGACGGCGGGCTCAAGGCGCTGCGCGACCTGCTGGAGGCGCACGTGCGCGAGCACGGCGTCGGCCAGAAGGCCGAGCGGGCCCAGCAGTCCAAGGAGAAGCTGGAGGCCGCCCTGCGCGACCTGCGGCGGCGCCTCTGCCTCGACCTGGTGGCGCCCTCCGAGGAGTACGTCAGCGCCGCGACGCGGTTCGAGCAGATCCGGGCGGTGTTCCACCGCGCCACCCGCCAGCTCCGGCAGCTGCGCGACCCGCAGGACGAGACGCCCGAGGGACCGCTGCCGCCGTCCTTCGCCGAGGTCAGCCGGCAGGTCCGCAACGAGGTCTACCGCTGGGAGCCGTGGAACCACCTGATGGAACGCGCCTCCGACAACCCCGAGTTGCTGGTGTCGCGCAGCGAGCCGCCCCGGCGCAGCCGGATCGGGCCCGGGGCCAAGCGCGACCAGCGCCAGGACGACTCGATCTCGCCGGACGTCACCGTCGTCTACCAGGAGACCTTCCGGGCCACCATCGACGACGCGGTGGCCCGGAACCTGGCGGCCGTCCAGGAGTGGCTGGACGCCTGGGGCGCGTACTGGCAGAGCGACTGCGGGCCGTTGCTGCGATGGCTGCGCGACGAGGACGACGAGTCCGCCCGGCTGCTGACCGAGGTCTACCAGCGGCGCCGGCACGACGTGGGGCTGCTGGACTACGTGGACTTCGCGCTGGACGTGGCCGAGGTCGCCGAGCAGCTGAAGGCGGCGCTGGCCGAGGACGCCATGCCGAAGGCCGCCGACTGGGCGGCGGACTTCCCCGCGCAGTCCCGCCACGCCCTGCCGTGGCACCACAGCATGAAGGTGCCCTCCGACGCCGACGACCGGCGCCGGCGCCACCCGTTGGCGCTGGCGCAGCTGCGGGGCGCCATGGCCGAGGCCGCCGCCGCCCGGGTCGGCGACGAACTCGACCGGCTGATGGACTACGCGCTGGCCGAGCTGACGCGGGTGTTCGGCGACGCGTCCAGGTCCCTGCTCAGCCCGGCGGACTTCCGGGCACCGCTGGGGGCACCGGACGGCGGCGAGGAGCGTCCGCTGCCGCAGGCGGTCCGCGACATCGACGACATCCTCCGCGAGTGGAACGAGGGCGACGCATGACCTCCGCACTGACCATCGGCTTCACCGCTCCGGAGCAGGGCGGGCTGCGCGGCGACGCCGTCGTCCCCGAGGGTGCCCGCCAGTTCTCGCTCCTCGCGGTCGAGAACGGCTACCTGCTGCCCACCGTGGTCCTCGAACCGGAGGGGTACCAGGGCAATCTGACCGCCCACCTGCCGGCCGGGCTGGAGGTCGCCGACGAGGAGGGGGCGCCCTGCCCGGCGGCGCTGGCCGCCGCCCTGCGCGCGGTCTGGGCCCCGGCGGACCCGACCCGGCTGACCGTGACCGGCCGCCGGGTGCTGGTCTCCGGCGCGAGCCTGCCGCTGGAGGTGGTCCACCCGGGCCCGTGGGACCCGGCGGACCCGCCCGGCGAACCGCTCGTCGTGGTGGTCTCCTGGAAGGTCGGCTACTCGGGGGCGGTGGCTCCCGGGGCCGCCCACGCGGCCGTCCAACTCACCTTCCTGCCGCCCGGGGTGAGCCCCTCGGCGGCACCGGACGTGGAGCCGCCGCTGCTGGTCCTGCGCGACTCCCGCGCCCGGGGGCGCCGGCCGCGGGGCGAGCAGGGCCGGGTGGTCGCGGTGGACTTCGGCACCACCGCGTCCACGGCGACGGTGGTCGACACCTCGGTGATCTCCGACCGCGCGGTGGACGCGACCCAGCAGCGGACCCTCGGGCGGGAGCTCGCCGCGCTGACCGCCCCGCCGCCGGACGCCCCGGAGTCCTGGCGCCGGGCCCTGGAGGGCCTGCGGGCCGAGCACCTGGAGCTCGACCGGCAGCAGCACCGCACGCTCACCGGCGCCGAGGCGCTCGGCCGCCTCGGCGAGCTGGACGTCGCCACCGCCGTCCTGCTGCGCGTCGAGGCGATCCGGGCCGGCGCGGTGGCCGACGAGCAGCTGCAGACGTGGCTGGCGGACCGCCTGCACCGGCTGGTCACCGCCACCGTGGCGACCCCGCCGCTGGACATCCACTCACTGCGCCCGGTGCCCTACCCCGACGGCCACGGCGGGGAGACCTTCGCCCCGGCGACCGCGATCCGCCGGGCCGCCGAGCCGCTCGACCGCCCGGGCGTCTCCTGGTACGACGACGCCGGCTGGGAGCTCTGCGCGGAGGACGCCGACGGCGTGACCGGCCTCAAGCGGACCTTCTTCGAGCACCGCGGCGCCGGCCCCCGGGACGGGCTGCCGGCCCCGGTCCACCTCATCCAGCACCTCCTGCGGCTGCTGGTCGAGGGCGCCGAACGCCACGTGGACGACGGCGAGGAGGGCGAGCCGCCGCGGATGGGCACCGCGCTGCTCACCTACCCGACCTCGGCGCTGCCGCAGGACCGCGAGAAGCTGGGCCGGCTGGTCCAGGAGGGCCTGTCGATCGACACCGTGGATCTGCGCATCGACGAGGGCCTGGCCGCCGGACTGTACTTCCTGATGCGGGACCTGACCGCCAACCTGGAACTGGGCCTGGAGTCGCTGCGCGCCTCCGCCCGCCCGGTGCCCGGCCGCACCGACCAGTGGCAGCGGATCATGCTGGTGGTCGACATCGGCGGCGGCACCAGCGACATCGCCCTGCTGGAGATGACGCTCACCGACGACACCCGGCTGGCCGACCCGGCCAGGGCCTTCGTCGCGGGCCGCCACTACAAGCTGAGCCCGCGGATCCTGGGCACCATCGGGCACGGCCAGCTCGGCGGCGACCTGCTCACGCTGCACGTCCTGTACTGGATCAAGGCCCGGCTGGTGGACGCCCTGGGGCCCGGCCGCACGATGGAGGGGCACGGCGGCAAGCCGCTGTCCGTCCAGGTCGCCGAGCAGACCGGCGAGCACCGCAAGGAGCTGGTCTCCCGCCCGGTCCGGGCCGAGCTGCAGCGGGTGCTGCCCACCGACTGGTCCGGGGCGGCCGCGCCGGAGGACCCCGACGAGGTGGCCGTCCGCAAGGAGCGCTTCCACCGGCTGTGGCGGATCGCGGAGCAGGCCAAGCGGGTGCTCGGGCAGGAGGACCAGGCGTACCTGATCGACCCCGCCGACATCATCGAGCTCACCGAGGGGGGCGGTGTCCTGCTGTCCCACCCGTCCGCGGCGGTGGAGCTGCCGGTCGCCGAGTTCCGGATGCTCGTCCAGCCCGTGCTGGAGCAGGCCGCGACCATGGCGGCCTCCCTGGTGGCCGACGCCTTCGCCCGGGCGGAGCCGGGGAACGGGCGGGCCGAACCCGTCCTCGACCAGGTCGTGCTCTCGGGCCGCACCAGCGCCATGAAGGGCGTGCGCCGGGCACTGGAGAGCAGGCTCGCCGCCCGGCTGCTCTCCGACCAGGGCGACGGTACCCGCCGCACCGCCGTCTGGAACCCCAGTCGGATCCACACCGAGACCGGCTACCTCGCCAAGCAGGCCACCTCCATCGGTGCCGCGTGGCTGCACACCATCCGCGGCTTCCAGGGCCACGCCGCCGGCCTCCACGCGAACGACGCCGGGAACAGCGAGGTCCAGGCCTCCGAGCTGGCCGTCGAGACCAAGGGGCTGTTCGCCTGCCTGCCGTGCGACTTCGGTCTGCTGGGCCAGAGCGGGGTGCTCTACAGCCTGTTCCGCTCCGGCACGCCCTACGAGGAGCTCACCCCCGACGGGCGGCTCGGCCTGCGCTCGAACTGGCGGCGGGTGGTGCGCCGGATCGACGTCCAACGCCCCCGCGCGGGGAGCGACGCCATCCAGTGGGGCCTCCTCGACATCGAGCGCATCCCCGAGTACAAGCGCCACGCCACCCGCGCGGTCTGGGACTTCGAGGGAACGCCCGAGATCAGGTTCCAGGCGGAGGTCGACAACCGGCTGCGGCTCTTCGCCCTCCTCTGCCACGGCGACCCGCACTACCACGTCGGCGCCGCGGAGGCCGGGAGCGGCGAGTTCGGGCTCGACCTCCACGAGGCGGCGGACGGCGCCCTCGTGTTCGACCACTACCTCGGCCGGCTCGCCGTCCCGGGTGCGATCTGCGTCTCCCCCGCCCGGCCCGACGGGAAGCCCGGCGCGCTGACCGAGGTCTTCCCCGCCCACCCCGAGGGCGCCGACCCGCGCGACTACCTCGACCTGCTCTTCCACACCTCGGCCCGGCCGGACCCGCAGATCCCGCCGGTGCCCGGCCGGAGCGCCCGGCTGCGCAGCCCCGCCGGCGCGGCCACCCACCTCAACGTGCTCCTGAAGCCCGCGCAGGGGGAGCCGGTCCGGCTCGGCCGGCTCGCCGTGCCGCCGGCCAACAGCGAGGCCGCGGCCGACGACCTGCGCTTCACCCTCGACGCCCACGGCTGGCTGCGGGTGCACCGCGGCCACGTGCCGTACCCGGACGCCGGCTCCTTCGCGCACATCGAGCAGCGGCCGGGGTGGGTGTACCGGGCCGAGATGGAGCCGGGCCTGCGGGAGTTCAACAGCTACTGGGACCCGACCAGCGGGAGGCACTGATGGAGACGACGAACGCACCGGACGCGGGCCCCGGGCCCGAGGAGGCGTCCGCCGACGGGCTGGACCTGCTGCTCCACGACGCCGCGGAGCTGGCCCACGAGCTGCTGCTGCTGCCGTCCGCCGCCCGAACGGCGTTCCTGGAGGAGCTGCACGGGTTCATGGCGGGCCTCAGCCGCCGCGCCGTGGAGGCGGTGGCACCGTCCGGCGGGCCCGCGGCGGCGGAAGGGACGGTGGCGGAGGCGGCGGCCGAGCGGGAGGCCGAACAGCTGCTCGCCGCGCTGGCCTGGCAGCTGTGGCGAGCGGTGGGGACCGCCGTGCGGGCGGGAACGGCGGCCGGGCGGGTTCCGGCGGCCGGGCCCGGGACGGGCTCGCCCACGGTTTCCGCTCCGGCTGCGCTTTCCGCCGAGGTGCGGCCGGGCGGGGAGGGCACCCCCACGGACCGGGCGCCGGGCGGCGGGCCGGGCGGCGACGGCACCGACGGTGGTCCGCCCAAAGCCCCGCCGGCCGCGGACGAGGCGGACTCCACGGACCCGGTGTACGCCGAACCGCCTGCCGAGGCCACCAAGACCGCCGAGCCCACCGAGCGGACCGAGTCCACCGAGCGGACCGAGCCGACCGACGAGCCGCCCGCGGAGCAGGACGGGCCGGCCGGGCCCGCGCCCGCCTCCGAGGAGGAACCGCTCGCCGCCTTCACCGCAAGGCTGGCCGCGATCTCCGCCGCCCACCCCGACCACCGGCACGACCCCGATCTCCGGAACGACGCCGACACCACCGACCCGGCGGGGCTCTGGCTCCGGTTGCACCTCTCGGTGCTGAAGATCCCGGCCGAGCGGGTGGCCGCACGGCGCGCCGAACTGGCCGAGGCCGCCCTGCTGCTCGACGTGGTCGTCGAAGCCGGCCAGGACGTCCTCGTCCCGGCCCTGCCGGGGTTGTTCGAGGAGGCGTTCGTCGTCCCGCTGGACGTCCCGGAGTCCGGGGAGCCGGCCGGGGCCGACCGCGTGGAGGTGCGCGCGGTGCTCGACGACGCGGACGTCCCGGAGGCGGAGGAGGCGCGCGTCCTGCCGTGGGCCGTGCGGATCGCGCAGGCGAGGCGGCTGCTCGCCGTCGACCGCACGCTCGGCGGGTACGCCGAGAACAACGTGCCGTGGTCGCGTGCGCAGGCCGAACGCCTGCCGCAGGCCTGGACCGCGAAGCTGAGCAGCCTCAGCAAGGCCCGCGGCGCCGCCACCGTCGCGCGGTCCGCCCAGAAGCTGGACGCCACCCTGGGCCGGCTCTGCCACGAGGACCCGGCCCAGCGGGGCAGCTGGTGGTGGGAGTGGCGCTCCAGGGTGTCGGCCCTGCTCGAAGCCCCGGCCGCCGCACTCGGCCGGCGGGCCGCGTCGCCCGAGGAGATCGCCGACTGGAACATGGAGTACTGGACGAAGTGGTGTACGGGCAACGCGCTGCACCGCAGCGACCAGGCGCGGACGGTGCTCTGGGTGCTCACCACACCGCTGGCGCCGCCCACCGACGCCTCGGAACGCGGCCGCCTGCTGCTGGGCCACGCCCCGACCGGCCGGTGAGCGGCGACCACCGGCCCCGGGCCGGAGACGACCGGCCCGGGAGCCGCCCCGACGCCGCGCTCCGCCCGACCGGCCCGCCGCTGGTCGATCCCGTGGTGGCCCGCGCCGCCGGCCTGCTCTCCGGCCTGCCGCTCGGCCGGGCCTGCGGGCTGGACCCCGGCCTCGCCCGTGACGCCGCGCTGCTCGCCGCCGGCAGCGTGCCCCGGCTGCGGATCGCGGTCGCCGGGCCGGCCGCCGGACCGGTCCGGGCCTGGCTGGAGGGTGAACTCACCACCCCTGGCGGCCCCGGCGCCGGCGACCCCGCCGACCCGTCCGTGCCGGACTGCTCGGCGGATCCGGCCGGGAGCCACCTGCTGCTGTTCGCCGTCGCCGACCGCTCCGGCCCGCCGGACGCCCCGGAGCGCCGGGCCGCCGAGCCGGCGACGGCCGCCCTCGCCGGGCCCGGGGCGCCGCAGGCGGTGATGGTGGTGACCGCCGCACACGACTGGCACGGGGTCGGCCTGTCGGCCGTCGCCGGCTGGCACCGGCGCTGGCGGCACGAGTGGTGGGGTCCGGCGGCGGCCACCCTCCCGGTGTACGCCGTCGTCCCCGACTGGTGGGCCCGGGACCGGGCCCACTCGGGCCTGGATGGTCTGCTGAAGCAGGTCGTCCGACCCGCCGTCGACGGTGCGCAGGGGATGGTCACCGCGCTCACCCTGGCCCGGCTCACCTCGGCCTTCCAGGAGGTGCGGCTGGAGGGGCGGGCAGAGGCGGCGGCCCTCGGCTGGGCGCTGGACGCGCACGGGCTGCCCCGCCCTCCGGGGTCCGGCGCGGCACCCGACCTCACCCGGCGGGCCGAGCTCTGGCACCGCCTGGACGTCTACACCGCCGCGCCGCCGGCCCGCCGCGCCGCCCACCGGCTGCGAACCGCCGCGCGCACCGGCCGGGACCGGCCCGACCGCGCCGCCGGCCGCCCGCACCCCGCTCCACCCAGCACCCCGCGGCCCACCCCCGACAACCACCCCAACCCCGACAACCACCCCAACCCCGACGACCGTCCCACCCCCGACGACCACTCCGCCCACCGCGGCACGCACGACCGCGGCACCCGAGAGGAGAGACCGTGACCGTGTTCCTGCTCGTGCTCCTGATGCTCAGCGTCGGGGCCAACATCTGGCAGGCCGTCCGCCAGTCCCGCAGCGACGAACAGCACCGCCTCACCGACGAGTCGGCACAGAACCACATCGCCCGGCTGCAGAACGACCTCCGTCTGCTGGACGCCGAGCGGTCCCACCTGATCACCCAGCTCACCGCCGGCCGGTCCGGCAGCGCCGAGACCGAGGCGGCACGGCAGAGCCTGTCCGACCGGGTCGGCCTGCTGCACTCCCAGCTCGACGCGGAGGCGTCCGGGCGGGCGACGGCGGAGGACCGGATCCGCGCGCTCAGCGCCGAACTCGCCGCGGAGAGCAGCGGGCGGGCCCGGGCCGAGGAGGACGCCCGCGCGCTCGGCGCCAAGCTCGACGAGCTGGCCGCCGCCCGGGCCGAGCCCGTCGAGGCACCGTCGCCCGCCGTACCGCGCGAACTGCCGCTCGGGCGCGACGCCGTGGCGGACAGCGTGGTCGACGGCGCCGACCTCGGCCCGCTGGTGGTGCGCGCCGCCTCGGTCCGCGGGGAGAGCAACCGCCGCGGCAAGGAGCACCGCCGGGACGCGGTGCTGCTCAGCAGGATCGACGGCTTCGGCTCGCCCGTCCTGCTCGGTTCGGTCGCCTCCGGCGCCCCCGGGGAGCCCCTCAGCCAGACCGCCGCGACCGCGGCCTGCCGCGCGCTGACCCAGCAACTCGCGGACTACGCGCCGCGGTTGCGCGGCAAGTTGTTCGGCGCCGGGTACGACCCGGAGGTCTCCGGCATGCTCGGCGTCACCCTCGCCGGCGTCGCCCGCTCGGTGCAGCTCGTCGCCGACGGTGCCACCGCCCTCCTCGGCGGCCGGGACGCGCAGCGCGGGCGGACCGCCGCCACGTCCCTGTTCGCCGTGCTCTCCGAACTCGACGACCGGGAGCGGGACGGCGTCCGCCAGCACATCGCCTTCGGCGTCGGGGACGGCGCGGTGCTGCGACTGCGCGACGAGGGCTCGGGGCCGCGGTGGACGGCCGTCTTCGAACCCGAGCGCTCGCTGCGCACCCACCGGCTCCCGGCCGCGCCCACGGCCCTGTCCTGGTCCCGCTTCCCCACCGTCCCGGGCGACGTGGTGGTGGTCGCCGGGCGCCCGATGGCGGAGCTGCTGCTCCGCCCGGACACCGGCGACTGGTTCGCGCAGCGGTGGTCCGGCCGCCAGCCGTACCTGACGTCCTTCCTGTCGGACGTCAACGTCGAGGTCCGGGCCAACACCGGCGGTGACCGCAGCGTGGTCACCGTCTGGGACTACGGCCAGGCCCGCCTCGCCGAGGAGGCCTCGCCCCACGCGTGACCGCTCCCCGCCCGGGGCCGCCCGCGCCGCCCCGGGGCGCCCGTCCAGGGCCTGCCCTGTGGATCAGGTCGGACCCTGGACGGGGCCTGCCCTGTGGATCAGGTCGGGCCGGGCCGATCCGCACGACAGGCCCTACGTCCGGGCGCCCGCCGGTGGGTGGACGGGTGGCGGATCTTCTCCCGCAGTTCGCCGAACGGCCACCCGGCCGGGCGTCACGGCTCCTAGTCTGCGGGCGAAGACCACCACGCCACGCCAACTGTGCGAGCAAGGAGCCTCCATGACGTACCGTCCGCTCGACGGCAACAGCCCGGCGGAATCCGCGCCGGGCGCCGAGTCCTCGCGCCGCCGGTTCCTGCGGGCGACCGGCGCCGCCGGCCTGGGCGCGGCCGCTTTCGCCGCCGGAGCCGGGGACGCGTTCGCGGCGGGCGGCGAGGACCAGCCGGACTCCGGTCGCCCGGCCGGCGACGACGAGCGCGGTGCCGCCGCCCGCCCGACCGGGACCCGCCCGCCGGTGCGCACCGGCACCGGGCTGGACCGGCTGCCGCACCCGCTGGTCATCGGCCACCGCGGCGCCCCCGGCTACCGCCCGGAGGAGACCCTCGGCTCGTACGAGCTGGCGCTGGAGCTGGGCGCGGACGTCATCGAGCCGGACCTGGTGCCGACCAAGGACGGCCACCTGGTGATCCGGCACGAGAACAACATCGCGGAGACCACGGACGTCGCCGACCACCGCGAGTTCGAGGGCCGCAAGGCCACCAAGACCATCGACGGCCAGCCGCTCACCGGCTGGTTCACCGAGGACTTCACCCTGGCCGAGCTGAAGACGCTGCGCGCCAAGGAGCGCCTGCCGCAGCAGCGCCAGCGCAACACCCTCTACGACGGCCGCTGGCAGATCCTGACCTTCCGCGAGCTGGCGGACTTCGCGCGCAAGCGCGGGCGCGAGCTCGGCCGTGAGGTATGGCTCTACCCGGAGACCAAGCACCCGAGCTACTTCCGCTCGATCGGCCTGCCGCTGGAGGAGCGGCTCGCCGACGAGCTGCGCCGCACCGGTCTGGCCGGCCGGAACGGTCGGGCGATCCTGCAGTCGTTCGAGCCGAGCAGCCTGCAGCGGCTGGCCAAGCTGGTCGACAACCCGCGGATCCAGCTGCTCAGCGGCGCGACCAGCCGGCCGTACGACTTCGTGCTCGCCGGGGACCCGCGGACGGTGGCCGACCTGGTGAAGCCGGAGGGGCTGCGCTGGATCGCGTCCTTCGCGCACGGCATCGGCCCGACCACCCAGCTGATCGCCCCGGTGGACGCCGACGGCAAGCTCCAGCCGCCGACCACGCTGGTGCGCGACGCCCACGCGGCCAGGCTGCTGCTGCACCCGTACACGGTGCGCAACGAGAACGCCTTCCTGCCGGTGGACTACCGGCGCGGCACCGACCCGAACGCCTACGGCGACGCGATCGGCTGGGCCCGGTACCTGTTCGAGCTGGGGGTGGACGGCTTCTTCACCGACCAGTCCGACACCTCGATCCTGGCCCGCCAGGACTTCTGGGCCGCCAAGGGCGTCAACTGACCTTTCCGGCAACGGAACGAGCCGTGCCCCGGACCGTCGGACGGTCCGGGGCACGGCTGTCGGCAGGCCGGGCCGCGCAGCGTCAGCCCTCGTCGTCCTGGCCGCCGGTGGTCGGGGTGGTGCGCGGGTTGCCGGGCCGGGGGTTGGGCGTGCGGCCGCCGCCGGGCCAACCGGGCGCGGTCTCCGGGCGGTTGGAGCCCGGCCCGAAGGTCGGCCATCCGGAGCTGCCGCTCGCGCCGGGGCTGGGGGTGGGCTCGCGCTTGGGCGGGTCCGGGATGTAGACGGTCGGGAAGGTCTCCTCCGGCATGTTCTTGACGGCCTGGTTCATGCCCAGGCGCCAGATCGGGCCCGGCCCGGTGGCGCCGAAGACCTCGTCGTAGTACTTGCCGCCGATCCGGATGTCCTTCATCGGGACGCCCTTGGCGGGGCCGCCGAGCCAGACCGAGGCGGCCAGGTTGGCGGTGTAGCCGCTGAACCAGGCGGCCTTCTTCTCGTCCGCGGTACCGGTCTTCGCGGCGATCTGCCGGCCGTCGTCGAGGTCGAGGTCGCGCGCGGTGCCCTTCTCGGTGACGCCGAGCAGCACGGTGTTGATCACGTCCGCGGTGGTCTGGGCGATCGCCTGGTTGCACTTGACCGGGGTGACCGGCACGTCGCGGCCGTCCACGGTGGAGATCTTGCTGATCGCGACCGGTGCGCAGTAGGTGCCCCGGGCGGCGAAGGTGGCGTAGACGTTCGCCATCACCAGCGGGCTGACCTCCTGGGTGCCGAGGCCCATCGCGGGCAGCTCCTTGAGCTGCTCGCCGCTGGCCGTGGTGGCGATGCCCAGCTTGTTGGCCATCTGCTTGACCGCGCAGAGGCCGATCTCCTGCTCCATCTGCACGAAGTAGGTGTTGACCGAGAGGGCCATCGCCTTCTTCAGGTCGTAGGGGCCGACCTCACTGGCGGACTCGTTGGGGACGCTGCCCTCCTTGGTGCCCTTCTTCAGGTTCTTCCAGTTGCCCGAGCAGGTGGACATCGTCGGCCAGTCCATCCGGTTCGGCGCGGAGTACTGCTGGGTCGGCGGGAGGCCGGCCTCCAGCGCCGCGGCGGCCACGATCGGCTTGAAGTTGGAGCCCGGCTGGAAGCCGTTGCCGCCGCCCATCGACGCGTCGACGTTGTAGTTGACGACGGTCTGGTTCTTGTTCGGGTCCAGGCCGTAGGGGCGGGTCTGGGCCATCGCCAGGATCTTGCCGGTGCCCGGCTCGACCATCGTCATGGCCGCGGAGACCGGGTCGGTGACGTTGACGCGCTTGGTCACGGCGTTCTGGGCGGCGGCCTGCTTCACCGGGTCGAGCGTGGTGTAGATGTTCAGGCCGCCCTCGGCCCAGAGCTTCTTCCGCTCGGCGGCGGTCTTGCCGAAGACCGGGTCCTGCTTCACCACGTGGCGGACGTAGTCGCAGAAGAAGCCCATGCCCGCGTTGGCGGTGATGCAGCCGTTCTGCGGCTCCTTGTACCTGAGGCCCAGCGGCGCGGCCTTGGCCTCCTGTGCCTGGGCGGCGGTGATGTGCTTGTTCTCGACCATCTTGTCGATGACGGTGTCGCGGCGCTTCTGGGCGGCCACCGGGTGCAGCTTCGGGTCGTACTGCGACGGGTTCTGCACCAGGCCGGCGAGCATCGCGGCCTCGGGGAGCGTGAGGTCCTTGGCGTCCTTGCTGAAGTAGCGCTGGGCGGCGGCCTGGATGCCGTAGGCCTGGTGCCCGTAGAACGTGATGTTCAGGTAGTTGGTGAGGATCTGGTCCTTGGTCAGGTCCTCTTCCAGCTTGATGGCGTACTTGAGCTCCTGGATCTTGCGGCCCAGGGTCTTGCGCTGGGCCTCCAGGACGGCGGCCTGGTCGTCGCCGGCCTTCTCCACGTTGACGTTCTTCACGTACTGCTGGGTCAGCGTCGAGGCGCCCTGGACGGTGGCACCGCTCTCGGCGTTCTTGGTGATCGCGCGCAGCACGCCCTTGAGGTCGACGGCGCCGTGCTCGTAGAAGCGGGCGTCCTCGATGTCCACCTGTGCCGTGCGGATCAGCGGCGACATCTGGTCGGCGGGTATCACCGTGCGGTCGCGCTCGTAGACCTTGGCTATCAGGCCGCCGTTGGCGTCGTAGATCTGCGAGGCCTGGTTCAGCGGCGGGGTCTTGAAGTCGTCCGGGATGCTGTCGAAGCTGTCGGCGGTGCTCTTGGCGGTCAGCCCGAGCGCCCCCGCGGCCGGCAGGGCCACCCCGGCGAGCAGCACGCCGGCGAGCGTGCTGTAGCCGAGGAACTTCACTCCGTGGCCCAGCAGGCCGAGCGGTGTCTCGCGGCGGCGGGGGCGTGCGACCCAGGTGTCGCCCGGGTCGGGGGTGGAGGTGCGGCGACTCTTCCGTGACATAGCCGGAACACTACGTCCACGAAAACCCCGCGCGGGGCGGGTGTTGGCCAAGCTTTGTCACAAATCGGCGACAGATTCACCTCATCGGGACCAGCCGGAAACCTGGCCGGCGGCGCGCCCCGGCAGTGAAGGGACCGTTCGCCCACGGCCGTTCGGTCCCGGCCACTTGACAGGGCCGCGCCGGAACGGGTTTCGGCCCCGGTGTCGTGGACCAGGCCCGCGCGCCTGCGCCGGTCAGGACGCTTTGCGCTTCTTGCGCAGGCCGAGGACGGCGCCGACCACGGCGAGGACGAACACCACGCCGAGCGCCCGGTCCGACGGCCCGTCGGAGGAGCCGGCGGCGGCCGCCCCGGCGGAGGCGCCGGCAGCCGGGTCGGCCGACGAGCCGGCCGGCGGCGCCCCCGCACCGGCCGCGGCCGACGGCGAGGACTTGGGCAACGGCTTGACGGTGTCGGGGAGTTCGTCGTCGTCCAGCGGCGCCCGCCAGACCGGGCTGTCCTTGCCCTCGCTCCCGTAGAGCACCGCCCGGCCGTCGGCCGTGAAGGTGACCGACTCCCCCTGCTTCTGCCAGGGGGCGGAGAGCGCACCGAGCTCGGCCGGCGCGCCGTCCTTCCAGCGGTAGAGGGTGGCGAAGAAGTAGCCGCGCAGCACCAGCCGGGTGCCGTCCGGCGAGAAGGCGCCGTCGGTGACCCAGGGCGCGTCGGCGATCCGGCGGAAGGTGTTGATGCCGGTGGGCGCGAGCTTCTCCGGGCCCTGGTAGAGGGCGCCCCCGCTCTGCTTCTTGCTGGCGATGTAGGCCCGGCCGGTGACCGGGTGGACCATCAGCGCCTCGGCGTCGCGCGGCCCGTCCTCGTAGCGCACCCGGTAGCGGATCACGTCCACCGACTGGTCGCGCAGCTCGGCCGGCTCGGCGAAGGAGTAGATCCAGACCTCGGACCACTTGCCGCCGAGGTTGTCGCCGATGTCCCCGACGTAGACGCGCCCGTCCGGCCCGACCGAGATCGCCTCGACGTCCCGCGGCTCGATGCCGCGCAGGGTGACGGTGGCGACGGTCCGCCCCTTGGAGTCGACGGCGTAGACGTACGGGCCGTCGTCGCTGTCGTTGTGCGTCCAGTAGACGCCGGGGTGGGCGATGCTGGCCGCGAGCCCGCTGGACTCGGTGATCCGCGGGTCGGTGATGGTGAACGCCTGTCCGGCACCGTCGGCCGCCCGGGCGGGCGGGGCGGCGGCGAGGGGCCCGAGGGCGGCGGCTGCGGTCAGGGCGGCCGCGGCCAGGGCCGCCGAGGGGCGCGCCGGCCCGGGGCTCCGCTTCCGCCGCGTGTTCGTTCGCATCCTCAGCACCCGCCGATCCTCCCACGGCGGCGTCCGCCCACGCGGGCGCACCCGGCGGGGGGCTGGGGCCCGCTGTACCGGCCAGCACTTTTCGTCATCTTGACGATAGTGGCGGCCGCCCAATATCGTCTGACTGACGAAAAGAGGTGCCTCCCATGGCCGACATCACCCGCCGCTTCGGACTGCGCCATCTGCGTGCCGCCCCCACCGCCCACATCCGCCACCTGAACCGCGGCAAGGTCGCCCACGACGGCACCGGCCTGGCGTTCTGGTTCCGCCCGCTCAGCGCCGCGCTCTCCGAGGTGCCGGTGGACGACCGCGAACTGGCGATGCTCTTCCACGCCCGGACCTCCGACTTCCAGGACGTCACCGTCCAGGCCACGCTGACCTACCGGATCACCGAGCCCGCCACCGCCGCGGTCCGCGTCGACTTCGGGATCGACCCCGACACCGGCGCCTGGCGCGCCGCCCCGCTCGACCAGATCGCCACCCTGCTCACCGAGACCGCCCAGCAGCACGCGCTCGGCCTGCTCGCCCGCACCCCGCTGGCCGCCGCCCTGGTCGACGGCGTCAGCACCGTCCGCGACCGGATGGCCGCCGGGCTCGCCGCCGAACCGCGGATCACCGAGACCGGACTCGCCGTCATCGCCGTCCGCGTCGTCGCACTGCGCCCCGAGCCCGAGGTGGAGCGGGCGCTGCGCACCCCCGCCCGCGAGCTGGTCCAGCAGGAGGCCGACCGGGCGACCTTCGAGCGGCGGGCGGTGGCCGTCGAGCACGAGCGCGGCATCGCCGAGAACGAGCTCGCCAACCAGATCGAACTCGCCCGCCGGGAAAAGGAGTTGATCACCCAGCGGGGCGCCAACGCCCGGCTCCGGGCCGAGGACGAGGCGGTCGCCGACCGGGTCCGCACCGAGGCCGAGGCGGAGCGCCGCACCCGGCTCGCCACCGCCGAGGCCGACGCCGCACGCGCCCTCGGCGACGCCAAGGCCGCCGCCGAGGGAGCCTGGCTGACCGCCCACCAGCAGGCCGACCCGGCCGTGTTGCGGGCGCTCGCGCTGATGCGGCTGGCCGAGCACCTCCCCCGGATCGACAGCGTCACCCTCTCCCCGGACGTCGTCACCGGACTGCTCGCCAAGCTCGCCGGCGGCGGGGGCGAGCGGTGAGCCTCGCACCGCGGGCCGTCCTCGTCCACCGCCGCACCGAGTACGAGGAGTTGATCGCCCACCACGGCACTCCGGGGCAGGCCGCCTTCTTCCTCTCCTCGCGCGGACGCTCCGTCGCGGAGGTCGAGCAGCGCCACCGGCGCCAGGCCGAGGCCCTGGCCCGGGCCGCCGCCGCCGTCCCGCTGGACTGGCGGCGCACCCGGGTCGAGCGCGCGGACCTGCCGCGGTTCCTCTTCGAGCCGGGGGACGTGGTGGTCGTGGTCGGCCAGGACGGCCTGGTCGCGAACGTCGCCAAGTACCTCGACGGCCAGCCGGTGATCGGCGTGGACGCCGACCCGGGCCGCAACCCCGGCGTGCTGGTCCGCCACCGGGCCGACGCGCTGCCGGCCCTCCTGCCGGCCGCCGCGCACCGCGGCGCCGACCGGCACGTGGAGGAGCGGACCATGGTCGAGGCGGTGGCGGACGACACCCAGCGGCTGCTGGCGCTCAACGAGGTGTACGTCGGCCGGCCGGGGCACCAGACGGCGCGGTACCGGCTCTCGGTGGCGGGCAGCACGCCCCAAGGGCCGGGCGCCGGCGGCCCGGCAGGCGCCGGCGGCCCGGCGGACGAGGCGCAGGCCTCCTCCGGCGTGCTGATCGGCACCGGGACCGGGGCCACCGGCTGGTGCCGCTCCGCCTGGCTGGAGCGCGGCAGCCCGCTCCCCCTGCCCGGGTCGACCGCGCCCGCCCTCGCCTGGTTCGTCCGGGAGGCCTGGCCCTCGCCCGCCACCGGCACCAGCCGGGTCCACGGACTGCTCGACGCCGAGCAGCAGTTGGTCCTCACCGTCGAGTCCGACCACCTGGTCGCCTTCGGCGACGGCATCGAGAGCGACGCGCTGGAGCTCAGCTGGGGTCAGACCGTCCGCGTGGGCGTCTCGGCCACCCGGCTCCGGCTGATGGGCTGAGCTCCGGCCCACCGCGATCCTCCGCCCGGAGGGGTGCGGAGCCGCTCCCGGTGTTCACACGCCGGATGCACAGAAGATTGTTACCTGCTGGTAAGCAGCACGGCCCTGTTGTCCTTCCCCGCGGTGTGTCACATTCGCCATGTCCGCGTCGTCGAACATGCGCGCGGGCTCCCGACACCACGACAGAAGGGCTCCCGATGGCAGGAATCAGCAAGGCCGGCAGAGCAGCGCTCCCCGTGGCCCTGGCCGGCGTGTTCGTCGCGGGCCTGGCCTCCCCCGCGACCGCCGCCCCCGCCCGGCCGGCGCCCGCCGTCGCACAGGCCGCCGTCGCGCAGGCCGCCGCCGCCCGCGCCGCCGCCACCGTGACGGAGAGCCAGTGGCTGGCCGACGTCGGGACGTCCCTCGCCGGGGCCCGCAGCTACGTCGAGCAGCGCACCTCCGGTGCCAACGCGGCCGTCCGCCCGGCCATCGTGTTCGACATCGACAACACGACGCTCCAGACGCACTTCCACCCCTTCAGCCAGCCCGCGGTCGGCCCGTCCCTCGACCTGGCCACCTACGCGCACTCGCGCGGCGTCGCGGTCATCTTCGTCACCGCCCGCCCGGACTTCATCGACTCGCTGACCCGCTGCGCGCTCCAGCGCGCCGGCTACCCGGTGGACGGCCTGCACGGCCGCGACTTCGGCGACCTCTTCCAGCCGGTGCAGGAGTTCAAGACCGCCCAGCGCGCCGAGGTCGAGCTGGAGGGCTACACCGTCATCGCCAACGTCGGCAACAACACCACCGACCTGACGGGCGGCCACGCCGAGCGGACCTTCAAGCTCCCCGACTACGACGGCCTGCTCTCCTAGGGCCTGCCTCAGGCCTCCATGCCGGGGTCCTGACGTCGCGTCCGGCGCCGCCACGCCGGACGCGACGTCAGGGCCGCCCGGCGGCCCGGCTCGCGTGGACGGCGAGGACCGCCAGGTAGCGGCGGTGGACGTCCTCCCGGTCGGCCGGCTCGGGCACCGACTCCGCGCCCAGCCGGTCGATCATCGCCGCCTGGCGGAGCAGCACCTCGCGCTGCGCCTCGGTCGTGGTCTCCACCATGATCTCCGCCAGCGCGTCGAGCTGGCGGATCAGCACGGCGGGCATGCCCTGGGCGGTCTGCCGGATCTTCTCGAACGCGCGCTCCACCAGCCGTTCGTAGCTCACCGGGGCGGCGATCACCCGGATGTGGCCGGCCGCGTCCCGGTGCACCGGGTCCGGATGCCAGCGGGAGGCGATCCGGCACAGCCCCTCACCCAGCCAGTCGATGCAGGTCAGGGTGGTGAAGGTGTCGTTCACCGCGGTGGACAGCGCCCGGATCGCGATCTCCACCAGCTGGTCCACCGCGAAGGCGATGTCCTGGGCGAGCGTCCTGGTCGGGCCGGTGATGTGGGCGCGGGCGAAGCTCCTGGTCACCTCCGCCGCCGCCGTGGCGGGCCAGACCGTGGCGAGCTGGTGCCCCTGCACCAGGAAGTGCCCCGGCCGGTGGTCCAGCCGGATGACGGCGTCGAGCTCGGTCGCCATCCGGACCAGCGTCCGGTGCCGGACGAACTGCAGGTAGCCGCTGGCCGGCGCGGGGACAGCCGCCCCGGACGCGTCGAGCCGGGCGTGCAGCTCGGCCGCCGTGGGCCCCCGCTCGACCCCGCCGACCGGCACGGGCTCGCCCGCACCCGCCTCGATCGCCGCCGACAGCTCCGCGGCGATGCTCGCGATGACCCGGGGCAGCTGGATCGAGGTCGCGATGTGGTGGATGAAGTAGATCAGCACCCCGAGGTCGGCCAGCACCAGGACCATGCAGACCGTGATGGACAGGTGCGGGACGAACTCGCCGACCGACGAGGGGCCGATCACCACCAGGGCCAGGACGGCGTAGAAGAAGGTCCCCACGAAGGTGCCCAGGGTCAGCTGGGTGGTGCGGTCGCGGATGAAGGTCCGCAGCATCCGCGGGCCGAACTGGGTGGAGGCCAGCGTCAGCGTCACGATCATGATCGAGAACACCACGCCGACCACGGTGATCAGCGCCGCCGCGATGGCGGCGAGGATCTGGCGGGCGGCGTCGGCGGTGCCGCTGATCACCCAGCCCGGCAGCACCAGCTCTCCGCGGTGGGCCGCGCGGTCCACGGACCAGGTGACCAGGAACAGCAGCCCGGCGAGCAGCACCTCCAGCATCGGCACCACCCACAGGTTGGTCCGCAGTGCCTCCCGGCGCCACTGCGCCTCCAGGTGGACCCCACCGATCACCTCGCCCGCCTCCCGTCGCCGCGCACCGGCCCGCCGAGACGCATGCTCTCGCACGCGTCGGCCGATCGGGCGGTACCCACCCGCCGGGTCACCCGCCCGGACGGCACCGCGCCGGGGGCGGCGGGCGGCGGCGTCCGGGCGGCGGCTTCCGGGCAGGGCCGTCGGCGAGGGCGCCCGGAGGCTCAGAGCCCGAGCAGCCCCGGGTCCGACGCCAGCGCGGTCATCGGCTCCCGCGCGTCCGCGACCAGCCGCCGCTGCGCCAGGTCCAGGAACCCGCCCACGCAGGTCACCTCGGCGGCACGGACGCCGTCGGCCCGGGTGATGGTCTGCGCGACCCGGAAGGTCTTGCCCTCGGCCCAGACGAACCGGCAGCTCACGTCCACCTCGTCACCCGCGCGCAGCTCCCGCAGGTACTTGACGGTGGTCTCCAGCACCACCGGTCCGACCCCCTTGGCCAGCAGATCCGCCTGACGCACGCCGGCCGCCTGGAGCAGCTCCCACCGGGCGTGCTCGGCGTACTGGAGGTACACCGCCTGGTTGAGGTGGCCCTGCGCGTCGGTCTCGTAGCCGCGGACGGTGACACGCACCGCGAAGTCCTTGTCCATGGCTCGCACGCTACTCCCGGCGACCGACGAACCGCTCGTGGCACCGGTCACGGTCTCCCCGGGAGACCCCGGGTGCGGAGGAGGGGAATCGGCTACGGCAGGGTGAGGATGCGCGGACCGTCCTCGGTGATCGCCACCGTGTGCTCGACGTGTGCCGCCCGGGCGCCGTCGGCGGTGCGCAGGGTCCAGCCGTCCGGGTCGGTGCGGTGGTCGTCCCGGCCGCCGGCGATGAGCATCGGCTCGATCGCCAGCACCAGCCCCGGCCGCAGCGGGTAACCCCGGCCCGGGCGGCCCTCGTTGGGGACGTGTGGGTCCTCGTGCATCCGCCGCCCGATGCCGTGGCCACCGAACCCCGCCAGCAGCCCGTACCGGGCCCCGCGCGCCACGCGGGCGACGGCGTGCCCGATGTCACCGAGCCGGTTGCCGACCACGGCCGCGGCGATCCCGGCCTCCAGCGCCCGCTCGGCGGTCTCGATCAGTCGCACGTCCGCCTCCGCCGGCGCCCCCACCGTGAAGCTGACCGCCGCGTCACCGGCCCAGCCGTCCAGCACTGCACCGCAGTCGATGCTCACCAGGTCCCCGTCGCGCAGCCGGTGACCGTCCGGGATGCCGTGCACCACGGCGTCGTTGACGGAGGCGCAGATCACCGCCGGGAACGGCACCGGCGCGAAGGCCGGCCGGTAGCCGAGGAACGGCGAGCTCGCCCCGGCCTTCCGCAGCACCTCGCGCGCCACCTCGTCCAGCTCCAGCAGGCTCACCCCGACCGCGGCCGCCCCCCGCACGGCGGCCAGGGCGTCCGCGACCACCCTCCCCGCCTCACGCATCGCCGCAAGCGCCGACTCCGACTTCAGCTCCACCATGCCGCTCCCCTTCCGAGCCCGGAACCAATTCTTATACCGGTATTTGTATCACGGTCGAGGAGGCTTGAGCGGGGGCGCAGCGGGGCGGGCGCACGGAGGGCTCGGCGCGAGCGGTCACGTGCGCGGGCGGAGGGGCGGCGGAAGCGGGCGCGCCGGCATTAGGATCGACGACATGGTGAGGACCCCGCTGACCCCCTGGGAGCGCGAGCGCGGCGAGCGCTTCGGCGCGCTACTGCGCGAGGCGCGCGGTACGCGCTCGATGGTCGAGATCGCCGCCGCGGCCGGCATCTCCTCCGAGACCCTCCGCAAGATCGAGACCGGCCGCGCCCCCACGCCCTCCTTCTTCACGATCGCCGCCCTCGCCTACGCCCTCGACCTCTCCCTCGACGAGCTGGCCGCCACCTGCGCGGAGCCGAACGACGACGAGGCCCTGTCCGCCTAGGTCCTGTCCGGCCGGGGGCGTCAGCTGCCGTAGCGGGCGGCGAGGGTGCGGGTCGTCTCGGCGATGCGGTGGCGGAGTTCCGGCGGTGCGACGACCTCGATGTCGGTGCCCAGCCGCAGGAACTCGCCGTGGGCGTGGTCGATCGATTCGATGGGCACCCGGGCCTCCGTCCATCCGTCGCCCCGGGGTGTGACGCCGAGGCGGCGGGCGCCCTCCGGGGTGAGCCGGACCAGGGCCTCCCCGGTGTGCAGCCGGGCCCGGAAGTCGGCCAGGTGGCGGCGCCAGTGCGCGGCCAGCCCGAAGCCCTCCGGGACGGTGAACTCCTCTTCCAGGGAGTGGAGTTCGATGATCTGGTCGACCCGGTAGGTGCGGATTCCGGACGGGCCGCCGGCGACCAGGTACCAGCGGCCGGCCTTGAGCACGAGCCCGTACGGCTCGACCCGCCGCTCGATCTCCTCCGGCGCGCGCCAGCGCCGGTACTGCAGCACCACCGCCCGCCGTGACCACACTGCGGCGGCGACGGCGGCGAGGTGCGGCGTCCGGCCGGCGTCGCCGTACCAGCCGGGGGCGTCGAGCAGGAAGCGCTCCTGGATCCGGCCGGAATGCTCGCGCAGCTCCGCCGGGAGGGCCGCCCGGAGCTTGAGCTGGGCGGTGGCGAGCGCCTCACCGAGGCCGAGCTCGGCGGCGGCCCCGGGGAGCGCGGCGAGGAACGCGGCCTGCGCCTCGTCCGCGGTCAGCCCGGTGAGGCGGGTCCGGTAGCCGGCGACCAACCGGTAGCCGCCTGCGTGTCCGGCGGCGCCGTAGAGCGGGATGCCGGCGGCGGCGAGCGCGTCGACGTCCCGGTAGACCGTCCGGACGGAGACCTCCAGCTCCCCGGCCAGCTCCCGGGCCGTCATCCGGCCCCGGTTCTGGAGCAGCAGAAGCAGGGTGACCAGCCGGCTCGCGCGCATGCCGCCCAGTATCCACTGACAGGGGATGTCAGTGGAGCGCCCCTAACCTGCGTCGCATGGACGACTTCGACTTCCTGCACGGCCCCTGCGACGCGGCCGGCCGCCCTCTCACCCCACCGCCGGTCCCCCACCGGACCACGGACCCGACCCGCGCCGGGGAGGCCGGCGCATGAGCATCGTCGAACTGCGGCAGTACACCCTGCACCCCGGTGCCCGGGAGACGCTGGTCGAGCTGTTCGAGCGCGAGTTCGTCGCCGGCCAGCAGGCGGTCGGCATCACGGTCGGCGGCCGGTTCCGCGACCTCGACGACCCCGACCGCTTCGTCTGGCTGCGCGCGTTCCCCGACATGGTGCACCGCCGGCGTGCGCTGGAGGCGTTCTACACCGGCCCGCTCTGGCGGCGGCACCGCGACACGGCCAACGCGACCATGGTCGACAGTGACGACGTCCTGCTGCTGCGCGGCCCGGGCTTCGCACCGGAGCCGGGCGCCCGCGAGGTGGTCGTGACGATCTGCCGGCCGTCCGACGCGGCCGCCTTCGACGCGTACGCCGCCCGGCACCTGGGCCCGGGCCATGCGCTGCACCGGACCGAGCACGCGGAGAACGACTACCCGCTGCTGCCCGTCCGCACGGGCGAGGACGTCCGGGTCTGGTTCGGTCCGGCCACGCCGCCGCCGTGGCCGAGCCGGCGCCTGCGGCTGGAGCCCGTGACGGGTGCGGCAGCACCGGCCCCGTAGCAGGTGCGACGGGCCCCGTGGCGGCGGTCGGGGCCTCGCGCGTCAGCTGCCCGGGCGTGCGGGCAGTGTGTCGATCTCGGCCCAGACCGTCTTGCCGTCGCCGTCGGACAGCGCGCCCCAACGGGTCGCCGCCCGCTGGACGATGAAGAGCCCGTGCCCGCCGGGCAGTCCCGGGCGGTGCGGCCGGCGCGGCTCGGGCAGGGCGGTCGACCGGTCGCTGACCTCGATCCGCAGGCGCGCCTGCGAGGCGTCGAGGACCAGGTCCACGGGGCCGCCGGCGTGCAGCATGGCATTGGCGACCAGTTCGGCGACGAGGAGCACGATGTCGTCGGCGCCGGCGGCGCTCACCGGCCACGACCAGTCGGCGACGGCCTGCACGGTGTACGCCCGGGCACGGGCGACGGGCTTCGGCAGCCCGGCCAGGTGCAGGCGCCGGCGCTGTCCGCCGGGCGGCAGCGTGGGACCGGTGCCCGGCCGGTCGTCGTCCAGGGTTGCCCGGCTGGTCGTCATGAGCGGGTTCCCCTTCGGATTCGGCAGCTCTGGTTCCGCTTCGCCTGCTCGGTTGCCCGGCCGTCGCCGGATCATGCGTGCCCACTCGTGACCGCCGCCCGGGGGCGGGTGGTCAGAGCGGTGCGGCGAGCGCGGCGTCCAGCGACGGGTGGACCGAGAACACGGTGTCGGCGCAGGTCAGTTCCAGCAGGCGCTGCACCGTGGCGGAGGGCGCCGCGAGGCGGAACCCCACGTCCGCCGCGGCGGCCGCCATCCTGGTCTGCAGCAGCAGGTTCAGGCCGGAGGAGTCGCAGAAGGCGACGCGTCCGAGGTCGACGACGAGCAGCGGCGGATGCTGCTCCACCAGGTCGTCGAGCGTGTTCCTGGCGGGTTCCAGGGTCTCGATGTCGAGGTCGCCCGCCAGCGTGCAGACGGCCGCCCGGGTGTCGGTGTGCCGGGTGTGGACGACCAGGTCGGGCGCGGACCGGGCGCTCGCCGGCCAGGAGGGCTCGTCGGGGCCGGTGGCCGGCGGCACGGTGGCGGGCTCGTTCTCAGCGGGCATCGTCTTCTCGGCTGGCATCGTCGTCGTGTTCCCCTCCACGGGTCTGCTCCACGAGCCTACGCACGCCGCCCGGGGTGCGGCCAGACCTCGGGTGGCGTGCGTGGCGTCGTATGTGGTCCCGGCCCGGCGCCGGGGCGCGTCGGTTCGGTCGACGCGGCCCGGCGCCGGGGCGCCGCGTCCGTTCCGGGCGGCCGCGTCGCGTGAACTCCGGTGCCGTACTGCCGGTTCAGGTGGCGCTGAGCCCCGCGCGCAGCTTCTTCAGCGTGCGGCTGAGGAGACGGGAGACGTGCATCTGGGACAGCCCGAGGCGGTCGCCGATCTGGGACTGGGTCAGATCCTCGCCGAAGCGCATGGAAAGGATGAGCCGGTCCCGTTCGGGCAGCTCGGCGATGAGGGGCTTGAGGGCGATCAGGTTCTCGATCGCGGCGAACCTCGGGTCCTCCCGGCCGAGGCGCTGGGCGAGCGGGCTCGGGTCGTCGTCCTGGCCGTCGGCCGACGGGGCGTCCAGGGATCCGGCGGTGTGGCCGTTGGCGGCCGCCAGCCCCTCGACCACCTCCTCCTCCGGCAGGTCGAGGTGTCCGGCGAGCTCGGCGACGGTCGGCGAGCGGCCGAGACGCTGGAACAGCACGTCACGGGCCCTGGCGAGGGTGATGCGCAGCTCCTGGAGCCGGCGCGGCACATGGACGGCCCAGGTGGTGTCGCGGAAGTGGCGGCGGATCTCGCCGAGGATGGTCGGCACGGCGAAGGTGGTGAACTCCACCCCGTGGCCGGGGTCGAAACGGTCGATCGCCTTGATCAGGCCGAGCGAGCCGACCTGTATCAAGTCCTCCTCGGGCTCCTGACGGTTGCCCACCCGGCGGATCACGAACCGCACCAGGGACAGGTTGAGCTCGATGAGCGTGGCCCGCACGTAGGAGTACTCGCGGGTGCCCTCCTCCAGCGTCGCGAGCCGGGCCAGCAGGACGCGGGTCAGCTCGCGCGCGTCACCGGGCGCGACCTGCCGCGAGTCCTGGATGCCGTCGAGCTCCGGGGCGAGGGCATGGAGGGTGCCCGGCGAGTCGACCGCCGAGGCCTCGTCCGGGGCCGGGGCTGTCGCGCGGTGGAGGAGTTCGTCACTGGTCGTGGCCATGTCGGTCCTTTCCCCTCGGCGTACGGTCCGTCCCCGGGTACCCCCGGAGGCCGGCTCCATGTCCCCTCCCGCTGTGAGGGTTGTGTGAACGGCCGCACGGGCGGTCGGCCGGACGTACGCCGCGGGGTGCGGGGCGGACGTGGGCGGAACTCGCCGTGCATGCCCGGCGGGGATCGGGGCACGCGGACAGCCGGGCCGCCGCACGGGCGGCGGCATCGAGGGACAGCGCGGGACAGCGGGGCATCGGAAGCAGCTACCGGAGGTCGAGGAGGAGACGATGGGACGGATCGAGGAGTCGGTCGAGGTGGCGGCGCCGCTCGGCGAGGTCTACCGGCAGTGGGTCCGGTGCGAGGACTTCCCGCGCTTCATGCGCGGCGTGGTGAGCGTCGACGTGTCCGGGCCCGAGGGCAGCAGCTGGGTGATCGAAACCGCGGGCGGCCGGCGGCACTTCGAGGCCGTGACGACGGAAGTCGTCGAAGGCGAACGGGTGGCCTGGGACGGCGGAGGCGGCCCGGTGCGCCACAGCGGCGTGGTCACCTTCCACTCCGTGGACGACCGGACGACCCGGGTGATGCTCCAGCTGGAGACCGAACCGCAGGGGCTCTGGGAGCACCTCGCCGAGGTGCTCGGCTTCGTGGACCGCCGTGTCATCGACGACCTGAACGACTTCAAGCGCCACGTCGAGCAGGACGACGGACCGGCCGCCGCCTGAACGGGCTTCCGCCCGGCCGAAACGCCGGCCCGAGAACCGGCCCGAAGAGCCCGACCGAAGAACCGGACCGAACAACCCGACCGAAGAGCCCGACCGAACAACCCGGGAAAGGGGAACCCCCACCATGGAACATCTCACCACCCGGATCACCATGCGCCTGGTGACCGGCGACGAGGACAGCCGGGACCTGCAGGTCGACTGGTCCTACCGGACCGACGATCCCCACGCGATCACCCTGGACTTCGACTCCTACCAGGCGGATGCGGTCTGGACGCTCTCGCGGGACCTGCTCATCGCCGGACTGGACGCGCCCGCGGGCGAAGGAGACGTCCACATCGAGCTCTTCGACGAGACCCGGATGCTGATCGCCCTCGGCGGTACCGACGGCATCGCCCTGCTCGCCGCCTCCGCCGAAGCGGTCGCCCGGTTCCTGGCCGGTACCACCCGCCTCGTCCCGCCCGGCCTCGAACACACCCGGATCGACTGGGACCAGGGACTGAAGGACCTGCTGGCCGCCTGACCCCGGAGAGGAGAGCCGGACATGTGGTGGAGTCTGCTCCGCCTCGCCACCGTGGGCGCCGCAGCCGCCCTCTTCACCTACGGCCTCGACCGGACGGCGCAGGTGGTGGCGCGGCGGCTGGCGGCCCCCGGCAGCGGCACCGGCATCCCGGACCTGGTCCACCGGTGCCGCCGCCCGGTCCTGGCGCTGACGGCGTGCCTCCTGCTCGCCGCCGCGCAGCCGTGGGTCGACGCGCCGCCCGCCGCCCGCGACGGCCTGCGGCACCTGGCCGTGATCCTCGCCATCGCCTCCGGCGGCTGGCTGTGCGCCCGCCTGGTGGCGCTGCTCGTGGACGGCGCCGTCCGGCTCGCCGTGCACCGCCGCGAACCGGCGTGGGCCGGCCGTGCCCGGACCCAGGCGAGCCTGCTCGGCCGGATCGGCCAGGCGTTCGTCGCCGTGGCGACCCTGGGGGCCGTCCTGATGACCTTCCCGGCGGTCCGCGGCGTCGGGACGAGCCTGCTGGCCTCCGCCGGGCTGGTCGGCGTGGCGGCGGGCGTGGCGGCCCAGAGCACGCTCGCCAACGTCTTCGCCGGGGTGCAGATGGCCTTCGGCGATCTGGCCCGGATCGGTGACGTCGTCGTGGTGGCCGGCGAGTGGGGGACGGTGGAGGAGATCACCCTGACGGCCGTGGTGATCGCGACCTGGGACCAGCGGCGGCTGGTGATGCCGATGTCGTACTTCGTCGGCCGCCCGTTCGAGAACTGGTCCCGCCGGACCAGCCGGATCACCGGCACGGCGCTGCTCCACCTCGACCACCACGCCCCGGTCGGGCTGCTGCGGGAGGAGTTCGAGGACTTCCTCGCCAAGAGCGAGCTGTGGGACGGTGAGGGCAGCGCACTCCAGGTGGTCGACACCACCCCCACCACCATCGTCGTCCGGGCGCTGGCCACGGCGGCCAACGCCGACGACGCGTTCGAACTCCGCTGCCGGCTGCGCGAGCACCTCGTCGCGCACCTGCGTGACCACCACCCCCATGCCCTGCCCCGCCTCCCCGTGGGCGAGGCGCCCGGGCGGCACCCGGACGTCCCCGGAGGGCCGCCGGACGGGGCGGCCGTGAACGGGGGCATCGGCCGTGAACGGGGGCGACGGCCGTGAACGGGGGCGACGGCCGTGAACGGGCAGGCGCCGCAGCGCGGGTGCAGCGGCGGGGCCGCGGCCCGGCGGTCCCGCGGCCGGGGACCGTGCGGCCGGATCCCCGAACCGGCCGCACGGCACCGCCGCCGCCAGGGCCTGTCTTCAGGCCGTGACGCCGCCGTCGAGGACGAGATCGGCGCCGACGGTGAAGGCCGACTCCGGGGAGGCGAGGTGGAGCACGGCGGCGGCGATCTCCTCGACCGTGCCGGCGCGGCCGGCCGGGACCTGTGCCCTCATGCGGTCGGCCTTCTCCGCGGCGTTCTCGCCGGGGCGGCTGGACATGGTGGTGTCGACCGGACCGGGGCTGACCGAGTTGATCCGGACGCCGTCGGCGATGTGGTCGCGGGCGGCGGCGCGGGTGAGGGTGGCGACCGCCGCCTTGGTGACGGCGTAGGCGCCCAGGTCGGCCAGGCGCAGATGGGTGCCGAGGTTGGAGGAGATGTTGACGATGGCGCCCCCGCCGTTCGCCCGCATGTGGGTGATCTGGTGCTTCATGGCGAGCCAGGTGCCGGTGAGGTTGGTGTCGATCAGGCGCTGCCAGTCCTGCTCGTCGGTGTCGGCGATCGGGCCGGGTGTGCCCAGGATGCCGGCGTTGTTGACGGCGACGTCGAGGCCGCCGAACTGCTCGACGGTCGTGCGGACCAGCCGGGCGGCATCCTCGCCGTCGGCGACGTCCCCGACGACGGCCAGGGCCTTGCCGCCCTCCTCCTCGATCAGCCGGACGGTCTCGGCGAGCGAGGACCCGGTGCGGCCGGCCACGGCGACCCGGGCGCCCTCGCGGGCGAAGGCCAGGGCGGTGGCGCGGCCGATGCCGCTGCCGGCGCCGGTGACGAGGACGGAACGGTCGGCGAAACGCGTGGTCATGCGGAGCACTCCTCTGTGCGGTCTGCCTCAGGGGCTGAGTCTGTGTCTGGGGGTGGATCTGTGCGGGGGGTGGATCTGTGTCCGGGGTGGAGCGACCGCGGCTGCGGCCAGGGCGGATTCCGGTCGTGAACGGATCGAATTGACGCCACCTCTCGGCGATCGCCGCCTATATTGACCGTTCGATCCAGAAAGAGGGCAGCAGAGTGCGCCGACCCCGGGCGACCGCCGACGCCCGGGCGGGCGGGCGGCCCGGCTCACTCCAGCAGGGCGAGCGCCTGCTCGGCGGCGTCACGCAGGCGGGCCGACCCGTCGCCGGCCTTGCCGATCACACGCATACCCTGCAGCAGCACCAGCAGCATCCGCGCCAGCGCACGCGGGTCGCGCCCCTCGGGCAGCTCGCGCTGCGCCTCGGCGCGGACCAGCGCGGCGGTGAGCACCGTCTCCAGATGGCCGAGACTGGCCGCGACCCGGCGGGCCGCGTCCGGGTCGTGCGGGGCGAGTTCGACCGCCGCATTGGTGACGAAACACCCGCGCCGGACGCCGCTTTCGGCATCCTCGCAGGATTCCCGGGCATACCGCCGAACCACCGCGCGGACGGCCGGCAGCACCGGGCCGGGCTGGGACAGCTCGGCGAGCAGCCCCGGATCACACTGCTCGCCGTACCGCTCCAGCGCACGCAGGTAGAGCTCCCGCTTGCTGCCGAAGGTGGCGTAGATACTGGCCCGGGCGATCCCCAGTCCTTCCACCAGGTCGGCCATCGACGTCGCCTCGTAGCCGCGTCGCCAGAACAGCTCCAGCGCCGACTGGAGCGCCGCGTCCGGGTCGAATTCCTTGGTTCGCGCCATATCTGAACCATAGTCATATCAAGACCGATCGGTCAAGAATCAAGGACGAGCTCGAACCGCACCCGAAGCAATCCGTTCGGATACGGTCAAGAACTGACGTATTGTCAACTCAAGATCGCTAAGGGTAGCCTTACCGCCGCTCGTCCCCCTGTTCCCTCCCTACAGGAGGCAAGTCTCCTCATGGCAAGAACCCAGAGCCAGGCGCTCGACGTCGCCCGCCCGATCGTCCTCACCGCGTTCCGGGTCGCCGTCGGGCTGCTCTTCGCCTGCCACGGCGCAGCGTCGATGTTCGGCGTGTTCGGCGGCGCCAAGGGCGGCGGCACCGTACCCGTCGGGCAGTGGCCCGGCTGGTGGGCGGCGCTGATCCAGCTCGTCGGCGGAATCCTGGTCGTCGTCGGCCTCGGCACCCGCATCGCGGCGCTGATCTGTTCCGGATCGATGGCCTACGCGTACTTCACGGTCCACCAGGAGCACGCCCTGCTGCCGCTGCAGAACAACGGTGAGCCGTCGGCGATGTTCTGCTGGGCGTTCCTCGCCATAGCGGCGATCGGTGGCGGCCCGTACGCGCTGGACCGGCTGCTCCCCGGTCAGAGCGCGGCCAGGTCCGCCCACGCCGACCACGCCGGGCAGAACTCCCGGGCGACCGCGGCGGGCTGAGCCCGCGGCGGTCACGGATCGGCCGTCGGCCCCGCCACGGGGCCGGCGGCCGCACCACGGGGCCGGCGGCCGCACCACGGGGCCGGCGGCCGCACCACGCCGGATCGCGCCACGGCGAACCGCACCACGCCGGATCGAGCAGACCGGATCGCGCCAGGCCGCACGGCGCCGGTTCAGGCGGGCGAGACGGCCACGCCGAGGGAGTCGGCCCCCATCGGCTTCGGGGCGCCCTTCTCGTAGAAGACGTCGAGATCGGTGATGACGAAGCCCGCCCCCGTCAGCAGCTCGGCCACCGGACGGGTCAGGTGGCACCCGGCGAACAGCCGCTGCTCCAGCGGGTCGAGGCGCCGCTGCCAGCGACGCACGCCCTCGTCCCGCTCCGGCGCCAGGCCGTGCTCGACGAAGTGCAGCGTCCCACCGGGTTTGAGGACGCGCCGCACCTCGCGGAGGGCGGCCTCGACGTCCGGGACGGTGCACAGCGTCCAGGTCGACAGCGCCGCGTCGAAGCTGTGGTCCGGGAAGGGCAGCACCTGACCGTCCAGGCCGCCGCGCTCCACCCGGACGGGGGTCGCCGCCACGCGCTCGGCCGCCAGCTTCCAGCCCACGTCGGAGGGGTCCACCGCGGCGACCCGGGTCACGGCCTGCGGGTAGAACGGGACGTTCAGCCCCGAGCCGAACCCGATCTCCAGGACGTCGCCCTCCAGGCCCTCGCAGACCCTTCGCCGAAGGTGCGCGGCCTCCTTCGTCCCGCAGACGACGTTGACGATCCGCGGCACGACCTGATCGGCGTAGAACCCCATCACGACCTCCAGCCCTCATGACCAGTCTGGCACCGGGCGGGGCCGCCGGACAGCTCCGGGAGCGACGGCCGGCGGCTCCGGCCGGACGGACGGAGGGCCGGCCGACCGGTGCGCCCCGACCCGGAGCTCCGCCGGCCCCCATCCGTGACCAACCGGGCACACCCGGTGGCCGCCCGGCCGGGTCAGCCCGACGCCACCGCCGCAACGGCCACCGGCGACGAGCCGCCGGGCACCAGCAGGCGCGGCGCCCCGCCGCCGTCCGCCGGCACGCTCCAGACGTCGGTGCCCCTCCCCTCCCGGGCCGGCAGCGCGTAGCCGAGCGTCTCCCCGTCGAGCCAGGCCGCCTGGTCGTCCACGCTGCGCGACTCGGCCAGCGGGTGCTCGCGCATGCCGTCCAGTTCCAGGACGTGGAGCCGCCAGGGCGCCGCCGGGTCGGCCGAGACCTTCTTCTTGAAGGCGATCCGGGTGCCGTCCGGCGAGAGCGAGGGGCACTCCACGTTCTCCCGCAGTGTGCGGGCCGACCACGCCTTGAGGTCGCCCTCGACCAGGTGGGTCCGGCCGCCGGTCGAGACGGTGGCGTAGAAGCGGTTGTCGTCGTCGGCGAAGTTGACGCCCCAGTAGTTGACGTCGGCGGCGTGGTACCGGCTGCCGTCGACGGTCAGCGGGATGGACTCGATCGACTTCACCAGGTAGCCGGTGCGCAGGTCGAGGATCGACGTCCGGGTGGAGAAGGTGCCCGCCGCGTAGGAGTCCCCCACGGCGAAGGTGGTCCAGGAGAGCAGCTGCCCGGAGGCCGACACCCGGGCCCGGTTCGGGATGCCGGGCACGGTCACCGTCTGGAGCTCGGTGAACCGCCGGTCGTACACCACCGCCTGGGTGCGGGCCGGTGTGCCGGGCAGCGCCCGCAGGCACAGCGCCCGGTCCCCCGCGGCGTAGAAGCGGACGCAGGACGGCCCGTCCGGCACCCCCGGGCTGCGGGCGACCCGCCCGGTGGCGCCGTCCCGGTAGTAGAGCCCGGGCCGGTCCAGGGTGAACGAGCTCTCCGCGGCGACGAGCCGCGGCCCTCCGCCGCGCTGCCGGGCGTGCAGCACGTAGCCCAGCGAACCGCCGAGCAGCACCAGGGCGGCGGCGATCAGCACCACCTGACGCATCCTCACGAGACCTCCCTCCCCGGCAGGATCCGCCATGCGGCGACGAGGGCGGCGGCCAGCGCGAGTGCGGCCACCGCCAGGGCCGGGCGCGGTCCCCACCACGTCCAGGCCGCGCCGAAGCCGGCCGCGCCAACCAGCCGGGCCAGCGCCTGGCCGGTCTGCAGCACCGCGAGCCCGCCCGCCCGGCCGTCGCGCGGCAGGACCGGCCCGGCGAGGGCCATCAGCACGCCGTCCGTGGCGGCGTAGAAGACGCCCAGGAGCACCAGGACGAGCACGGCGACCGGCCACCCCGGCGGGGCGAGCAGGGTGAGGTAGGCCGCGAGCAGCGCACCGTGGCCGCAGAGGAACGGAACGCGCCGCCCGGTGCGGTCGGCGAGCCGGCCCGCCGGTACGGCCAGCAGCAGGTAGCCGGCCGCAGCGCCGAGCGGCAGCAGCGGGAAGAGCAGGGGCGGCAGGTCCAGGCCGCGCTGGAGCAGCAGGTAGAGGAAGGAGTCGCCGACCGTCGCGGCGCCCAGCAGCGCGGCGGCCGTGACGACCCGCCGGAAGACCGGGTCGGCGAGCGCCCGGTGCCTCGGCCGCCCGGCCGGTCGGGGCGCGGGCGCCGGCCCTGGCGTCGGCACCGGCCCTGCCGTCGGCGCAGGCCGAACGGCGGGTGTCGCCCGAACGTCCGACGCCGGACCCGCCGGCGCCGGACCGGCCGGGACGAACAGCACCAGCACCAGCACGCCGAACAGCCCGGTGGCGAAGCTGACCACGAAGACCGCGTCGTACGCGTCCGCCGTCGCCCACAGCACCGCGAAGGCGACCAGCGGTCCGAGCAGCGCCCCCGTGGTGTCCATCGCCCGGTGGACGCCGAACGCCCGGCCGAGCGCGTCCGGCGGTGCGCTGAGCGTGATCAGCGCATCCCGCGGCGCGGTCCGCACGCCCTTGCCCAGCCGGTCTGCGGCCAGCGCGGCGGCGATCCCGCCGGCCGCCCCGCCGGCCAGCAGCAGCCCGAGCCGCGAGAGCGCCGAGAGCAGGTAGCCGGCCCCGGCGACCGTCCGGTGCCGGCCGCCGCGGTCGGCGAGCCTGCCGCCGAGCAGCCGGACCAGCGCCGTGGCGCCGTTGAACAGCCCGTCGAGGAAGCCGAACTGCAGGGGCGAGAGGCCGAGCCCCAGCACCAGGTAGAGCGGCAGCACGGCGGTGACCATCTCCGAGGAGACGTCGGTGACCAGGCTGACCGCGCCGAGCGCGACGACCGTGCCGGGGACGCGCCGTCCCGTCCCGGTGGGGCGGGACGGCGCGTCGGTTCGGCGGCCGGTGGTGGCCAGGTACATCATCAGTGGCAGCTGTACGTCGGGCCGGTGTCCTTGACCCGGCCGTCCGTTCCGACGTAGGTCCAGCCGTAGCCGGAGTCGGTGAAGTCCAGCTTCAGCACGCCGTAGTCGCCGCTGATCCGCTTCTGGCTGTTCGGCTGGACCTGCTCGATCGGGTACGGCTCGGCGCCGCCCATCCCGCCGACGATCTCGACGATCCCGTCCGCGGTGGCCTTCCCGTCCGGGTCCTGCGGGGCGAACCGCTCGTAGTGGTGGTCGTGCCCGTTCAGCACCAGGTCGGCCCGGGCCCCGTAGAGGATCTTCCACACCGGCCGGGAGACCGGGTCGTTGCCGTGCCCGCCCGAGGAGTACAGCGGGTGGTGCCAGTAGGCGGCGATGCACTTCTTCGCGTTGGCCGCCAGGTCGGCCTTGAGCCAGTCGATCTGGGCGCTCTGGTCGAAGGCGTTGGAGTCCAGTGCGACGAAGTGCCAGTTGCCCTCGTCGAAGCTGTACCAGCTCTTCCCCTGCGGGTAGGCGATGCTGCCGAAGTACGCCTTGTACCCGGCGAGCGGCCCGGCCGGGTCGTAGGTCTCGTGGTTGCCCGGCACCGGGTGGGTCTTCGCCTTGAACGCCCCCCAGGTCTTGTCGTAGTAGTTCCGGAAGTCCGCCAACCGGGCGTCGTCGTACTGGTTGTCACCCATCGTCAGGTAGAACCGCGGGTCGATCCGCTGGGCCAGCGCGGCCGTCTTCGGGTGGGCGCAAGCGCTGTCCGAGGCGGTGCACTGCGCAGCGATGTCGCCCGCCGCCACCACCGTGAACGCCCCGGCCGGCGTGGTCGCGGTCGGGGAGGGACCGGTCGGCGACGGGCCAGTGGGCGACGGGCCGCCGTCCGGCACCCCGTACACCTGCATTTCGAACAGCGAGTACCCGTACGACGTCCCGCGCGCCGTCCCGTACATCCGGACGTAGCGGCCCTTGACGGCCAGTCCCGCCCAGTCGTCCGTCCCGCCGTTCCCGGCCTTCTCCTCCGCCGCCGTCGTCCAGGTCACCCCGTCCGCCGACACCTCCACCCGGTACGCCTTCGCATAGGCGGACTCCCAACTCAGCTTCACCCGGGAGACGGTGGCGTTCCCCCCGAGGTCCACCCGCAGCCACTGCGGGTCCTTCCCCTCCGCGCTCGCCCACCGCGTGGAGGTACTCCCGTCGAACGCCTTACCCGCCGCGTACGACGACCCCTCGGTGGAGGAGGCCGTCGCGGCCTTCCCCTGCGAGATCAGCGGATCGCCCGCCGCCCCCGCCCGCCCGGACCAGCCGAGCAACAGGCCGCCGAGCAACGCGAGCACAGCGGCGAACACTCCGACACGAACAGGCCTTGCCGAGACACCCACACGCATCCCTGGACTCCATGACCTTGAGAGACGGCGAGAGCTGGACTCCGGTTCACAGCACACGAACTCACCGGATAGCGGCGACCGCACCACCGCAGCGGCCGGGTCAGAGCTCTCGCTGAGCGCGTCACGCCCCGTCGGGAGCAGGCGCCGCGCCAAGCCGCCGCCCGACAGCGTAATCGAAAGTAAAGTTACCTACCAATAGTCGGACGGGGCCGAACCTCGACGCCTCCGCAGCCCTCGTCGCCTGTTCCCCGCCCGTTCCCTGCCCGTTCCCCCGCCCGTTCCGCCGCCCGGCGTGGGACGCCCGGGAACGACACAACCGCGGCTCGGACGCCACCCGCCGTGCCTGCGAGGCCGAGGGCGCCATCCTGGTGGTCCCCGGCTCGCTCACGCTCCGACCGCCGCCGCGTCGCTCCACCGCACCGGCGGTCGCCCGCGCGACGCGCCCCGCCGGCTCCGACGTTCCGCACCGAGCCCACGGAAGGCCCGTCATGCCCGACCACAAACACCGTGCCACCGCCGAAGCCATCCTCCCGCTGGTCGGGGGCCCCGCCAACGTCCACTCCGTCGCCCACTGCATGACCCGGCTCCGGCTCGGTTTGTACGACCGCTCCCGGGTGGACGCGGAGCGGCTCCGGGCGCTCCCCGCCGTCCTGGGCGTCGTCGACGACGACACCTGTCAGATCGTCCTCGGCCCGGGCGTCGTCACCCGGGTGACCCCCGAGTTCCGGGCACTCCTCGACGGGCGGCCGGAGCTGCCGGTGCGGCACGACGGCGCCCCCGCCGGGCCCGACGCCGTCCGGGCGGACCCCGCCACCGATCCGGCCGACACCGGCGCTGCCGCCGGTGCCACCGATACCGCCGTCGGCGCCGAGGACCTGGCCCGGCGCGGCGCGGCGATCAGGGCGCAGGCCAGGGCCAGGAACGCGACCCCGGTCAAGCTCGTGCTCCGCCGGATCGCCAACGTCTTCGTGCCGCTGATCCCCGCACTGATCGGGTGCGGCATCGTGGCCGGTCTCAACGGCGCGCTCACCAACCTCGGGTGGGCCCCGGGGCTCGTGCCGGCCCTCACCGCGATCTCCGCGGGGTTCATGTCCCTGCTCGCCGTCTTCGTCGGCTACAACACGGCGAAGGAGTTCGGCGGCACACCCGTGCTGGGCGGGGCCGTGGCCAGTGTGATCGTCTACGCGGGGGTCGCCAAGGTGGAGGTCTTCGGCCACCACCTCGCGCCCGGCCAGGGCGGGGTGATCGGCGCACTCGCCGCCGCCCTGCTCGCGGTCCAGGTCGAGCGGTGGACCCGGCGGGTGATGCCCGACGCCCTCGACGTCCTGCTCACCCCCACGGTCACCGTGCTCGTCACCGGCCTGGTCACCCTGTTCGGCCTGATGTTCGTGGCCGGCGAGGTCGCCACGGCGATCGGCGAGCTCGCCGGCTGGCTGCTCTCCCACGGCGGTGCCCTCGCCGGGCTGGTCCTCGGGGGCCTGTTCCTCCCGCTGGTCATGCTCGGCCTGCACCAGGCGCTGATCCCGATCCACACCACCCTGATCGAGCAGCAGGGCTCCACCGAGCTGCTGCCGATCCTCGCCATGGCCGGGGCCGGCCAGGTGGGCTGCGCCGTCGCCGTCTACCTGCGGCTGCGCGGCAACGCCTCGATCAGGGCGACCATCAGGTCCGCACTCCCCGCGGGGTTCCTCGGCATCGGCGAGCCGCTGATCTACGGGGTCTCGCTGCCCCTCGGGCGCCCGTTCGTCACGGCCTGTCTCGGCGGCGCCTGCGGCGGGGCCGTCGTCGGGCTGCTGGGCCAGCTCGGCGCCACCGTCGGCTCGACCGCCATCGGCCCGTCCGGCTGGGCGCTCTTCCCCCTGCTCACCGGCTCCCGCGGCTTCGCGGTCGGCGCAGCCGTCTACGCCGCCGGCCTGGTGACCGGCTACACCACCGGCCTCCTCGCCACCTACTGGTTCGGCTTCACCCGCGAGATGCTCGACGAGCTCGACGCCCTCGCGCCGGAGCGCAGTCCGGCCACCGAAAGCTGCTCCAGCAGCTTCCGGGCCGTCGAATAGCTTGTGGATGCCGTCCGGCAGACCCGGCGGCCGTGTCGGCGGACGAGCCTGCGCGGGAGAGCGACCGGAGGAGCCGCATTGCCCAGGGAGGCGCCGTACCTGACCGTGAGCGACGCGCTGCGTGCCCGCATCCGTGCGGGCGAGTGGGACGTCGGGGCGCGCCTGCCGTCGCGGCTGAGGCTGGCCGAGGAGTACGGAGTCGGGCGGAACGTCACGCAGCGAGCGGTCGAACGCCTGATCGCCGACGGCCTGTTGGAGGGGCGCGCGGGTTCGGGGACCTATGTCAGTGCCCCGAGCGAGCGCCTGCCGGTGATCCGCTCCCGGCACCGGGAGCACCGGGCCGGCTCCCCGCTCCGCCACCCGGCGGAGGAGAGGGGCCGGGCCACCGCCTGGGACGCTCACAGCCTGGTGCGCGTCCCCGCCACCGAAGCCGTGGCCGAGCGGCTCGCCATCAGCCCCGGCGATCCCTGCGTCACCACCCACTACGAGTTCCTCGCCGACGGCCGGCCCGTCCAACTCTCGCGGTCCTGGGAGCCGATGGCCGTCACGGGCGGCACACCGGTCGTGCTCCCCGAGGCCGGACCGCTCGCCGGCACGGGCGTGGTCCGGCGTATGCACTCCATCGGCGTGGTGGTCCACACCGTGGTCGAGCGCCCCCGCCCCGCTCATGCCACTCGCGAGCAGGCGCATCTCCTGGGCATCGGCCCGGGGGATCTGGTGCTCCGGATCGAGCGGACCATCTACGACACCGGCGGACGCCCGGTCGAGACCGCCGACATCGTCATTCCGGACGGACGACGCCAAGTGGTCTACGAGTTCGGGGCCGACCACCCCTCGCCGCCGGATCCGGCCGGACGCCGGCCCACGACCGGGGGTCGGTGACCGCATGCCGTCGCCTCCGCGTCCCCGACTCCTGCGCAACCCCGACTTCGGGCACCTGTTCGCCGCGACCGCGGCCGGTCAACTGGGCGACCGCATCATGTTCCTGGCACTGCCGCTGGTCGCCGTGACGGCCCTCGGCGGCGACGAGTTCCAGGTCGGACTGCTGAGCGCCATGGTCACCACGGGCTCGCTCCTGGCCGGGCTGCCGGCCGGCGCGTGGGTGGACCGGCTGCCGAAGCGGACGGTGATGATCGGCACCGACCTCGTGCGGGCGCTCACGCTCGCGACGATACCGATCGCCTGGTGGGCCGGTCTCCTCACCATGGGCTGGCTGCTCGCGGCAGCCGCGGTCCACGGCGCGCTGACCGCCGTGTTCGACGCCGCCTACGTCAGCTGCCTCCCGCACCTGGTGGCGCGCGACGAGCTCGTCGACGGGAACTCGAAACTCTCGGCGATGCGTTCGGTGACCAGCATCGGCGGTCCGGCGGTGGCCGGCCCGCTGGCCGGTTGGACGGGCGCGCCCGGCGCGCTCCTGGCGAGCTCGCTGGCCATGACGGTGTCCGGACTCCTCGCGATCGGCATCCGGAAGCGCGAACGCGGGCCGGAACCCGCCGACCGGCCCCCGCTGCTCCGCGGCATCGGGCAGGGCCTGGCGTGCGTTCTCATGCACCCCGTGCTCCGCGCGACCGTGCTGGGGGACGCCTGCTTCAACCTCTTCCTGGCCGTCTACCAGGCCATGCTGCTGGTCCTCCTGTCCAGGGAGCTGTGCCTCGGCTCCGCCGGCATCGGCCTCGTCCTGTCGGGGATGGGCTGCGGCGCCCTGGTGGGTGCGCTCTGTGCGGGACGCCTGTCCGCGCGGTTCGGCCCCGGTCCGGTCATTCGGCTCGCGCCCCTCGTCACCTGTCCGCCGACAGCCCTGATGCCGATGGCCCACCCCGGCTGGACGGTTCCCGTGGCGGCCGTCGGGCTCGCGGCCCTGTCGCTGGGCGGCGTCGTCCGCCTCGTCGCCCAGTCGAGCGTCCAACAGGCGCTCACCCCGGTCGGCCTGCTCGGCCGGATGAGCGCCACCACCCGGTTCCTGTCCGGCTGCGGCCTGGCCCTGGGCGGGATGCTGGGCGCAGCCGCAGGTGCCGCGCTGGGAGCGAGGGCCACGATGGTGATCGGGGCGGTCGGCATGACGCTGAGCTTCGTCCCGACCGCCGCCTCACCGCTTCGCACCATGCGCAGGACGCCGGAGGGGGACGTCCCCGAGCGCCCCGTCCCGCCCGCCGGGCAGACCCTGCAGCCGGCCCCGTCCGTTCCGGCCGGCCTTCGGGGCAGCGACGCCGACGCGGCCGGGTGAGCTGAGGAGGTGCAGCCTCCCCCGGCACCCCGAGCTCGCCACCCGAGCCCACGGCGCCGTGCGCGCCGGCTGCAGCCTCCGGGTCAGGGTTCGGTGGCGGTGCGGACGGCGACCGGGAGCGCGAGGGACGCGCCCTGGTCGAAGACGGTGGCGAACCGGTCCGCGCCGAGGGCCGTGCGGGCCGCGGACGTGATCCGGTCCACGTCTGCGCGTTCGCCGGGCGGAAGCGGGCCGCCGGCGCTCCGACGGGCGGCGTCGGCAGCGCCGAGGAGCAGCGCGGCGCGGACGTGCCCCGCGGTACCGCCGGTGGCCGCAGCCGCACCGGCGGTGCCTTCCAGGGAGAGGGCGAGGGCGCGCGGATCGGCCAGCTGCCGGGCGTGGGCCAGGCCGCGTGCCTGGTGGGCGGCGGCCTGCGCGGGCAGGCCGCGCAGTTCGGCGACGAAGCCGAGTTCCACCTCGATCAGGTGCTTTCCGCCGAGCGAGGACGGGTAGTCGTCACGCATCGCCGTGAGGTGGCGTTCCGCGTCGTCGAGGTCGCCGGCGCGGCGCGCGCCCAGGGCGAGGCCCATGACGGCGAACACCTCGCCGAACAGGTGGCCCTGCTCGACCGCCGCGCGGCGGGCCCGTTCGTGGAGCAGCCGGGCCCGTTCCCAGTCGCCGGTGAGGAGCGCGAGCCGGCCCAGGCCGCCGAGGCAGGCGGAGGCTTCCACGGCCAGGCCGAGCTGCTCGGCGAGGCGCAGCCCGACGGCGTGGCGGGACTCGGCGTCGGCGTAGTCGCCCTCGATCTCGGCGAGCGCGGCGAGAGTCGGTACGGTCTGCAACTCCCCCCACCCGTCGTGGAGTTCGCGGAAGGCCTCGGCAGCGGCACGGCCTTCTCGGCGGGCCTGCGCCAGGTCGCCGGTGGCCAGGGCGGTCCGGGCCAGCAGGGCCCGGGCCGCCGCGGCGCCCCAGCGGTCGTCCGCGGCGGCGCAGTGTTCCAGGGAGCGTGCGCCGACCGCCTGCGCCGCCACCGGGTCGCCCGCGTGGTGGAGGCCGTAGGCGAACAGCCAGAGCGCCCGGCCGCGCCGCACGGGATCGGCGATCTCCGCCTCGGGGCAGTCCCGCTCGGGCGGCCGGTGGCCGGTGAGCATGGCGAACGCTCCCAGCAGGACGTGGAGTTCGGCGGAGGCGGCGGCCGAGGCGGGCGACGTGACGGGCGACGTGACGGGGGCGGTCGCGGGCGCGGCGGCCGGAGGCCGGGCGCCGGCTTCCAGGACGGCCGCAAGAGCGCGTCGCGCCTCGTGGAGGCGGCCGCGCAGCAGCCACCAGGGGCACAGGGCGGCGGCCATGCGAGCGGCGCCGGCCTGGTCACCGGTGCGCAGCAGGTGGTCGAGCGCAGCCCGGATGTTGGCGGACTCGGCGTCCAGAAGGGCGAGTTGGAGCTGTTGCCGTGGCCCGCGCAGGTGGGCTTCGGCCTGTTCGGCCAGGTCGCGGAAGTGGACGGCGTGGCGGGCGGCGGTGGCCGCGAACTCGCCCGCCTCGTGGAGCCGGTCGCGGGCGTAGGCGGCGATCGATTCGAGCAGGACGTAACGCGGGCCGTCACCGGTGTGCGCGGCCTGTACGAGCGAGCGGTCGACCAGACGGCCGACCAGGTCGAGAACGGCGTCATCCGTGATGCCGTTTCCTGCGCACACCGCCTCGGCGGCCGGCAGGGAGCAGCCGCCGGCGGGAACGGCCAGCCGGCGCAGGACGGTCTGCTCGGGTGCGGTGAGCAGGTCCCAGCTCCAGTCGATCACCGCGCGCAGGGTCTGCTGCCGCGCCGGGAGGCCGCGCTGCCCGGAGCCGAGGACGCGGAACCGGTCGTCGATGCGGGCTGCCAGCTCCCGGACGCCCATCGCCCGCACCCGGGTGGCCGCGAGTTCCAGGGCGAGCGGGATGCCGTCCAGGCGGTGGCAGATCTCCGCGATAGCGGCCCGGGTGCCGTCGTCCCGCGTCCCGTCGTCCCGGGTGCCGTCAGCCGGTGCCCCGTCGTCCGGGGCGGGCGGGGCGGGAGGGCCGGGAGGGGCGAAGCCGGGCGCGGCCGCGGCGGCCCGTTCGGCGAACAGCTGCGCGGCGGCGGCCGGGTCCAGCGGCGCAACGGGGAACACCACTTCACCGGCCAGCCGCAGCGACTCCCGGCTGGTGGCGAGGATGCGCAGCTCGGGCGCGGTGTCCAGCAGCACGGCGACGAGCTCGGCGGCCGAGTCGATCACGTGCTCGCAGTTGTCGAGGACGAGCAGGGCCCGGCGATCGCGCAGGGTCGCGGCCAGCGCAGGGAGGACACGGGCCGGGGGCACGGCCGGCACGGTCGGTACGGCGGTCTGGCGGATGCCGAGCGCCGCGGCCACCGCCTGGGCGAGGTCGGCGGCGTCGGCGGGCAGGGCCGCGAGCTCGACGAGCTGCACCCCGTCCGGTGCGCCGCCTTCGGGGTCGTCCGCGAGGCGGCGCGCGAGGGCCAGGGCGAGCCGGGTCTTGCCCACCCCGCCGGGGCCGGTCAAGGTGATCAGGCGCTCGGTGCGGACGAGACCGGCGAGGGCCTCCAGCGCTGGGCCGCGCCCGACGAGCCCGGTCCGCGGGGCGGGCAGGTTCGAGCGGTGGAACGCGCCCGGCTCCGGGGCGCGGACGGCGGCCGCGTCCGGGGACCCGGCGGCCACACGGGCCGGGACCGGCCGGGCCTGCGGCACGGCGGCGGGCAGGAGGGCGGCGTCCTGGCGCAGGATCGCCTCGTGCAGCGCCGCCAGCTCGGGGCTCGGGTCGAGGCCCAGCTCGTCGACGAGCAGTGCCCGCAGTTCACCGTACGCGGCGACCGCCTCGCTCTGCCGGCCGGCCCGGTACAGGGCCCGCAGCTGCACGGCGCGCAGCCGCTCGCGCAGGGGATGACGGTCCACCAGCTCGGCCACCTCGCCGAGCAGCAGCGGATCGTCGAACTCCAGGCGCGCCTCCGCCAGTTCCTCGACGACGGCGAGCCGTTCCTCGGCCAGCCGCTGGGCGGCCGGGCGGACGAACTCCTCGTCGGCGAAGTCGGCGTACGGGCGTCCACGCCACAGGTCCAGCGCCCGAGTGAGCACGGCGGCCCGGGCGCGCGCGTCGGTCTCGCTCCGGGCCTGTGCGGCCAGCGCCCGGAAGCAGGCCGCGTCGACCTGGGCGGTGCCGTCGTCGAGGCGGAGCCGGTATCCGGCCGGCTGGTGGGTCACCCGGTCACGGCCGATCGCCCGGCGCAGCTGGGAGACCTTGGCCTGGAGCGCGTTGGCGGGGTTGGCGGGAGCGGAGTCCCCCCAGATGTCGTCCACGAGACGGTCCGGCGACACCGGTCGCCCCTCGTGCAGCAGCAGGTCGGCCAGCAGCGCCCGCACCTTGGTCTCGGGCACCCGTACGGGCGCACCGTCGCCGTCCCACACCGCCAGCGGGCCGAGTACCCCGAACCTCATGGGAACACCCTACACAGGATGATCATCAGCTCTTCGGGCCGGTCTGCCGATGGACCGTCAGCGGAGCATCAGCGGAGCCGAAGCGGGCTGCGGGATCGTCGGATCAGCAGGCCGGAGAGCCCGGCCGGCACCACCACCGGACGATCAAGGAGCACGATCATGAGCACGAACACCGCGGTTTCGGCGGACCTGGACACCGAGGCGGCCGGCACGGAGTCCGCGCTGTTCCGGCCCACCCGGCTCGGCGCCCTGCGGCTCGCGAACCGCCTGGTGATGGCTCCGATGACGCGCAACCGCGCGAGCGCCGCGGGTGTGCCGGAACCGATCATGGCCACGTACTACGCCCAGCGCGCATCGGCCGGGCTGATCATCGCGGAGGCCACGACACCGAATGCGGTGGGCGCGACCTACCCCAACATCCCGGCGATCCACGACGAGTCGCACGTGGCCGGGTGGCGCCGCGTCACCGACGCCGTCCGGGCGGCGGGCGGGCAGATGTTCCTCCAGCTGCAGCACGGCGGCCGGGTCGGGCACCCCGAGACCAGCGGGCACCACCCGCTCGCCCCGTCACCGGTGCCGCTGCCCGGCACGATCGTCACCCCGTCCGGGCACCGGGAGAACGTCGTGCCGCGCGAGATGACCGAGGAGGAGATCCGCGCCACCGTGGCCGACTTCGCCGCCGCGGCGCGCCGGGCGGTGGACGCGGGCTTCGCGGGGGTCGAGGTCCACGCCGCGAACGGCTACCTGCTCCACCAGTTCCTCTCCAACCACACCAATCACCGCACCGACGGCTACGGCGGGGCGGTCGCCAACCGCATCCGTCTCACCGTCGAGGTGGTCCGCGCGGTCGTCGAGGCGGTCGGTGCCGAACGGGTCGGGGTGCGCATCGCCCCCGGCGTCACCGCCAACGCGATGGCGGAGGACGACGTCGACGAGGTCTACCCGGCGCTCCTGAGTGCGCTGGACGACCTGGGCCCGGCCTACCTGCACGTCGTCTTCGCCGACCCGGACCAGCCGCTGTTCCGCACCCTGCGCAAGGCCTGGTCCGGCACGCTGATCGCGAACCCGGCCCTGCCCTGGCCCGGCCCCCTGCCCGCCGACGGCGGCCGCGCCGCCGCCGAGCGTCTGCTGGAGGCGGGCGCCGACCTGGTCTCCCTCGGCCGTTCCTTCCTGGCCAACCCCGACCTGGTCACCCGGCTGCGCACCGGGGCGCCGCTCAACCCGATCCGGGACGCGCACCTGATGTACGTGGGCGGCGAGACGGGGTACACCGACTACCCGACTCTCGGCTGAAGCAGCCGGCCGGCGGCGTGCGGGGAGGCGGTGCGTCCTCCTCCGCGACCGGCCGCCCGGCCGACTGCCAGGCCCGCCCTCACGGCCCGGTGGCGGGCGTGGCCGCTGCGGCCTCCGCGCGATTGCGGCGCTCGACCCGGCTGCCGGAGACCACCGTGACGACCGGGCTCGCCGCGATGATGCCCCCGGCCCAGAACCGACGCGGCGGGCCGGTCCGTGCGCGCCGAGGCCGGCCGGGCCGCGAGAACCGGACCGACCGAGCGCGTGTCACATTCCCGCGCCGCGCGGGGTCAGGGTGATGAGCGGACGGGAGGCCCGCGGCGCAGGTCGCCGCACCCGGCCCGCCCGGCCACCACCAGGTACCGATCGCCGCCCCGAGGAAGGCCACCATGACCTCGCTCACTCGCGCCGCCACCGTCGCCGCGCTGACCGCCCTGTCGATCGCCGCAACCACCGCCCCCGTCACAGCCCGCCCGGCGCACGCACAGCACTGGTCGGCCGCCTGGTCCGCGCCGATGATGCGGCCCTCCGGCGCGCCCTGGTTCGCGACCTGGGCCGTGCAGGGCTTCGACCACCAGTCGGTGCGACAGGTGGTGCGGCTCGGCGCGGGCGGCACGGCCGTCCGGTTCCGGCTGTCCAACGCCTACGGCACGGCTCCCCTGCGGCTCACCGGAGCCAGCGTCGGCCGGGCCGCCGACGGGGCGGCCGTCGTCCCCGGGACGGTCCGGCCGGTGCAGTTCGGCCACCGGGCCTCCGTCGTCGTCCCCGCAGGCGGCGAGGTCCTCAGCGACCCGGTGAGCCTGCCGGCGGCGGCCCGCGACCGCGTGGCGCTGACCCTCTACTTCGACGGCCCGACCGGCCCGGCCACCCATCACCAGCTCTCCATGACCACCACCTACCGGGCCGACGGCGACCACCGCGGCGACACCGCCGCGGCGGCGTTCGGCGACGCCGTCCGCCCCGGATACGGGTCCTGGTACTACCTGAGCGGTGTCGAGGTCAGCGGCGGGCGCCGGCCGGGCAAGGCGGTGGTGGCCTTCGGCGAGTCCACCACCGACGGGTTCGGCGCCACCGTCGACGGGGACGACCGCTACCCCGACCTCCTCGCCGAACGGCTCATCGCCGCCGGCCGGCCACGGCCCGTGCTCAACGCCGGCATCGGCTCGAACAAGATGCTCGCCGACTCCGCCTGCGCCGGCGACAGCGCCCTGTCCCGCTTCGAGCGCGACGTGCTCGACCGGCCGGACGTCGGCACCGTGATCGTCTCCCACGGCATGAACGACATCCTCCGTGCCGGCGACCGGATCTGCGGCGTGGACCGCGACGACCCGCCCGTCACCCTCCAGCGGCTGATCGACGCCCACCGCACCCTGATCCGCGCCGCCCACGCCCGCGGCGTCAGGGCCGTCGGCGCCACCCTGATGCCCTTCGGCGGCGCACCGTTCTGGACACCGCAGACCGACCGGCTGCGCCGCGACCTGAACGAGTGGATCCGCACCTCCGGCGAGTACGACGCGGTGGCCGACTTCGACCGGGCCGTCGACCCCGAGGGCACCGGCAGCATCCCGGACGGCTACCACTGCGGCGACCACCTCCACCCCGGCCCGCGCGGCTACCGGGCCGTGGCCGACAGCATCGACCTCGACAGCCTGCGGTGACCGCCGGGGCGGCGCTCCGACGGGCCCGCCCGGAGCGCCGCCCCGACCGGCCGGGTGCGTGACGACGTGCTCGCACCCGGCCCCCCGTCAGGGGGTGGTCTGCGCAGACGTGCCGCCGGACGGGCGGTACCGGTCCACGATCCCCTGGACGGTCCGCATCAGGCGCTCCCCCGTCCGGTCGATGCTGCCGTTCTGCGTGCTGACCTGTGCGCCTTCGAGGACGAAGGTGATCTCGGCCGCCGCCTGTTCGGGGTCGGCGAGCCCGGCCTGGGCGCACAGGCCGACCAGCCGGCGGGTCTGACGCTCCTTGTGCTGTTCGATCACCTGCCGCCCGGGGTGGGAACGGTCGGGCAGCTCGGCGATGGAGTTGATGAACGGACAGCCCCGGTGCGAGACCGCCGGCAAACCGTCGGCGATGAAGCGCGCCACGCCCAGGATCTGCTCCCCCGGCCGCCCGGGGTGCTCGGCCTCCACCCGGTCGAACGCCGCTTGGTAGTCGGCGGCGACGATCCGCAGCCACTCCGCGACGAGCTCGTCCTTGGTCTCGAAGTGACGGTAGATCGCCATCTTGGTGGTCTCGGCCTTGTCGGCGATCGCCTGGACGCCCACCCGCCGGATCCCCTCGCTCTGGAAGAGCTCCTCCGCGGCGTCGAGGATGCGCTCACGCGGCGGCAGTTTCGCCACCCGGCTCGGTCGTCTGGCGGGCGATGTCATGGCTGCTCGTGGCCTCCGGTCGGTTGCGGTCCCTGCACTTCCTGCTACGGTACCAGTCCGTTCCGCACGATACCGAGCGGTATCACCAAGGACTGAGCGGTACCGTTCTCGATCCCAGGAGTGACAAGTGGACATCAGCGAGTACGTGGGCTTCGACGCGGTCGGGCTCGCGGACCTGGTCGCCCGGAGGCAGGTGACCCCCGCCGAACTGGAAGCGGCCGCACGGGAGGCCGCCCGGGCGGTCGGCCCACAGCTCAACGCCGTCGTGGAGACCTGGCCGTCCGACGACGGGCCCCGCCCCGGCAGCACCCCGCTGGCCGGGGTCCCCTTCCTGATCAAGGACCTCGGGGTCACCATGGCCGGGCGGCGGACGGAACTCGGCAGCCGCCTCGCGGCCGGTCACGTGGCCGGCGCCGACTCCACCCTGATGGCGCGCTTCCGCCGCGCGGGCCTGGTGACCTTCGGGCGCACCACCACCCCGGAGATGGCCTACAGCACCACGACCGAGCCCGTGCTGTACGGCGTCACCCGCAACCCGTGGGACCTCGCGCGGAGTGCCGGCGGGTCCAGCGGAGGCGCGGGCGCGGCCGTCGCCGCCGGGATCGTCCCGATCGCGCACGCCACCGACGCGGCGGGCTCGATCCGCATCCCCGCCGCCTACAACGGCCTGTTCGGGCTGAAGCCGACCCGCGGCCGCATACCGGTGGGCCCCGCCGTCGACGAGATCTTCAACGGCCTGGCCGTGCACGGCAGCGTCAGCCGCACCGTGCGCGACAGCGCGGTCCTGCTCGACCAGATCCGCGGACCGGAGCCGGGTGACCCCTACGTCGCCCCGGAGCCGCCCCGGCCGTACGCGGAGGAGGTCACCCGACACCCGGGCTCCCTGCGGATCGGCGTCCTCGCCCACGCCTGGGGCGGGCGCCGCACCGCCCCACCCGTCGCCACCGCGCTGGCCCGCACCGTGCGCCTGCTGGAATCCCTCGGCCACCGGGTGGAGGAGGCCCGCCCCGACCTCGGAGTCGACTGGGAGCAGTTCGTCCTGGCCAACGCCCGGCTGTGGACGGCGAACCTCACGGCCTCGATCGACGAGTTGGCCGCCGCCTCCGGCCGGCCCGTCGACTTCTCGACCCTCGAACCGCCGACCCTCGCCAGCTACCACTACGGGCGGCGCGTCAGCGGTCCCGACTTCGTGACCGCCCTGGCGGTCCGCAACCGGGTCTCCCGGAGCCTGGCGCGGTACTTCGACGCGTACGACGTGCTGCTCACCCCGACCGTGCCGGACCTGCCGGTGCCGCTCGGCACCCACGGCCGGGGCGCGGAGGCGCTGGACGGCCTCGGCTGGCTGCGCCGGCTCTTCGACCTCTCACCGTTCACCGCGGCGTTCAACGTGGCGGGCACGCCCGCCATGTCCGTCCCGGTGACGGCCGACGCCGGCACGGGACTTCCCGTCGGCATGCAGTTCGCCGCCGGATACGGGCGCGAAGGGCTCCTCTTCCGCCTCGCCGGACAGCTGGAGCAGGCGAGCCCGTGGTCCGACCGGACTCCCCCGGTGCGGGCCGGGAGCCCGGGCCGCTGAGGGCCGCCCTCAGGAAGCCAGCGCGCGCAGCAGGGCCAGGCCCTCGGCGGACGCGGTGTCGGGGGTGGCCTGGTACACCACCAGCTGTTGCTCCGGGGAGCTGTTGACGGTGAACGTCTCGTAGTGCAGATCGAGGTCCCCGATCTGCGGGTGCCGGAACCGCTTCGAACCGTCCGACTTGCCGTGCACCTCGTGCCGTGCCCACAGCACCCGGAACTCGGGGCTCCTGAGGGCGAGTTCGCCGACCAGTTCGATCAGCCCGCGGTCCTCGCGGTCCCGGCCCGCCGCACTGCGCAGAGCGGCGACCGAGGCCCGGGCCGCCTCGTCCCAGTCGCGGTGGAAGGACCGCGCGGCCGGATCGAGGAACGTCATCCGCAGCAGGTTGTCCGTCCGCGCGAACGATGCGTAGAGGGCGCGCGCGAGCGGGTTGAGCGCCAGGACGTCCAGCGAGCGGCCGAGCACGAGGCCGGGAGCGGCCAGCGTTCCCAGCAACTGCCGGAGTGCGGGCGACACCTGCTCCGGGCCCCGCCTGCGGCGGCGGGGCCCGGGCGGGACGGTCAGGTGGAGCAGGTGCGCCACGGCGTCCTCGTCGAGCTGGAGTGCGCGCGCGACGGCGTGCAGCATCTGCCGGGAGGGATTGCGCTCGCGCCCCTGCTCCAGGCGCGTGTAGTAGTCGGTGCTCACCCCGGCGAGCAGGGCGACCTCCTCCCGCCGGAGGCCGGACACCCTTCGGTGACCGGCGGCGGTGATCCCCGCGAGCTCGGGTGGCAGCTGTTCACGGCGGGCCCGCAGGTACTCCCCGAGGGGGTTGCCGCGCGACAGGGTCTCGTCAGTGCGCATGCTCCCGAGCCTAGGATGCGCGCGCCGCGGGCCGAAGCCCTGAGCCAAGGTGCGGTGCACCCAGGAACAGCGCGGCCTGGAAGGTCCTCCGGGCAGGTGCCAGGTTGGGTGACCATGAGAAGCGATCCGATCCACCGTCCCACCGACACCGCACGCCTTCCCCTCCTGGAGCAGCTGCGCCGAACCGCCGGCGACCCGGGGCGCCGCATCCTGTTCACCGGCGCCACCGTCCTCACCATGGACCCCGCCCTGGGGATCCTCGACGTCGGCGACCTGCTCGTGGTCGGCAGCACCATCGCCGCCGTCGGCCCCGACCTTCGCACCCACGGGGCCGCGGCGGACGCGATCGTGGTCGACGCCGCCGGAACCGTCCTCGCCCCCGGCTTCGTGGACACCCACCGCCACGCCTGGCAGGCCCAGTTGCGCCGGATCATGCCCGACGTGAACGACCTGGCCGGCTACGTCGCCACCACGCTCGCCGAGTTCGCCCCCGTCTACCGGCCGCACGACATGTACGTCGGCACCAGGCTGGCCGCACTGGCCGCCGTCGACGCGGGCATCACCACGATGCTGGACTTCTCCCACAACTCGCGCAGCGCCGCCCACTCCGATGCCGCCGTCCGGGCCCTGGTCGACAGCGGCATCCGAGGTGTGCACGCCGCGATGGGCCCGCACTTCGGCGCCTGGGACCGGCAGTGGCCCGCCGACCTGACCCGCCTGCACGAGCGGTACAGCGGCGGCCTGACGACCGTCCGGCTCGCCGCCCTCGCCACCGACCAGGTCGCGGGCCCCGACCTGGCCTACGGGCCGGAACTCGCGCGTACGGCCGAGGAGCTGGGCATCGGCGTGAGCGTCGACGCGGTCTTCGGACGGGCCTCCTCGGAGGCGATCCTCACCTGGGAACGGCAAGGGCTGCTCGGAGAGCACCTGACCCTGATCCACGCCACCGCGCTGAGCCCCGACGCGTGGCGCGCCATCGCGGACAGCGGCACCACGGTGTCCCTCGCGCCCACCTCGGACGCCCAGATCGGGCTGGAGAGCGCCGTACCCGCCATCGACGAGGCGCTGGCGGTCGGAGTGCGGCCCGGCCTCAGCATCGACGTCGAAGTCGCCCTGGCCGGCGACATGTTCACCCAGATGCGCGCCCTGCACACCGTCCAGCGGATGCGGGCCGTCAACGCGGCGCACGGCACCGACCGCGAGCCGACCCGCATCGACACCCACGACGTGCTGGGGTTCGCCACCCTGCACGGCGCGCGGACCTGCGGCCTGGGCGAGGTCACCGGCTCCCTGACCCCGGGCAAGCAGGCCGACCTGCTGGTCATCACCACCGACGAGGTCAACAACCTGCCGCTGAACGACGTCACCGGCACCGTCGTCCTCGGCAGCGACGCCCGCAACATCGACACCGTCCTCATCGGCGGGCAGGTCCGCAAATGGGCGGGCCGCGTCCTCGACGTCGACCTGCCGACGCTGCGGGCGGAGGCCGCCGCCTCCCGCGATCACATCCTCCGCGCGGCCCGGGGCGCGGCGGTCTGAACCGCCCGGCGGCGCGCCTCCCGCCCCCGACCGTCCCGACCACCCCGCGGCCGCCTCATCCGGGAAGCTCGGCCCAGACCGGGTGGCCGCGCGGCAGGACGGCGGTCCCCCATGCCGCGGCCAGCGAGGCGACGATGTGGAGCCCGCGACCGTGGCAGGCGTCGGCCGGCGCCGGCGTGCCCGGCCGCACCGGATCGGGGGAAGTACGTAGACGGGTACCGAACTGCACCACCGCGGCCACGGGGCCGCGGCCCAGGGCCCGTCTTGTGGACGAGCCCGGGCCCGACCTGATCCACAAGACAGGCCCTGGGCCCTGCCCGGTCCTAGACTCAAGACATGATCGGCAGGCTGCCCGCCGAGGTGACCGGTTTCGTCGGCCGCCGGCACGAGGTGGCCGAGGTGAAGCGGCTGCTGTCGACCTCCCGGCTGGTCACGCTGACCGGGCCCGGCGGAGTGGGCAAGACCCGGCTGGCGCTCCGGGTCGCGGGCGAGCTGCGCCGCGTCCACCGGGACGGTGTGTGGCTGGTCGAGCTCGGAGAACTGCGCGACCCGGCGCTGCTGGCACAGACGGTGGCCGACACGCTGGGCCTGCGCACCGCAACCGCGCAGCCCGCGCAAGCGACCGTCGAGAGCGGGCTCCGTGATCGCCGGCTGCTGTTGGTGCTGGACAACTGCGAGCACCTGGTGGAGACCTGCGCCGCCCTGGTGGACCGGCTGCTGCGTGGCTGCCCGGAGCTGCGGGTGCTCGCCACCTCCCGCCAGTCGCTGGGCGCGGCCGGGGAGGTCCTGGTGCCCGTGCCGCCGCTGCCGGTGCCCGGGACGGCGGATCCCGCCGCAGCCGCCGGGGCCGACGCCGTCCGCCTGTTCTTCGACCGGGCCGCCGCGGTCCTGCCCGGTTTCACGCCGGAGACCGCCGACACCGCCGCCGTCGCCCGGCTCTGCCGCCGCCTGGAGGGCATCCCGCTCGCCGTCGAGCTGGCGGCGGCCCGGCTGCGCAGCCTGACCGTCGAGCAGATCGAGGCCCGGCTCGACGAGCGGTACCGGCTGCTCAGCCTCGGCAGGCGGACCGCGCCCGCGCGCCGGCAGACGCTGCGCGCGCTGATCGACTGGAGCCACGACCTGTGCACCGGGCCCGAGCGGCTGCTGTGGGCCAGGCTCTCGGTGTTCTACGGCGGCGTCGACCCGGACGCCGCCGAGCACGTCTGCTCGGGCGACGGGCTGGACCCCGGCGAGGCGCTCCACCTGCTCGACTCCCTGGTCGACAAGTCGATCGTCGCGCGGGACGAGCACCGCGGCCGGGTCCGCTACCGGATGCTGGAGACGCTGCGCGAGTACGGCGAGGAACTGCTCGTCGCCTCGGGCGACCGGCAGCGGGTGCGGCGCCGGCACCGGGACTGGTACGAGCGGACGGCCGCCCGGTTCGCCGCCGAGTGGATGGGGCCGGACCAGGCCGCCTGGGTCGCAACCCTGGACGCCGAGTACCCGAATCTCCGGGCAGCGCTGGAGTTCTGCGCCGACGAGCCCGGCGAGGCCCCGGCCGGGCTGCGCCTGGCGGTCGGGCTGGACGAGTACTGGGCGATGGGCGGCCACCACAGCGAGGCGCGGCGCTGGCTCGACCGGCTGCTGTCGGTCTCGACCGGACCGAGTCGCGAGCGGGTGGCCGGCCTGCGGGTGTCCGGGTCGTACGCCGTCTGGCAGGGTGACGTCGGGCCCGCCCTGCGCCTGCTCACGGAGGCGGCCCGGTCCGCGGCCCGGCTCGGTGACCGGGCCGAGATCGCCTACACCACGCACCTTCCGGGCATGGCCGCCCTGCTGGAGGGCGATGCGAACCGGGCGGTCGCACTGCTCGACGAGGCGTTGAACCGGATGCGCGCCGCACGGGCCCGGCAGCACGAGGTGAACACCGGGCTCTTCCTGGGCGTGGCGCTGATCCTCGCCGGCGACCTCGCGCGGGCCCGGCACGTGCTGGACGAGTGCGTCGCCTGGCTGTCACGGCGCGGCGAGGTGTGGTGGCGGGCGCTCGGCCTCACCCTGATCGCCCACCTCGAAGCGGCGGGCGGCCGACCGGAGCAGGCCGAGGCGGCGGCCCGCGAGGCGCTGCGCTGCCATCGACGGCTCGGCAGCCGGCCGGGCCTGGCCTTCGCCCTGGAGACGCTGGCCGTGCTCGCCGGGAGCCGGGCGGAGCACGATCGGGCAGCCGCGCTCGCCGGCGCGGCCGAGGGGCTCTGGCACGGCATCGGCGCCGGGCCGGAGTCGTACTTCCCCGTCTTCCGGCCGCGGCGCGACTACCTGCCCCGGGCCCACGCGGCGCTCGGCGAGACGGCCTTCGACCGGGCCGTACGGGCGGGCCGGGACATGCCGGTCGGCGCGGCGGTCGCCCTCGCCCTGGCGGAGTCGGCGCCGCCCCCGCCCGTGTCGACGGCCGCGACGGGCCGGTCCCCGCTCACCAGACGACAGTGGGAGGTCGCCGAGCTGGTCACGCTGGGTCTGACCAACCAGGAGATCGCGGCCCGGCTGGTTCTCTCCCGCCGCACCGCCGAGACCCATGTGGAGCACATCCTCACCAGACTGGGCTTCACCTCGCGCGCCCAGATCGCGGCCTGGGTGACCGAACGGCGCCCGGCCGCGTCGTCCGACGGCTGAGCGCTCCCACCGCCCGGCGGAGGACGCCAGGGATTAGTTGACAGTCTCAACCATTGAGACTTACCGTCGTACGCATTACTTGAGGTACCCAACCATCAACCTCCCGAAAGGCATCTCACGGTGAGCAACTCCGACCGCCCCGACCGCGGAACGTCACCGGTCGACCACCGCGCCGCCGTCGCGGCCGAGACCGCCCGGTTCGTGGCGGCGGTCAGGGACGCCGACCCGGCGACCGCGGTACCCGGCTGCCCGGGCTGGACGCTGGCCGACCTGGTCCGACACGCCGGCAGCGTCCAGCGCTGGTTCTCCGTCCTGCTGCGCGGGCGCATCCAGGAGCCCCCGCGGAGCCGCGACGTCGACCTGCGGCTGCCGACGCGGGAGGACGGCTGGGCCGACTGGCTGGCCGACAGCGCGACCGAGGCGGCGGGCGCGTTCGCGGCCACCGACCCGGACACCCCGATGTGGGCGTGGGGCGCCGATCCCCACGCCCGGTTCTGGGCGCGTCGGATGCTGTTCGAGACCCTGGTGCACCGGGTCGACGCGGAGCTGGCGCTGGGGATCCGGCCCGGGATCGACCGTGCGCTCGCGGTCGACGGCGTGGACGAGTTCCTGGTGAACCTGCCGTTCGCCGCCTCCTTCGCCCCCAAGGTGGCCAACCTCCGCGGCAACGGCGAGGCCATCCGGTTCCGCACCGCCGAGGGCGACGGCGACTGGCTGGTCCGGCTCGGGCCCGACGGCTTCGGGCTCGACCCCGAGGGCTCCGACGGGGCAGGGGCGGAGGCCGCCGATGCGACCGTCCGGGGCGCCGCGGCCGATCTGCTGCTGCTCGTCTACGGCCGCCTCCCCCTCGACGCGGAGGCCTTCGAGCGCACCGGGGACCAGGAGCTCCTGGCACGCTGGTTCGCCAACTCCGAGTTCTGACCCGGCGCGGGCGGTCACCGGCGATTCCGCCTTGACAGCGGCGCCCGCCGGACGTAGATCGGGAGGCATGAGGCGGCACGAGCCCGCGGATCCGGCGGGACGGCACGAGGGGACCACGGCGTCCCGCTCGGACACGGGCGCGGCGGAAGGTTCCGGCCGTCCCGGGGACGCTGCCGGGGCAGCGGCGGCGGACAGTCTCAGGGCGGAGTGCGAGGACGCCCTGGTGACCGCAGTGGTCAAGGCCGTCGGGGAGACCGCCGCCCATGCCGGAAGCGTGTTCCTCCGCTCCCGGGACGGCCGCGCGGTCGTGCTGGCCGTCGCTTGCGGCACACCGCCCTCCCTGCTCGGCGGCTGGTGGCGCATCCCGGTCAACAGCCCCATTCCGGTGGCGGTGGCCTACCGATCGGGCCGGACGGTCCACCTGGCCGATGCCGACGAGACCGTGCGGCGCTACCCCCAACTCGCGGTGGCTCTGCCGTACCCGTTCGGCTCGGCCTCGGTGCCGGTCAGGGCCGGGCGGGAGAGCCTGGGGGCGCTGGCGGTGGTGTGGGCGGCGGACCACGGGCACGCGGGCCTGTCCAGGCCCCAGCTCCGCCACCTTCGGGCCATCGCCAACCGGCTCGGCGCCACCCTCGCCGACCTACGCGTCCGCGGGGGCAGCTTCGAATGCGACGCCACGACGGTCCCGCTCCAGGTCCCGGCTCCCGACGTACCGGCGGTGCGGGTCGGTCTGTTCGACTGGCGGCTCGACGACGGCGTCGTGGTCGCCGACGAGGAGGTGTGCGCGATCTTCGGTCTCACGCCCGACGCGTTCGACGGGCGGGCCGACACCCTGGCCTCCCGGCTCCACCCCGGCGACCGGCTCTCGCTGCGGGCCGCCGCCCGTGAGGCCATCACGGACGGCAGGGTGCTCGCCCGGCGACTGCGCGTGCGCACCGGAGACGGGTATCGCACCGTGGAGCTGTGGGGCCGCGTACCGGAGGCACCCGCAGGCGAAGCCCGGACCCACCTGGTCGGGAGCGTGCTCGACGCCGGACCCGGCGCCGCAGCGCTCACCGCCGTGGAGCGGCTTCGCGACGGACTGTTCTCCCTCGCCCCGGACGGACAGGTCACCTACACCAATCGCGGTCTGGAGCAGTTCCTCGGAGTGCCCGGCCGGGAGCTGCTCGGCCGCTGCCTCTGGGACGTCCTTCCCTGGCTGTCCGACCCCGTCTACGAAGACCGGCACCGGGCCGCGATGGTCTCGCAGCAGCCCACGACCTTTCTGGTCTGCCACCCACCGGAGCAGTGGCTCGCCTTCTCACTCCACCCGAGTCCGAACGGGGTGACCGGCAGGGTGACGCCCTCCGGTCCTCCCCAGCCACCGCCGGCAGCAGCCGGGCCACCGGCGGAGTCCGCGGCACCGGCCGGTGCCCCGTCGGCGTCCCGGCCCGGGCGTTCCGCCGCCGGCCGGCCGACAGCCCGGACCGCACCCGCGCGGCTGGGCGCGATCTACCGCATGATGCAGCTCGGGAGCGCGCTGACCGAGGCGGTCACCACGGACGAGGTGTGCGAGGTCGTCGCCGACCAGCTCCTGCCGGCCTTCGGCGGGCAGCACCTGGCCGTCTACGTGGTCGAGCAGGGCCGACTGCACCTGCTCTTCCGCACCGGCCGCCACGACCGCTTCCTGCAATGGCTGGAAGGCAGACCGCTCGACACCTCGCTGCCCGGAAGCGAGGCTCCGGCCTTCGGCGTCCCCCTGTTCATCGAGTCCCGCGGAGACGCCACCGGCGCCGGTCCGGCCTCCTCCCCGGAAGGCGTCGGAGCCTGGTCCTACCTGCCGCTCATCGCCTCCAACCGCCCGATCGGCGCCTGCCTCCTCGGCTTCGACGACACCCACCATCTGACCACCAAGGACCGCGGGATCCTGACCGCGCTCAGCGGTCTGATCGCCCAGGCCCTCGAACGCGCCCGTCTCTACGACGCGAAGTCCGCCCTCGCCCACGGCCTGCAGACCGCGCTCCTGCCGCACCGCCTGCCCGTCGTGCCGGGCATTCGCACCGCCGGCCGGTACCTGCCCGGCACCAGCGGCATGGACATCGGCGGCGACTGGTACGACGTGATCCCCGACGGAAGCGGCGTGGCCCTCGTCGTCGGGGATGTCGAGGGCCACAACATCGCAGCGGCCGGCATCATGGGCCAGCTACGCAGCGTTGTCCGGGCCTTCGCCACGGCCGGCCACTCACCGAGCGACGTCCTGGCCGGAACGAACCGGATTCTGGTCGACCTCGACCCCGAGCTGCTCGCCAGCTGCTGCTACATCCGCATCGAGCCGGACACCGACCACGCCCTCGCGGTCCGCGCCGGGCACTGTCCGCCCCTGCTGCGCCGTCCCGACGGCAGCACCGACGTACTGGCGGTGGCAGGCGGCCCGCTCCTCGGTGTCGCCGACACCAGCACCTATCCCGAGACGCGGCTGGACCTCCCGCCCGGGTCGATCCTCGCCCTCTACACCGACGGCCTCGTCGAGGAGCGCGGCGGCGACATCGATCTGGGGATCGACGGCCTGCGGACCTCGCTGGCCCACGCCCGCGCCGGAGACCTCCAGGAACTCGCCGACCAGCTGCTGCGCGAGGCCCGACGCTCCCCGCACCGTTCCGACGACATCGCCCTGCTGCTCACGGCCTACCGGCCGGATTAGGGAGTGTCCGACGGATCGTGCCGGATCAGCGCGGCGCCGGGCGCGCGGCAGCATCCGACGGTCTGCACGCAGCGTCAACGGGCCTTGCGCGGACGGCCAACGACCCCTGCCGTGCGCTGCCGCAGGGTCGGTGGTGGGCACCGCAGCGGTGCCCGCTACCGATCCCGTTGGGGATGCCCCATGTCGCACATCCGCACCAGGCTCGCCGCCGCCAGCTCGGTCTGGAACCGGGGCGGCGGCCCCGCCGACATCTACGCCGGCTCCGACTACTCCGGATACATGGGCACCGTCGTGCACTGGTGGCAGGGGAACCTCGCCTCCGCGCACAACGACCGGCTGAGCGCGGTCAACGTCCGCTGCGGTTCATAGCACCGCCGCACCCGCCGCGGCCCGGAACTCGCTCGCGGTGGTGCCGTACTCGTCGCGGAAGGCCCGGCTGAAGGCGGCGGCGGCGCGGAAGCCCCACCGCGTCGCGATCGCGTGCACCGGCACCACCGCGAGACCCGGGTCGGCGAGGTCCGCCCGGCACCGCTCCAGGCGGCGCCGGCGGACCACCGCCGCGACACCGCCGCGCTGTTCACGGCGGAAGAGTCCGTGCAGGGTGCGCAGCGAGATGTGGTGCCGGGCCGCGATCGCGGCGGGCGACAGTTCCGGGTCGCCGAGGTTCTCCTCGATGTACGCGTCGATGCGGGCGAGCAGCATCCGGTGGCGCGGCTCCGGCGGCAGCCGGTCCTCGACGCCGAGCCGGTGTGCGAGGAAGGCGACGGCCAGCTCGCGCGCCGCGACGCCGAGCCGGACGGCCTCGTGCTCGGCGACGGCCGGCGCCTCCCGTACGACGCCGCGCAGGAAGGCGGCCAGCACCCCGCCCACCCCGCCGCGGGCCGGCGCGGAGCTGGCCAGCAACCGGTCCAACCGGCGGTGATGCACGGGGAGTTCGGCGACCGGCAGGTGCAGGATGACGGCCCGGGACACGCCCCCGGGCAACCCCCGGCCGTCGAACGGGCGGGAGGTGTTCCACAGTACGAGGTCGCCGGAGCGCATCCGGGTCTCGTTGTCGCCCTGCGCGATCCACATCGCGCTGCCCCGGATCAGCGCCAGCTCGTACACCTCCGGGTCGGAGCGCCGGATGAGAGCGGGGGTACGCTCCGAGCGGATGGACGGGAAGGACATCGTGGTGAGTTGTTGCCCGGGACCGAGATCGACAGTGCCGACGGTCGCGGGGAAGTCGTCGGCGTGCTCGGTGGTGATCCGGGTGGGCGCGACGTCCCGGGCAACCATCTCGCACCACCACTCGAAGCGGTGCCCCGGATCGACGGCGGAACTGTCCAGGTGGTGGTAGGGCATCGGCGGCTCCCCGCTTCCCCCCGGGGGCGTGTGGCACGGCCGCCCGAGCATGTCGCTGACATGACACAGCCTGCCCAGGAGCGTTACCGCCCCACAAGCTCGCATCCCTGCCAACTCCGCCGCCGGCGCGGCCCGGCGCGCTCGGCCGCCGCTCCCGGACCCTGCCACCTGCGGCCGGGGATCCGGGAGGGCACCGACCGACCCACGACCGGCCGCCGACCGGCGGTGCACCGGGGGCGCGCGGGGCCCGGTGGGCGGGAGAGGAGCGGACGACGCGTCCGAAGTCGGCGGGTTCGATGCCACCGGGCGGGTTTGCCGCCACCGGTCGATCCGCATCGAACTTGACGCCGCCCGCTCGGCCCTCGGACGAGCAACCCGCCACGGTGGCCGTCACGCCGGCCGCACCACTACTCGGGCCGACCGGCGAGGAACGGCTCCAGGGCCGCGACGAGTTCGGTGGGCGCGTCCAGCGCGACGAGGTGGGCGGCGGTGGCGAACTCGACCAGGGTGGCACCGGGGATCTCGCCGGCGTACCGGCGGGCGATGTCCTGGAAGTCGGCGACGTCGAGCCGGCCGATCCCCACCAGCGTGGGCACCGAGACGGCGGCGACGTCGCGGGTGGTGACGCCCTGGGAGTGCTCGCCCACCACGGCCTGGTTCACCAGCGACGTCCGCACCGGGCCGCGGAGCCGGTCGGCCAGTCCTGCGGCGACGTCGTCCCAGGTGCGGGCCGGCCCGCGCAGCCACATGTCCAGGTTCACCCGGACCGCGGTGTCCAGGTCGCCCGCGGCGAGGGCCGCGGTCTCGGCCTCGTCGTACGCGATCATGTCCGCGGACCAGTGGTACCGCGGCCACGGCGGGGCGAGCAGCGCGAGGGAGTGCACCCGCTCCGGGTGGCTGAGCGTGAACTCCACGGCCACCCGGCCGCCCCAGGACGCGCCCACCAGCCGGACACGTTCGTGGCCGAGGTGGTCCAGGAGGCGGCGCAGGTCGTCGGTCTCGCTGAACGGCCCGGCCGGGGGTGCGGACTCGCCGAAGCCGCGCAGGTCGTACCGGACGACCGTGTGGCGCTCGGCGAGGGCGGGTACGACCGCGTCCCACATGCGGTGGTCGGCGACGCCGGCGTGCACGAGTACGACGGGCGGTCCGTCGCCGGAGACGACGTAGGAGAGGTGGCCGAGGTCGTCGGCGAGTGTGATCATCCGCAGATGATTTCAGGGCGGTGGTGCACATGCCACCCGATAAGGCCGGGGCGCGGCGCCGGGCTCCGTGCGCCGCGCCCCGACCGGTCGTCAGACCACCGTCGGCAGTGGCGGCTCGACGGCCAGCGGTGCCGAGCTGCGCGCCCGGTGCTGGGCGGCCCAGGCGGTGAGCGCCACCGTGCAGGCGTGGTCCAGGTGCCGCAGACCGGACCAGTCCAGTTCCACCGGGCGGTCGGCCGGCAGCCGCTCCAGCGTGTCCAGCAGCCGGGGCAGCCGCAGGAACGTCGCGTTGCCGCTCAGCCTGACCCGCAGCACCGGCCCCGCACCGGGTACGGCCGACGGATCCTGGTCCCGGGCCTCCGCACGGCCCCCGGCGGTGCGGTGCCCGTACCCGGGCCCGCGTCCGGACGCGTCCCCGGGCAGCTCCTCGACGCCGATCTGCAGGTGCGAGGTCTGCCAGGCCGACTTCACCACCGCCAGACCGATCCCGATCAGCACGCCCTCGAACAGGTCCGTGGTGATGATCGCGACCGCCGTGACCGCGAGCACCGCCGCCTCGCCCCGGTGCTCCCGGCAGAGCCCGGCGATCCGCCGGACCGGGACGAGCTTCGCACCCGCGTGCACCAGGACGGCGGCCAGTGCGGTCAGCGGGACCAGGCCGAGCGCGCCGGGCAGCAGGGCGGTGAACAGCAGCAGCCAGAAGCCGTGCAGCACCCGCGAGGCCTTGGTCCGGGCCCCGGCCTGCACGTTGGTGGCGCTGCGCACGATCACCGCCGTCATCGGCAGTGCGCCGAGCAGCCCGCAGAGCGTGTTGCCGATGCCCTGGGCGGTCAGCTCGCGGTCGTAGTCGGTGCGCGGGCCGTGGTGCATCCGGTCCACGGCGGCCGCGCTGAACAGCGTCTCGGCGGAGGCGATCAGGGTGAACGCGAGGATGGTGCCGACGCCGGCGGTGCCGGCCAGCGCGCCGAGCGCGGCGTGTTCCGGCGGTTGCACCACCTCCAGCAGGCCGGCGACCCGGACCCGGGCCACCGGGAGGTCCGCGGCGGCGGTCACCGCGGCGGCCAGGCCGACCGCGGCCAGCGGCGCGGGCACCGAGCGGGCCGCCTTCGCCGGCAGGTACTTCCAGAACGCCAGCACCAGCAGCGTGCCGACGCCGAGGGCGACCGCGCTCGGGGCGGCCGCGCCGGTCAGGGCGTCGCGCAGCAGCGCGGGCAGGCCGGCGATCTTCTCCGGCCCGGTCGCGGGCGCCCGCCGGTCCGCGAGCGCGTACAGCTGGCCGAAGAGCAGCGTCAGGCCGATCCCGGCCAGCATGCCGTGGACGACCGACGCGGACATCGCGCGGAACCAGCGGCCCACCCGCAGGGCGCCCATGGCCACCTGCAGCAGGCCGGTGGCGAGGACCAGGATGCCGAGCGCGCCGGCGCCGTACTCCTGCACGGCCTCGTAGACCAGGACGGTCAGACCGGCGGCCGGGCCGCTGACCTGCAGACTGCTGCCGGGCAGGGCGCCCACGACCAGGCCGCCGACGATGCCGGTGACCAGCCCGAGCTCGGCGGGCACGCCCGAGGCGACCGCGACGCCGACGCAGAGCGGCAGCGCGACCAGGAAGACCACCAGCGAGGCGGGCAGGTCGAAGCGCCACGGCACGGCGCGCAGGGCGCGGGCGGGGCGGCGGTGGCGCAGCAGGCGGGGCGGGCGGGCGCAGCCCGGCGGGGCCTTGCGCCGGGGGCCGCCCGGCGGGCTCTTCCGGCGCCGGGGCAGGGGGTTCACCCGGCCACCGCCGGGGCGGACGCGGGGCGAGCGGGGACGTGGACGGGCGTAGCGGGGACGGCGGGAGCGGCGGGGGCGGCGGCGAGGTGGCCGGCGCGGCTCGGGCGGTTCGGCCGGCTCGGGCGGTTCAGGGGGCGGGCGGCGGAGAGCGAGCGGACGGTACGGGCCATGGGTACGTCCTTCCGCGCGGCCGCCGACGGGGCGGACGCGAAGCGGGAGCGGAGGCGGATCACTGAGGCGGGCGACGGGCCGCCGCACGGCAGGCGGCGGGCGGGCAGCGCGGCGCACGTGCGGAGAGATTCGGACGGAACGACCGGGCCGGGTGACCCGGCGGTACGACCAGGCGGGGACTCGACGGCCGGAGCTCCCCCGCTCCCCGGTCGATCCCAAACCCCCCAGCCGCGGCCCGAGTTGAACATGGGAACCATGACGGGCCCGGCGTGCCACCGACGGTACCCAGGAGCCCCGGCGGCGCCAACCTCGCCCACCGTTCCTCCACCCCGATGACACGGCGCCCCCACGTCCGGGCCCGGATCGGCCCTTCGGGCGGGTACGCACGTTCGTCCACCACACGCACATCCGAAGAGCGACGCCCCCCCACCCGGGCTTTGCCCAACCACGAACAGGAGCCCGCCCGGCCGGCGGACGGGGCCTTTGCAGGAAGGGACGAGCACCACCCCCGCCCGGGCGCGCCGGACTGGAGGAACGGGCGATGGATCGACCGCAGCCCCCGTGACAGCCTGGCCGAACGGCCGAGCCGCGCACGCCGGGACCCCCACCCCCGCGCCCCGCCTGCGCCCCGCCCCACGCCCGCGACCTGCGGGTTCCCCGCAGCCGGCCGCCTTCTACATTCCGTTGAAAGTCCCCTTGACGCCCCGACAGACCCCGCCGTACCTTGTTTCCGCATACAGAAACCGTTCTTCCGTATGGTGGAATTCTGGAGATGAGCCCTCCGACCCACAGCGGGCCGACGCAGGAGAAACCCGATGCCTCGTATGACCGCCGCCGCCGCGGCCGTGGAGATCCTCAAGCGCGAGGGTGTTGAGCAAGCGTTCGGCGTGCCCGGCGCGGCGATCAACCCCTTCTACCGTGAGCTCAAGAACGTCGGCGGCATCAAGCACACGCTCGCCCGCCACGTCGAGGGCGCCTCGCACATGGCCGAGGGCTACACCCGCGCCAAGGCGGGCAACATCGGTGTCTGCATCGGTACGTCCGGCCCCGCCGGCACCGACATGATCACCGGCCTGTACTCGGCGATCGCGGACTCCATCCCGATCCTCTGCATCACCGGCCAGGCACCGGTCTCGAAGCTCCACAAGGAGGACTTCCAGGCCGTCGACATCGCCTCGATCGCCAAGCCGGTCACCAAGGCCGCCACCACCGTCCTGGAGGCCGCGCAGGTCCCCGGCGTCTTCCAGCAGGCCTTCCACCTGATGCGCTCCGGCCGTCCCGGCCCGGTCCTCATCGACCTGCCGATCGACGTCCAGCTGACCGAGATCGAGTTCGACCCGGAGACCTACGAGCCGCTGCCGGTCTACAAGCCGTCCGCGACCCGGGCCCAGATCGAGAAGGCCATCGGCTTCCTGCTGGAGTCCGAGCGTCCGCTGATCGTCGCCGGCGGCGGCATCATCAACGCCGACGCCTCCGACCTGCTGGTCGAGTTCGCCGAGCTCACCGGCGTCCCGGTCATCTCCACCCTGATGGGCTGGGGCACCATCCCGGACGACCACGAGCTGGCCGCCGGCATGGTCGGCGTCCAGACCTCGCACCGCTACGGCAACGAGACCTTCCTCGCCTCGGACTTCGTCCTGGGCATCGGCAACCGCTGGGCCAACCGTCACACCGGGTACAACATGGAGGCCTACACCAAGGGCCGCGCGTTCGTCCACGTCGACATCGAGCCGACCCAGATCGGCAAGATCTTCGCCCCGGACTACGGGGTCGCCTCCGACGCCAAGGCCGCGCTGGAGCTCTTCATCACGGTCGCCAAGGAGCTCAAGGCCGCGGGCCGGCTCCCCGACTTCGGCGACTGGGCCGCCGCCGCCCAGGAGCGCAAGGCCACCCTGCAGCGGCGCACGCACTTCGACAACATCCCGATCAAGCCGCAGCGCGTGTACGAGGAGATGAACAAGGCCTTCGGCCCGGAGACCCGCTACGTCACCACCATCGGCCTCTCGCAGATCGCCGCCGCGCAGTTCCTGCACGTCTACAAGCCGCGCCACTGGATCAACTGCGGCCAGGCCGGCCCGCTCGGCTGGACCATCCCGGCCGCGATCGGCGCCGCCACCGCCGACCCGGAGACCCCGATCGTCGCGCTCTCGGGCGACTACGACTTCCAGTTCATGATCGAGGAGCTGGCGGTCGCGGCCCAGCACAAGGTCCCGTACGTCCACGTCCTGGTCAACAACGCCTACCTGGGCCTGATCCGCCAGGCCCAGGTCAACCTGGACATCAACTTCCAGGTCAACCTGGAGTTCGAGAACATCAACACACCGGAGATCGGCGTCTACGGCGTCGACCACGTCAAGGTCGCCGAGGGCCTGGGCGTCAAGGCGATCCGGGTCACCGACCCGAACGAGCTCGGTGCCGCCTTCGAGGAGGCCAAGAAGCTCGCCGTCGAGCACCAGGTCCCGGTCGTGGTCGAGGCCATCCTGGAGCGCGTCACCAACATCTCGATGAGCAAGACGGTCGACATGAGCAACGTGACCGAGTTCGAGGAGCTGGCCTCGCTGCCGGAGCACGCCCCGACGGCGATCAAGACCCTCAAGGTCTGAGCCCGAGCGTCCCCCTCGCCCCGGTGGCACCGCGTCCGCGGCGCCACCGGGGCCGTTCGCGTTGTCCCGCCGGGGCCGTTCCGTCGGCACCCGGCCCCGGCCGGTGGCTCCACCCGGGCAGGGTCAGCCCCGGTCGGCGGCTCAGCCCTGGCAGGCGTAGGTGAACGAGGTGGCCGCACCCAGGTGCCGGGGCGCGAGGATGTCCACGGTCGCGGTCGCCTGCATCGTGCCGCGGCCGTCGAAGCTCCACCGCAGCACCAGGTCCGCCCGGCGCTCGCCCGACTGCACCGGCTGCACCAGCTCGCCGGAGGACGTGCCGTCGCTGCGCAGCCAGCGGTAGCGGATGGTGCCGGCGTGGCCGTCGGTGACGACCGTCGCGGTGATCACGGCCGTTCCGCCGCACGGCGGGCCGCCCGCCGGTTCGGCGGCGACGGTGACGCCGCCCAGGGCCAGCGGCGGTTCGGCCCGGCAGCGGACCAGGAGGAACGCGAGCAGGACGATCAGGACGGCCGCCGGGAGCAGCCACCGGACGCCCCGGCGCCGCCGGGGCGGCAGCGGCGGCTCGGACGGCGGGCCGTGCCAGACCGCCGCTGCCACCGGCGGCACGCCGGGGCCGAACCGGTGCACCTCGTACCGCGGTGGCTCGTACGGCGGTGGCTCATGCGGTGGCGGCTCGGGCTGCGGCGGCTCGTGACGCGGCGGCGCCGGTGCGGTGCCCGCCGTCGCGGTGCCCCAGACGGTCGGGTCGAGGTAGGTGGCGCACTCGGCCTCCTCGGCGGCGGGCGCAGCGCGGCCGAGCGGGACGGTCCGCTCGGGCAGCGGGCCGCCGCCGAGCCGGGCGGTCCGGTCGGAGTCGGAACCGGGGCCGGGCTCCGGTCGGGGCAGGGACATGGGAACCTCCGAGACGTGCAAGGCGAACGGACGGCGGGACGAGCCGGAGGAACCAGGGCGCGGATCACCCCGGCTCCTGGCAGCTGACGGCGTTCAGTTCCCGGTAGCCCGTCGTCGTCGTGCTGTCCGGCTTCGGATCGGTGACGACCCGGAGACCCCACAGGCGCGCCCCGTCCTCGCCGAACTCGTGGGACCGCGTGAGGGTGGTGGAGCCGGTGCCGAGCCGCACGGTCTCGGTGGCGACGGTCACCGGCGTGCTGTTCGCGCCCGAGCGGTGCTGCCAGTAGAGGGTGAGCGTGGCCCCGGACGGCCCGGACGTCACGACGGTGATCGTGGCCTGGGTCCCCCAGTGGCCGGCTTGGCAGTTGAGCGAGTCGATGCCCAGCGAGGCCACCCGGGTCACCGGCGGCGGGGTGGTGACGGTCGGCGGCGGCGGTGGTGGGGGGCTGACGGGGCGGGACGACGAGGTGGTCGGCGGGGTGGTCCGCGGCGTGTCCGTGAGCCTGGCCGTGGACGACGTGGTGGTGCCCGGGGTGGGCGGCGGGCCGGGCGGACGGCTCGGAGTCGGGCTCGGCGAGCGGCCCGACGTCGTACCGGTGGTCGGCGGCGTCGACGGCGAGGGCCGGGGCGGCTGCGACGTCGGCGAAGGAGTCGGAGACGGGGACTCGAACGGGGACGGCGGCGCGCTCTTCGCGGAGGACGCCGGCTCGGTGGGCGTCCGGCCGCCGGAGGACGCGGCGGATGTCGTGGGGCCGGACGGCGCCTCCGTCGTCTCCCCGCCACCGCCGCCCACCGGGCCCAGGGTGGTGGTGAGCTGCGGCATCGGACTGCCCAGCCCGGTCCGCTCCCCGCGGTCGCCGGTTCCGGCGACCGCCACCGCGGCCAGCGTGGCCACGGCCAGTGTGCTCGCCACCGCGCCGGCGACCGCCCTGGCGCGCCGGCGTCGCGGATGCTCGGCCCGGACCCGCCCGTGCAGCCCCAACCGCCGCACCGTCCGGCTCGCGGAGGCGCCCCCGCGCGGGTGCTCGGCCCTGGTCGCCGTGGAGCCGCCGCCGCGCACGTGCTCACCCCGGCTCGCCGCGGCACCCTGGGCGGCCACGAGCTCGGTGTGCGCCAGCGCCGTCGTCCCCCCGGGCAGCGGGACGGCCGCGCCCCACGGCAGCAGCATGGCCAGCAGGGCGACCAGCGCGGCGAGGTCGGACCGGCCGCGCTCCTCCCAGCGCCGGCCGTACCCGGCCGTGGCCACGGCCTCCAGCAGCCGGACGAACTCCGCCGCCCCGGCCGGCCGGTCCCCCGGCCGCTTCGCCAGACCGGCGCGGACCAGCGACCGGACGGCCTCCGGGACCAGCCCGTCCGGCACCGGCGACTCCTGGTGCTGGACCGCCAGCTCCGCCAGCGTCCCGCCGGTGTACGGGCGCGCGCCGGTCAGGCACTCGAAGAAGGTGACGGTCGCCGCGTAGACGTCGGCGGCGGGCGAGGCCGGCGCGCCGGTCCACTGCTCGGGCGCCAGGTACGCCGGGGTGCCGGAGATGTCCCGGTCGTCGCCGCTCGGCACGGCGATGCCGAAGTCGACCAGCTTGGTGGTGCCGTTCGCCGCGACGAGCACGTTGGCCGGCTTGTAGTCGCGGTGGACCAGCCCGACCGCGTGCGCGGCGGCCAGCCCCAGCAGGGAGCCCTTGAGCACCACCAGCGCCGCCTCCGGGGTGGTCGCCCCCTCCTCCCGGAGCAGCGCGCGCAGCGAGATGCCGTCGATCAGCTCCATGACGATCGCCGCGTACGGCCCGCTCTCCACGTACTCGTAGAGCCGGGTCACGTAGGGCGAGTCCACCCGGGCCAGGACGGCGGCCTCCCGGCGCAGCCCGGCTCCGCCCGCCGCGTCGTGCAGGTACTTGATCGCGACCGGTGTGCCGGTGGGGTCGTGGTGCGCGAGCACCACCCGCCCGGCCGCGCCCGCGCCGAGCTCCCGGATGTGGCGGTACTCCGGCAGCTCCCACTCGCCGCTCTCCGATCCCGTGCCGTCCTGCTCCCGGTCCCGCATCGCCAGCCCCCTCGGCCCGTCGTCCCGCAGCCGTCGACGCGGCCGCGGGACGACGGGTTCCCCACTTCGGGTACGGTCCGAACCCGGCCGCCGGCCGGTCGTACACCTCCGTCGGCATTCGCCCTGGCAGACCGCCTGACCTGGTCGAATGACGATCGGGAACAGACCGGCGCACTCGGGAGTTGTGCGCCACGGTGAGTCGCGCCCCGGCGCGCTCCGCACACCCCTGTTCCGATACCGACCCGTCCGACCGAACGAAGGGCATCTCCGTGAGCCTGTACGACATCCCGCTGCGCACCCTCTCCGGCGAGGCCGCCTCGCTGGGCGACTACAAGGGCAAGGCGCTGCTGATCGTCAACGTCGCCTCCAAGTGCGGCCTGACCCCGCAGTACGCGGGCCTGGAGCGGCTCCAGGAGCGGTACGCCGCGCGCGGCTTCACCGTGCTGGGCTTCCCGTCCAACCAGTTCGCCGGGCAGGAGCCGGGCAGCGCCGAGGAGATCCAGACCTTCTGCTCCACCACCTACGGTGTCTCCTTCCCGCTGTTCGAGAAGACGGACGTCAACGGCGACGACCGGCACCCGCTCTACGAGGTGCTGACCCGCACCGCCGACGCCGAGGGCCAGGCGGGCGACATCGCGTGGAACTTCGAGAAGTTCCTCGTCTCCCCGGACGGCACCGTGGCCGCCCGGATCCGCCCGCGCACCGAGCCGGAGTCGGACGAGGTCATCGCCGCGATCGAGGCCGTCCTCCCGGCCTGACCCACCCCGGCGACGCGAACGGGCCCGGGGCAGCAGCCCCGGGCCCGTTCGCGTCCGTCCGCGAGTCGGTGGAAACCCCTCACCGCCCCGGGGCCGGGAGGAGGCGGGCCTCCCGAGCACTCCGTACGCGCCGCTCAGGAACAGCGGTAGGGGAAGGAGGTGGCTGCGGTGCGGGTGTCCGGGGCGAGGATCTGCAGGGTCGCGGTGGCCTGGAGCTCGCCGCGGCCCTCGAAGCTCCAGCGCAGCACCAGGTCGGCCTTGCGGGCGCCGGACTCGACGTCCTGGCGGATCTCGTCGGAGGTGGTGCCGTCGCTGCGCAGCCAGCGGTAGCGGATGGTACCGGCGCCGCCGTTGGTCTCCACCGCCGCCGTGATCACCGCCGTGCCGCCGCAGCCGGGGCCGGCCGGGTCGGTGGTCACGCCGACGCCGGTGACCGCCAGGGCGGGCGAGGTGAAGCGCCAGAACAGGAAGGCCAGCAGGGCCAGGACGGCGAGCAGCACCGCCAGCGGCACCAGCCACCGGGACGCCCGGCGGCGTTCCGGCTGCTGCTGGTCCGGGAGGGTGGCGCCGTGCCAGACGGCGGCGGCCTGCGGCGGGACGCCGGGGCCGAAGCGCCGCAGCTCGCCGGGGGCGAAGGAACGTTCCTCCTGCGCGTCACCGGTGGACTTCGTGCCGCCGGTCGGCGAGGAGCCGGTCGGGTTGGTGGCGCTGCTCTCCACGGTGCCGGTCGCGTCCTCCTCGTTCGCCGCCGGCGGGGCGGGCACCGTCCTGCCGCCGGTCCGGGTGTCCACCAGAGTGCCGGTCTCCCCTGCCTCCGGGGCGCCGCCCCAGACCCGGGGGTCGAGGAAGGTCGCGCTCCCGGGGTCGTCGGCGTCGAGCCGGACGGTGGCCTCGGCGTCCGGCCCGGCGGCGGCCGGTGCCACGGCCGTCCGGGCCTGCTCGACGGTCCGCTCCCCCGTCACCGGACCGGACTCCAGCCGCACGGTCTCCTCGACGGCTCCCGAGCCTCCGGCCAGCCGGACCGTCTCCTCGACGGCTCCCGAGCCTCCGGCCAGCCGCACGGTCTCCTCCACCGCCTCCGAGCCGAGCCGGGCCGTCTGCTCGACGTCCTCCGGGGCTCCGGTGAGGCGCACCGTCAGTTCCTCCGTCGCCGGACCGGACCCGAGCCGGACGGTCTGCTCGGCGCCCTCCGGGGCCGCGCCGAGCCGGACGGTCCGGTCCGGTTCGGGCGCCGGGGCCGCGGCGGAGTCGGGGCGGGACGTGGGCATGGCTCCTCCGGAGAGCGGGGTGGGGACGAGTGGTTCGGGGCCGGTCGGTGACGGACCGGATCGGGGGGAGGCGTGCCGGCGCCGACTCGACGGCACCGGCACAGGGGCTCGGGCTCAGGGGCTCGGGCTCAGCGGCTCAAGCTCAGGGGCGCGGGCTCAGCGGGGCGGGTCGCAGACGAAGGCGTTGACCGTGTCCGACGTCTTGCCCGGCTTGCCCGCCGCCGGGCTGGTGCCGATCCGCACGCCCCAGGTCGGGAAGGTGTCGGCCGAGCCGAAGTCGTGCGCCCGGGTGACGGTGGCGCGACCGCCCTGGATCGCCACCGTGTCGGTCGCGACGGTGACCGACCGTCCGCCGGAGGTGTGGAACCAGCTCAGCGTCAGCGTCCCGCTGCCGGTGCCCTGGGCGACCACCGTGACCGTCGCGCTCAGGCTCCAACGGCCGCTGCAGGTCAGCGCGTCCAGGTTCACCGTGCTGACCGCGAGGGTGGCCGGCGCCACGGTCGGGGTCGGCGTGGGGGTGACGACCGACGTCGGAGCGACGACGGTCGTGGGGGCGGCCGGACCGGCGGGCGGGGCCGTCGGGGGCGGCGAGGCCGGGCCGGCGGGCGGCGGGGTCGGCTGCCCGGGCGCGGGGGCTCCGGTGGCCGGCGGGGCGCCCTTGGTGGTCGGTGCCCCACCGGTCGGCGAAGCGCCGGAGGGTCCGGCCGTCGGGGAGCCGGCCGTGGCGGTGGCGCTCGGGCTGCCGGAGGCCGACGGCGTGTCCGTCGAGGCGGACGGCGAGGCGGACGGGGTGTCGGTGGCGCTGCTCGCCGCGGGCGACGGTCCGCCGGTCGGGTCGGTCGTGCCGAGCGTGGTGGTGGCCTCGGGGGCCGCCCCGCCGGTGACCGTGTGGGCGCCGCCGTCGGCGGCCCCCGCCATCGCCATGCCCGCCAGGGTGGCCAGGGTCAGGGTGCCGGCCACGACCCCGACCAGCGCCTTGCCGCGGCTGCCGAGCCGCGCCCCGCGGCGCACCAGCGTCTCGCGGACCGGGGCCGCCGGAGCGGTGCCGGCCTCGGCGGCGGCGTCCAGGCCCGCCGTGAGGACGGTGCCGGCCGCCTCGGTGCCGACCGCTCCCCCGCCGCCCAGGGCGGTGTGGGCCAGCGTGGTGCCGCCCGCGGCGCCGCCGGCACCGGGCAGCAGCAGCGCGAGCAGGGCCACCAGCGCGACCAGGTCGAGGCAGCCCTTCTCCTCCCAGTCCGGCCCGTACGCGGCCGCCGCGACGGCCTCCAGCTCCTCGACCAGGGCGGCCGCGCTGTCGGGGCGGTCCGCCGGGTCCTTGGCGAGGCCGGAGAGGATCAGCGGGCGGACCGGGTCCGGCGCCTGCTCGGCCGGGATCGGGGCCTCGGTGTGCTGGACGGCGAGCTCGGCGATCGTGGTGCCGGCGTAGGGGCGGGCGCCGGTCAGGCACTCGAAGAAGGTGACGGTGGCGGCGTAGACGTCGCCGGCGGGCGAGGCGGGCCGCCCCGCCCACTGCTCGGGCGGCATGTAGGCGGGCGTGCCGGAGACGTCGCCCTCCTCCCCGCGCGCCACCGCGATGCCGAAGTCGACCAGCTTGGAGGTGCCCGCAGTGTCGACCAGGACGTTGGCGGGCTTGTAGTCGCGGTGCACCACCCCGGCCTCGTGGGCGGCGGCCAGGCCCAGCAGCGAGCCCTTGAGGACCACCAGGGCGGCCTCCGGGGTGGTGGCGCCCTCGGCGCGGAGCAGGTCGCGCAGCGCGATGCCGTCCACCAGCTCCATCACGATGGCCGAGCCGCGCTCGCCCTCCACGTACTCGTAGAGCCGGGTGACGTGCGGGGAGTCGACGGCCGCGAGGACCTCGGCCTCCTCGCGCAGGCCGGAGGTGCCGACGGAGCCGTGCAGGTACTTGATCGCGACCGGGGTGCCGGTCTCCCGGTGGTGGGCGAGCACGACCCGGCCGCTGGCGCCGGCGCCGAGCTCCCGCTCGTGGAGGTAGTCGGGGAGCTCCCAGGGGCGCTCGTCCTCGATCTCCGGCGCGCCGCCCGCGGGGGCGCTGTCGCCCCCGACCGGTCTGCCGTCCAGCTGCTTCCCGTCGCCCATCGCGTCGTACTCCCCGTGATTTCCTGCTCGCCCGTGACTGCTCTGCTCGGCACTGCGGCGACGCACCATACGGCACCGCGGTCACTGCACGGGACGCACGCCCGTGAACACGGGGTTCCGGGCCGGTGGCGGTTCCGGATCACGATTCGGGTGCTTCGCACACCCTGCCAACCAATCGCGCGAACAGTCGGGTGCGGCGGACCCGGCGGCAAGGCCCGGCGGACCCCGGCGGCGCGGAGCCGGCGCCCCGCTCAGGCCAGCAGCAGCCGGGTGCCCGGCGGCAGCTCGCCGTCCCGGGCGGCGTCCCGCAGGTGGGCCAGCAGGGTCTCGCGCAGCGCGGCCGCGGCCCGGGTGAGCGGCACCTCGCGGCCGTGCGCCACGGCGATGTTCCGCCCCAGACCGGGCCCGGCGAACGGGGTGACGGCCAGCCCGGAGCGGGCCGCCACCATGCCCGGCAGCACGGCCGGGCCGAGGCCGGCGCCGACGAAGCCGAGCACCGCGTCCATCTCGCCGCCCTCCACCGCGAACTCCGGCTCGAACCCGGCAGCCCGGCAGGCCTCCAGGGTCGCCTCGCGGACGTCGTAGCCCTCGCGGAACATCACCAGCGGCCGCCCGCGCAGCTCCGCCACCCGGACCTTGCGGCGGCGCCCCTCGGCGGACCGGGAGACCAGCACCAGCTCCTCGTGCAGCAGCTCGGTCACGTCCAGCGCGGGCGCCGCCTCGCCGCTCGGCGGTGTGATGATCAGCGCGAGGTCCAGCTCGCCCGCCGCCAGCGTGCGGACCAGGTCGCGCGAGCCGCCCTCGCGGACCAGCAGCGCCACGCCCGGGTAGCGGTCCCGGAAGACCCGCAGCACGTCCGGCACCAGGCTGGTGCACAGGCTCGGCGGCGCCCCGAGCCGGACCCGGCCGCGGCGCAGCTGGACCGTCTCCTGGACGGCCAGCCGGGCGCTCTCGGTGTCGGCGAGGATGCGCCGGGCGAGCGGCAGCAGCGCGTCGCCGGCGTCGGTGAGGGCGATGTTGCCCCGGGTGCGGTGGAACAGCTCGGCGCCCAACTCGCGCTCCAGGGCGCGGATCTGCTGGGAGAGCGAGGGCTGGGCCACGTGCGCCGCCTCGGCGGCCCGGGTGAAGTGGCGGGTCTCGGCGACCGCGACGAAGTAGCGGAGTTGCTGGAGCTGCACCCGGCCAGGATAGGCGTGGACGATAGGTGCCGGCTATGGCGGCGAGCCGCATCATGTCTTGGACGCACTGGACGGCCCGTCCCTACCGTTGCTGCCATGACAACCGCGACTCGGACGGCCCGGCACCCGTCCACACTGGTGACGCTGTGGCGGTCGACCGTCGGCAAGAAGGCCGTCATGGCCGTCAGCGGACTGGTCATGCTGCTGTACCTGGTCGCCCACATGCTGGGCAACCTGAAGATCTTCTTCGGTCCGGACGAGCTGAACGGCTACGCGCACTGGCTTCGCACCCTCGGCGAGCCGTTCCTGCGGTACGAGTGGTTCCTCTGGATCGCCCGCGCCGGCCTGCTGGCCGCCGTGGTGCTGCACGGCGTGTCCGCGTACCAGCTGAGCCGGCGCGACATCGCGGCCCGGCCGAGCAAGTACGTGCACAAGCGGCGGCGGGCGAGCTACGCGACCCGGACGATGCGCTGGGGCGGGGTGATCCTGGGGCTGTTCATCGTCTGGCACATCCTGGACCTGACCACGCTCACCGTGAACCCCAACGCCGAGCACGGCAAGCCGTACCAGAACATCGTGGCCTCCTTCTCGAACTGGTACAGCTGCGTGATCTACGTCGTCGCGATGCTGGCCGTCGGCCTGCACGTCCGGCACGGGTTCTGGAGCGCCGCACAGACCCTGGGCGCCTCCAACGCCCGCCGGGAGAAGGCGCTGAAGCTGGCCGCCAACGGCCTCGCCCTGGTGCTGACCGTGGGCTTCCTGTCCGTCCCCGTGGCCGTGATGGCCGGAGTGGTGAGTTGAACACCGTGAACCCGTCGAGCACCGACAGCACCGGGCACACCCCGGGCGCGCAGAGCGGCGAGAGCGCCGTGAACACCGCGATCCCCTACGCCGAGTACGGCGTCGGCGCTCCGATCGCCGACGCCAAGGCCCCCGCCGGGCCGATCGAACAGCGCTGGGACCAGCGGCGGTTCGAGGCCAAGCTGGTCAACCCGGCCAACCGGCGCAAGCACACCGTGATCGTGGTCGGCACCGGCCTGGCGGGCGGCGCGGCCGGCGCCACGCTGGCCGAACAGGGCTACCACGTGGTGCAGTTCTGCTTCCAGGACTCCCCGCGGCGCGCCCACTCGATCGCCGCGCAGGGCGGCATCAACGCGGCCAAGAACTACCGCAACGACGGCGACTCGATCCGCCGGCTCTTCTACGACACGGTCAAGGGCGGCGACTTCCGCGCCCGCGAGTCCAACGTGCACCGCCTCGCCCAGGTCTCGGTGGAGATCATCGACCAGTGCGTGGCGCAGGGCGTCCCGTTCGCCCGCGAGTACGGCGGCCTGCTCGACACCCGCTCCTTCGGCGGCGTGCAGGTCTCCCGCACCTTCTACGCCCGCGGCCAGACGGGCCAGCAGCTGCTGCTCGGCGCCTACCAGGCGCTGTCGCGGCAGATCGCCGCCGGCAACGTGGAGATGCACCCGCGCACCGAGATGCTCGACCTGCTGGTGGTGGACGGCCGGGCCCGCGGCATCGTCGCCCGCGACCTGGTGACCGGCGAGATCTCCACCCACACCGCCGACGCCGTGGTGCTCGCCACCGGCGGCTACGGCAACGTCTTCTACCTCTCCACCAACGCCAAGAACTCCAACGCCACCGCCGTCTGGCGGGCGCACCGGCGCGGCGCGTACTTCGCCAACCCGTGCTTCACCCAGATCCACCCGACCTGCATCCCGCGGTCCGGGGAGCACCAGTCCAAGCTCACCCTGATGAGCGAGTCGCTGCGCAACGACGGCCGGATCTGGGTGCCCAAGGCCAAGGGCGACACCCGGCCGCCGGCCGAGATCCCCGAGGCCGAGCGGGACTACTACCTGGAGCGGATCTACCCCTCCTTCGGCAACCTGGTGCCGCGCGACATCGCCTCCCGGGCCGCCAAGAACGTCTGCGACGAGGGCCGCGGCGTCGGCCCCGGCGGCCAGGGCGTCTACCTGGACTTCGCCGACGCGATCCGCCGGATGGGCCGCGACGCCGTCGCCGCCAAGTACGGCAACCTGTTCGAGATGTACGAGCGGATCACCGCCGAGGACCCGTACCGGGTACCGATGCGGATCTACCCGGCGATCCACTACACCATGGGCGGACTCTGGGTCGACTACGACCTGCAGACCACGGTGCCGGGCCTGTTCGCGATCGGCGAGGCCAACTTCTCCGACCACGGCGCCAACCGGCTCGGCGCCAGCGCGCTGATGCAGGGCCTGGCCGACGGCTACTTCGTCCTCCCGCCGACCCTGAACGACTACCTGGCCCGCAACCCGCTGCCGGCCGTCCCCGCGGACCACGGGGAGATCGCCGCCGCCGAGGCCGAGGTGGCCGACCGGCTCAACCTCATCCTCGCGGTCGACGGCGACCGCACGCCCGACTCATTCCACCGCGAGCTGGGCGAACTCCTCTGGGACGAGTGCGGGATGGCCCGCGACGCGGCCGGCCTGCGCCGCGCCCTCGACCGGATCCCGAAGCTGCGGGACGAGTTCTGGCGCCGGATCAAGGTGCCCGGCACCGGCCAGGAGCTCAACCAGTCACTGGAGAAGGCCAACCGGCTGGTCGACTACTTCGAGCTGGCCGAGCTGATGTGCCTGGACGCCCTGCACCGGGCCGAATCCTGCGGCGGCCACTTCCGCACCGAGAGCCAGACCGCGGACGGCGAGGCCGCCCGGCGCGACGAGGACTACAGCTACGCCGCCGCCTGGGAGTTCACCGGCACCGGCACGGCACCGGTCCTCCACCGCGAAGAGCTCGACTTCGAGCACGTCCACCCCACCCAGCGGAGCTACGCATGAACCTCACCCTGCGCATCTGGCGCCAGGCGGGCCCGGACGCACCCGGCTCGATGACCACCTACAAGGTCTCCGGGATCAGCCCCGACATGTCCTTCCTGGAGATGCTCGACACCCTCAACGAGGAGCTGATCACCCGCGGCGACACGCCCGTCGCCTTCGACCACGACTGCCGCGAGGGCATCTGCGGCGCCTGCGGCATGGTCATCAACGGCCAGGCCCACGGCCCCGAGCGGACCACCACCTGCCAGCTGCACATGCGGCACTTCAAGGACGGCGACACCATCGACATCGAGCCGTGGCGGGCCTCGGCCTTCCCGGTGGTCAAGGACCTGGTGGTGGACCGTTCGGCGTTCGACCGGATCATCGGCTCCGGCGGCTACATCACCGCCCCGACCGGCAGCGCGCCCGACGCGCACGCCACCCCGGTGCCCAAGGAGGCCGCCGACACGGCCTTCGAGCACGCCGAGTGCATCGGCTGCGGCGCCTGCGTGGCCGCCTGCCCGAACGGCTCGGCGATGCTGTTCACCTCCGCCAAGGTGGTCCACCTCAACGTCCTGCCGCAGGGCGCACCGGAGCGGAAGTCCCGGGTGCGGAACATGGTCGCCGCGATGGACGCCGAGGGCTTCGGCGGCTGCACCAACACCGGCGAGTGCGCCACCGCCTGCCCGAAGGGCATCCCGCTGCCGAGCATCGCGGCGATGAACCGCGAGTTCCTCCGCAGCTCCCTGGGCTGAGCCCGGAGTTCGTGCCGGCAGCTCACCGTGGGCCCCTTCCGGACGGGAGGGGCCCACCGGCGTGTCCGGGGCCCGTCGTGCACCGGCCCAGGTCGCACGGGCGGCGCGTGCCGGTGCGGCGTGCGCTCCCCACACGGGTGGTCGTTCGTCAGGAGCGGCGCCGGGCGCGGCAATTCGCGCTACGGTGGGTCCCCGCGCCAAGGAGGGTCATATGCCTGAGGTTCAGGCCTGCACCGGGTGTGGCGGGTCCGGGGGGACCCAGAAGACCGAAGCCTCGGTCGAGCTGGACGAGGAAGGGAGCATGGTGCCGAGGGTCGACACCTTCTGGTCGCCATGCGGTCGGTGCCACGGATCCGGGACGGTGATCGTCGGATGAGGATGGTCTTCGAGTGCGTCGAGTGCGGCGCCCACTACTTACCGCCGGAGGGCATGGTGTACCCGGACGGGCCCGCCTCGCCCGTCTGGTGCGCGGACTGCCAGGCGGCCAAGCGCGCGGCGGGCCTGCGGGAGGACCCGCTGCTCGCGCGGGTGGCGCTGGCCTCCGCCCGGGCCGCACTGGCGCGGCGGGCGGCGGAGGCCGAGCCGCCCGCCCGCAGCGACGTCCGGCCGTCCCGGCCCCCGGCGTCGCGCCGCGCGCGGTCGGGCCCGGGCGGGGTGCGCGGCAAGCTGGCCTGAGCGGTTCGACCGCCGGCCGCCCGGGCGGCGGACCGGCGGGCGACCGCCGGACTGCCGCCCGGGCGGCGGCGGGCGGCCGCGCGCCGTCGGACGTCAGACCTCAGAACAGCGCCTCCTGGGTGTCCGGCACCTCGGGACGCGCCCGCGGGCGCACGACCAGCCCCGACGCCGGACGGCCGGCGGCCTGCGTGAGCGTCCACCCGGTCAGCAGCCGGGTGTCGAGCAGCAGCGGCTCACCGCCGTCCGGCTGGTCGAGCAGCAGATGGCGGCCGATCGGGGGGCGCAGCGTCCCGGCGACCACCGCGCCCGGGGCCAGCGTCTCGATCCGCCCGTAGGCGGCCGGGGCGCCGTCGGCCAGGCCGAACAGCGCGACGTGGTCGGTGACCGGGTGGTCGGCCAGCAGCTCCACCGCGTGTCCGGCCAGCAGCCGGTGCGCCGCGGTGCGGGCGTCCAGCAGTAGCGTCCGGCGGTGCGCCGCGTCGCCGGGCGACCACCAGTGGTCCGGCTTCGTCCGGGCGTTGAACCGCTCCCGGGCCAGCCCCGAGGCCGCGATCGTGAGTTCGGCCCGGCGGACGGCGGGCAGCGCGCCACGGGCGGCGAACGTCCAGGCCAGCGCGCCCTGTTCGAGCAGCCGGCTGGTGCCGCGCTGCTCGGCGGTCAGGCCCACCTTCAGCAGGCCGTCGCCGAACCAGGCGAGGTAGAGGCGGTAGGTGCGCCCGTCGTCGAGGATCTGGTCCCGGGCCAGCGCGAGGCCGCGGTCCACGCTCTGGCAGGCGGCGCACTGGACGGCGCCGCCGTCGGGCTCGATCGCGGCGTGGTGCGGACAGGGCGTCCGCTCGGTCGCGCCGGCCAGCCAGGCGCCGGTGCAGCGGCGGGGCCCGCCCAGCAGCCAGCCGACCGCGGTGCCGGGCTCCGCCACCCGCTCGTGCACCCGGCGCCCGTGCACGGCGCTGAGCACCGGCCGCCCGTCCCGCCACTGCAGCCCGGTGGAGATCCACCCGCCGCCCGCCTGCTGCCCTGTGCCCATGCCTGCCCCTCCGTCCGAACCAGCGAGGTTACCCGCTGCCCCGGACGGACCGCCGTCGAGCTGCGGGGACGGCCCCCGCGGGTGTAAGGGATCGCACCGGCGGGGCGCCGGGGCGGGTGGCCCCGGCACCCTTGGTGGGTCCGACGGTGTCAGCGGACCAGGGTGGTCACCGCGAGGCCCGGTGCCGCCTTGATCTCGGCCTCGGTGAACCGCTCCGTCACCCACGCCTTGCGGGCGAAGAGGCGGGTCTGGTCGGTGTAGTGCGGCGAGGCGGGATCGGCGGACTCCCCGTAGGTGAGCAGCGTCCGGCTCCGCGGGCCCTGCGGCGTCATCTCGACGGCCATCATGAAGCTGGAGCCGTGCGGGATCGTCGTGAGGTCGGCCGGCCGGGTGGCGCCGCCCGCGCCCGACGCCGGGCCGGCGGTGAGCACGTTGAAGCAGCCCAGCCCGCCGGAGCAGCCCGGCAGCGGGATGCCCGCCCAGCGCTGGACCAGGCCGATCGGCGCGTCCGGCGGGGTGCCCCGGGCCGACAGCTGCTGCACCGCGTCGGCGAGCGCGCGCCGGGCCGCCGGGTTCTCGCCATCGATCCCGCGCGGGGTGGTGAGCGGCTGCGCCGGGTCGTACGGCACGCGCCACCAGGTGGGCCGGCCGCTGCGGCCCAGCGCCTGCTGGAACGCCTGCCAGAGCACCGTGCCCCGGCTGTCCGCGTCGGCGCGGGTGTCCCAGGCGGCGAGCACGTCGCAGGCGGCGCGGACGTCCACGGCGGTGCCGTCGGTCGCGGTCGGCGCGGGGTGGGCCCGGCACATCGCCACAGCGTCGTCGCGGCTCAGCTCGGCCGTGTACACCCGGTCGCCGAGCGCGGTCGCCTGGAGCGTGGGCAGGGTGAACCCCGGGCCGCCCAGCCCGTCGGCGCCGGTGCGGCGGTCGTCGATCATCCGCAGGCCCAGCTGCGCGCGCGACCCGAGCCGGCTGCCGCTGTTGTAGACGGCGGGGAGCCCGGCCAGCGGTGCGTCCGCGTTGGTGTAGTAGGGGCCGTTGTTCGAGTTGGCGACGTAGTCGGTCCGGGTCAGCGCCGGCTGGTTGGCCGGGCCGTAGACGCCGGGCACCAGCGCGTCCGGGTCGCTCCCCCAGTCGCAGGCCGTGGTGGAGCCGTCCAGCGTGGCGCCGAGCTCGTCGGCCTCGACGGTGCACCCGGTGCGCTGCTCGTCGGTGAGGTGCGGGACGGCGGAGCTGTCGGTGAAGTAGGCCGTGCCGCCGGCGTCGGTGGCGATGGTGTACGTCCAGGGGATGCCCTGGTAGGTGCGCTGGGCCTGCTTCAGCTGGTCCAGGGTGCGGGCGCGGCCCATCGCCAGCCACTCGTTCATCGAGCGCAGGTTGCCGGCGTTGGCGTCGCGGAGGGTGTAGGCGTGCTCGGCGGACCAGCCGTCGGCCAGCACCGGCCCGTACCGGGAGGTGTAGAGCGTGGCGGTGACGGTGGAGAGCGTGCCGTCGGCGGCGCGGACGGTCACCGGGACGCTCTGCCGCCCCATCGGCTCGCGCCGGCCGTCGACCAGGTAGCCGGTCGGGTCGCCGGGGGCGAGCTCCAGCCGGTAGAGCGAGGCGTGGTCGGCGTAGCTGGTGGTGTGCGTCCAGGCGAGGTCCCGGCTGTGGCCGATCTCGACCATCGGGGTGCCGTAGATGCTCCCGCCGGCGACGTCCAGGACGCCGGGGACGGTGAGGTGGACCTGGTAGAAGCGGTCGCTGCCGGCCCACTTGAGGTGCGGGTTGGCGAGCAGCATGCCGTGGCCGTCGCGGGTCGCGTCGCGCCCGAGGGCCCAGCCGTTGCTGCCCAGGTCGGCGGCCTCGCCCGCGGGGCGCACGGGGCGCGGCGCGGGTTCGGGCGTTCCGGCGGGTGCGGGGGTTCCGGCGGGTGCGGCGTCGGCCCGTGGGGTGCCCGGCGGTGCGGCCGAGCCGATCTGGCCCTTGTACGCGGACGCGCCGCCGGCGGTGTTCAGGTCCAGCAGCAGCGTCCAGAGGTCCGTGGCGCTGATCGGGCCGACCCACTCCTTGCCCCGGCAGGTCGGGTCGGGCAACCTCCCGACGCCCGTGTCGCGCAGGTAGCGGTTGTACCCGGCCGCGTAGCCCTCGACCATCCGGCGAAGCTCGGGCGTCGGGCCCAGCGGGGCCGGCCGGTCCAGCAGCCGCTGCACGGTGCCGGACCGGTTCAGGCCCTGGAAGTAGGTGTCACTGGCCAGGTTGGCGACGTGGGGGTCGTCGGCCGAGGCCTCGGCGGGGCCGAAGTACCGGGACCGCTCACCGCGCAGCGTCAGCACGTGGTCGGCCAGCTGGCACAGGTTGTCCTGCGCGAACGCGTACCCGTACCCGTAGCCGAGGCCGCCGAAGTCGCGCGCCAGGATGTGCGGGACGCCGTACTCGGTCCGCCGGATCTTCGCGGTGTAGCCGCCGCGTTCCTGGAGCTCCTCGGGGCCGGCCGCCTGCGCGGGCCCGGGCGCCAGCGCGGCGGCCGAGAGCGCGGTGAGGCAGAGGCCCACGGCGGCGGTCCGCAACCGTGCGGGTAAGGAGCGGTGTCGGCGCCCGGCCGGCGCCGGTGCTCGGTGCGTCGTCTGCTCTGTCATGGGATCAGGCTGCCTGCGGCGCCCCCGGCCGCACATCGCTCCCGCGAAGGACCGGGGGTGGTCCTGTCGATGTACACCGGGTGGCGCCCGCCTGTCACAGAAGTCGTTGGTATGACAACCGCGCCAAACGATCTATGCTGACCCGCGTTCACGATCGCTCCACATGAAGCAGGTTTACGCGCATGAAGCTGCCCAAGGTCTCGGCGGTCATCGCCGCTGCCGTGCTGGCACCCGTTCTGCTCCAGTCGCCGGCCTCCGCCGCCGACAACTCGCAGCCCACCGGCGTCACCGGCCCCGACACGGCCTCCGACGCCGCCGACGACCACGGCACCGCACAGGAGAAGAGCGACCGCGCCGAGATCGAGCGGATCATCGCGGGCACGGAGAGCTGGTCCAAGGTCCGTGAGGTCGGCGAGAAGGCCCTCAAGGGCACCGCCGCCGACCTGCGCCACTTCCTGGAGGTGGAACTGGAGCCCGCACGTCACACCGACAACCGGGTCCTCATCGCTCGGGTCCTCGACGGCGCCGGCCCGGCGGTCACGAAGGCGGGCGAGAAGGCTCTCAGGGGCACCTATGCGGAGAGCGAGGCCTTCCTGAAGGAGGGCCAGTTCACCGCCCGCGCCGAGGACAACGACCGCGCGGAGATCGAGCGCATCCTCGCCGACAAGGAGACCGGCCCCGGCGTCCGCGAGGCAGCCGAGCAGGCCCTCAAGGGCACCGCCACCGACATGCACCACTTCCTGACGGTCAAGATGCCAAGGGTCCGGGAGGGCGACGACCGGGTCAAGCTCATGCAGATCCTGTCCCGGGGCGGCCCGGCCGTGCGGGCAGCGGCCAACACGGCGATGAGCGGCACCTACGAGGACGTCGTCAAGTTCCTGAAGGAGGGCCAGTACACCGCCCGCGCCGAGGACAACGACCGCGCGGAGATCGAGCGCATCCTCGCCGACAAGGAGACCGGCCCCGGCGTCCGCGAGGCAGCCGAGAAGGCCCTCAAGGGCACCGCCGCCGACTTCCGCCACTTCCTCCAGGTGGAGCTGGAGAAGCAGCGCCAGGACGACAACCGCGTCCTGGCCGCCCAGATCGGCGAGGCCGGCGGCCCTGCCGTCCGCAAGGCCAGCGGCAAGGCCTTCGACGGGACCTACGGGGACATCCTGTACTTCCTGAAGGAGGGCCAGTACATCGCCCGCGCCGAGGACGAGGCCGCCGCGGCCGCCGCCAAGGCCGAGCAGGCGAAGACCGCCAAGCAGCAGCCCCAGACCCAGGCCCAGACCCAGGGCACCACCGGCGGCCAGCAGCAGACCGCCAACCAGACCGCGCAGACCGCCGCGGTCGTCACCGCCGTCTCCAACCCGGTCACCAACCCCGCCCCGGCCACCAGCGGCACCACCACCGTCACCGCCACCAGCGGCCAGCTCGCCGCCACCGGCGCCAACGACGGCCTCGGCCTGGAGGCCGGCGGCGCCGCCGCAGCCGTCGCCGCCGGCGCCGCACTCGTCGCCATCAGCCGCCGCCGCACCACCCAGAGCTGACACCCCGACAGAACACCTTGACGCCCCGGCCATCCGGCCGGGGCGCCGCTGCACGACGACCCGGTCGACGCGTGCGCGACCGCCGGGAAGGTCGTGTCCACCGGACCCGCTGCCGCGAGGAAATGTCGGTATGACAACCATGGAAAACGATCTATGCTGACCCGCGTTCACGATCTCTCCTCATAAAGCAGGTTTACGCGCATGAAGCTGCCCAAGGTCTCGGCGGTCATCGCCGCTGCCGTGCTGGCACCCGTTCTGCTCCAGTCGCCGGCCTCCGCCGCCGACAACCCGCAGCCCACCGGCGTCACCGGCCCCGACACCGCGTCCGACGCCGCCGACGACCACGGCACCGCACAGGAGAAGAGCGACCGCGCCGAGATCGAGCGGATCCTCGCCGACAAGGAGTCCGGCCCCGGCGTCCGCGAGGCTGCCGAGAAGGCCCTCAAGGGCACCGCCGCCGACATGCGCCACTTCCTTGAGGTCGAGCTGGAGGAGCAGCGGCGGGACGACAACCGCGTCCTGACCGCCCAGATCGCCGAGACGGGCGGACCGGCGGTCCAGAAGGCCGCCGGCGCGGCGCTCAGGGGCACCTACGCGGACATCCTGTCCTTCCTGAAGGAGGGTCAGTACACCGCCCGCGCCGAGGACAACGACCGCGCGGAGATCGAGCGCATCCTCGCCGACAAGGAGACCGGCCCCGGCGTCCGCGAGACCGCCGAGAAGGCCCTCAAGGGCACCGCCGCCGACATGCGCCGCTTCCTGACGGTCGAGATGCCGAGCGCCCGGCAGGACGACGACCGGGTCAAGCTCTCCCAGATCATGTTCCGGGGCGGCCCGGCCGTGAAGGCAGCGGCCGGCAAGGCGCTCGACGGCACCTACGCGGACGTCGTCAAGTTCCTCAAGGAGGGCCAGTACACCGCCCGCGCCGAGGACGAGGCCGCCGCGGCCGCCGCCAAGGCCGAGCAGGCGAAGACCGCCAAGCAGCAGCCCCAGACCCAGGCCCAGACCCAGGGCACCACCGGCGGCCAGCAGCAGACCGCCAACCAGACCGCGCAGACCGCCGCGGTCGTCACCGCCGTCTCCAACCCGGTCACCAACCCTGCCCCGGCCACCAGCGGCACCACCACCGTCACCGCCACCAGCGGCCAGCTCGCCGCCACCGGCGCCAACGACGGCCTCGGCCTGGAGGCCGGCGGCGCCGCCGCAGCCGTCGCCGCCGGCGCCGCACTCGTCGCCATCAGCCGCCGCCGCACCACCCAGAGCTGACACCCCGGCACCAAGCCCCACGGCGCCCCGGCCACCCGGCCGGGGCGCCGCTGCCTACGGGGAAGCAAGATCGATCTCGAACCGCGGGGGAACGAACTCGTCTCCGGCTACGGGCAGAAGACGGGTATCGGTACGCTCACCAGGGGCTGAGCCGCCTTGATCCGGGGGCGCGCGGGCCGGTCACGAGCCGGTGTGCGGGGCCGGCTCGGAGCGCCCCGTGGCGAGGGCGTTCAGCGTGGCGGCCAGGTCGTGGCGGTGGCCGGTGCGCGGACGGTTGTGCGGGAGGCGCGACAGCATCGCGCCCATCGCGCAGGTGTTGGTGACGGCGGAGAACAGCAGGCCCGCGCCGACCGCGGCCGAGAACCAGCGCGCGCCGGGCAGGACCAGGTCGACGAGCAGGCCGGCCAGCACCAAGACGCCCGCCGCGAAGCGAATCTGACGATCCATCGGCCAGGGCGCCTTGGCGGGTGCGCCCTCGGGGCGGTCAACGGCGTGCCCGGCGGCGGCCCAGGCGGACGTGCCGCCGACGAGCGTGGCGGCCGGGATGCCGGCGGCGGCGAGGTCGGTGCAGGCCCGGCCGGAGCGGGCGCCCGAGGCGCAGACCACCAGCAGCCCGCCGCGCCCGGCGGCCTCACGCAGCGCGGGCAGGGCCCGGCCGAGCTGGTCGAGCGGGACGTTCAGCGCGCCGGGGACGTGGCCGGCCGCGTACTCGCCGTGGGTGCGGACGTCGACGACGGTGAGGGTGGACAGCCGGGGGTGGGCCTGCTCGGGGGTGAGTGCGGTGGGGGTGGGCACAACAGACTTCCTTCCGTGGTGAAGAGGGGGTGGGGGTACGGGGGCTCAGAGGACGGCGTCGACACCCATGACCGCCGCGACGGCGAGCAGCAGGGCTGCAAAGGCCCGCCGCAGGGTGGAGCCGGAGAAGCGGGCCGCCAGCCGCTTGCCGTCCCAGGCGCCGAGCACGGCCGCGGCGGTGAAGGGGGCGATCACCGCCCAGTCCAGGCCCGAGCCAGCGCCGCCGCGGGTGGCGAGGGAGGCCGAGGCGTTCACGGCGATCACCGGGAGGCTGGTGCCGACGGCGGCCTCCATCGACAGGCCGACCGCGGTCACCAGGGCCGGCACCGCGAGGAAGCCGCCGCCCACTCCGAGCAGTCCGGTGACGGCGCCGAGCCCGGCGCCGGTGGCGGCTGCCCGCGCCGGGCCGGCCGTCGCGGCCTCCCGCTGCCGGGCCGGGCGCAGCATCCGGATCGCCGCCACTGCCGCGACCAGGGCGAAGGCCGCTGTGAGCAGCGACTGTGGCAGCCGCGCGGCGGCGGCTCCGGCGAGGGCGGCGGGGAGCAGCCCGGCGGCGGCGAAGGCGAGCGCGACGCGCCAGCGGATGTTCCCGGCCCTGGTGTGGGCGACGATCGCGGAGACCGAGGTGGCCAGGACGATCATCAGCCCGGCGGTGGTGGCGGCGGCCGGGCTCAGTCCGAGCAGGTAGATCAGGGCGGGGACGGCCAGGATGCCGCCTCCTCCGCCGAGGCCGCCGAGTACGAGCCCGACCACGGCCCCGGCGGCGAGGGCCAGTACCAGGGTGATCACGTGCACCGCCGGGGGTGCGGGCGGGCGGGGTGCGGGCGGGTGGCGCTGCGCGGCCGGGGCGGAGCACCGCCGGGTACGGCGTGGGGTACGGCAGCGGGTACGACGTGGGATATTCGCCCGGCCGTGCCGGGCCGCGGGCGCCAGGTGACTGTTCGGCCGGCCGTGCGCCCGGGCGGTCGGACGGTGTGGGGCCGGGCGACATGGGGCCGGGCGGTACAGGGTCGGACGGTGGGCGGTCGGGAGGCGTGACAGCGGGGGTCATCGGGGCGGTGCATGGGCAGTGACTCCGGGTGGTGCGGTGGTACAGGCGGTGCAGTGGGTGGGGTGCACTGGGTGCCGGCAGTGCCGGCAGTCCAGGCCGCTCAGGCGCCGGCCGTGCCCTCGGCGCCGGCGGTGATCGGCAGCCCGGCCGCCGCCGCCGCGTCGAAGCCGTCGTCGACGGCGACGATCTGCCGCCCGGCGGCGTCCAGCAGTGAGGCGGCGACGGCCGCGCGCATGCCGCCGGCGCAGTGGACCCAGAGCACGCCCTCGGGCAGTTCGCCGCTGCGGCGGTGCAGCTGGTGCAGCGGGATGTGCAGGGTGCCCTCGATCCGGGCGGCGCTCCGCTCGCCGTCGCGGCGGACGTCGAGGACCAGCGGTGGCTCGTCCTCCGTCAGCGCCTTCGCCAGGTCGGCGAAGGTGGCGCGCCGGAAGGAGCGCAGCTGCTCGCCGGGGCGCAGCCAGCCGGCGGGGTCGCCGGTGGCCGCGGCGGCGGGGCGGTCGATGCCGACCCGGACGAGTTCGCGCTGGGCGGCGGCCAGCTGCTCGGGGCTCTCGGCGAGCAGGGTGACGGGCTTGCCCCAGGGGATCAGCCAGGCCAGGTAGGTGGCGAGCTTGCCGTCGCCCTCGAAGTTGAAGGAGCCGGCCAGGTGCCCGGCGGCGAAGGCGGTGCGGGCGCGCAGGTCGACGACCCACTCGCCGGCGGCGAGGCGTCGGGCGAGTTCGGCGGGGTCGGCGGGGCTCGCCGGGGTGAGGTCGACCGGGGCCGGCCCGGCGCTGTTCACCGGGCCCATGTGGGCGTAGTAGGCGGGGACGTCGTCGAGGCCGGCGAGCAGGTCGGCGACGAAGGTGTCGACGTCCTTGACGAGCGCGTCGTTGCGGCGGCGTTCGGCGCCGACGGTGGTGGCGTCGGTGTCGGCCTGGCCGGCGGAGCAGAAGCTGCCGAAGCCGTGGGTGGGCAGAACGGGGACTTCGTCGGCCAGCTGGTCGGCGAGGCGGTGGGCCGAGGCGTGCTGGGCGCGGGCGAGCCGCTCGGTGAGCCGGGGCTCGACCAGGTCGGGGCGGCCGACGGTGCCGATCAGCAGGGAGCCGCCGGTGAAGGCGGCGACGTCGCGGCCCTGCTCGCTGAGGACGTAGGCGGTGTGGTGCGGGGTGTGGCCGGGGGTGGCGACGGCCCGCAGGCTCAGGCCCTCGGCCGGGTCCACGTCGAAGTCGTCGCCGTCGTGGACCAGCACGCGCCGGTAGGAGACGTCGGCCCCGGCGGGGACGAGGTAGTGGGCACCGGTGATCCGGGCCAGTTCCAGTCCACCGGTGACGTAGTCGTTGTGGACGTGGGTCTCGGCCACGTAGGCGATGCGGACGCCGCGCCTGGCTGCCGCGGCGATCACCTGGTCGATGTCGCGCGGCGGGTCGACGGCGACCGCCCCACCGGGGCCGCCGGTGAGGTAGCTGCGGTTGCCGAGGCCTTCGATCTCCAGGGTGTCGACGAAGAACACGTGGTCGCTCCTTCTCACGATCTCTGACGGTTTACCCCCCGGGGTATCTGATTTCGACTGTAGCAGAGATACCCCCGGGGGCATCGGAACGAGCGCGACGGCGCCGGGCCGCCCAGGCGCCCGGGCACACCGCCGCACAGCCGCACAGCCGCCTGCCGGCCAGGAGACGGCGCTGCGCGCGGCCGCGGCGCACGGGCTGCGGCCGGCGGCCGGGCGCGCGTTCGGCTTCGACGAGGCACCGCAGGCCTTCCGCGCCTTCGCGGACCGGGAGCCGGTCGGCGAGGTGGTGATCCGCACGGCCGGCCGACGGCGGCCCGCCCCTGACGCCGCCGCAGGTCACAGGGCGCTTCGCCGGTTCGCCCGTCCACGTTCTATTGTGGCGGGCGCGGTGGGCGGCGCGGCCGGGAGGCCGGCGCCGCGCCGGTCGGGTGCGGAGCGAAGGGGTGGACGGTGGCGGGGCGGCGGAACAACGGGGTGCTGGCGGTCTGGGCGGAGGCGCAGCGGCAGCAGCAGCGCCGGGAGGAGGCCCGCTGGCGCGCCCAGGCGGCCGAGGAGCGGCGGCGCGAGCGCGAGGCCCGGGAGGCCCAGCGGGCGGCGGCGCGGGGCGAGCGCGAGGCGCTGCGGGCGTACCAGCAGTCGCGGGAGGCCGAGGCGGCCCGGCGGACGGCCGAACTGGACGGCCGGGTCGAGGAGTTGCGCGGGCTGCTGGCCGCCGGGCTGGGCCGGCCGGCGTTCAGCCCGCAGGCGCTGCTGGCGCCGCGCACGCTGCCGCCGTTCGAGCCGGGCCGGCTCGGCGAGCCGGTGCCGATGCCGGACCAGGCGCGCTACCAGGTGCCGCCGCCGGACCCGGTGCAGGCGCGCAACCCGGGGGTGTGGCAGCAGTACGAGCAGTACGTGGCGCAGGCCCGGGCCCGGTTCGAGCAGGACTGGTACGCGGCGCAGGCCGCGGAGGCGGACCGGCAGCGCCGGCTGGCCGAGTACCACGGCCAGTACCTGGAGTGGGTGGCCCAGCACCGCCGGCAGGACGAGGAACGGGCCGCCGGCACCCGGGAGTTGCTGCAGCGGCTGCGGTCCGGCGAGGCGGAGGCGGTGCAGGAGTACTTCAGCGCCGTGCTGTACGGATCGGCGGGCTGGCCGGAGGGCTTCCCGCACCGGCTGGTCGCGGCCTGGGAGGCGTCCACCCGCCAGCTGGTGGTCAACTGGGAGCTGCCGGGCGCGGACGTGGTGCCGTCGAGCGCGCGGGTGCGCTACGTGAAGGCGGACGACCGGGAGGCCGAGGTGGCCCGCCCTGCCACCGAGCGCAAGGCGCTGTACAAGGAGGTGCTGGCGCAGAGCGCGCTGCGGGTGGTGACCGAGCTGTTCCGGGCGGACGGCGACGGGCTGCTGGCCTCGGTGGTGCTGAACGGCTTCGTCCGCGGGATCGACCCGGCGACCGGCCGGGAGGCGGAGCGGTTCCTGTCCACGGTGACGGTGGACCGGGCCGAGTTCGCGGGGCTGGCGCTCGACCGGGTGGCGGCCGTGGAGTGCTTCCAGGGGCTCGGCGGCAAGCTGTCGGCGCGGCCCGAGCGGCTGGACGAGGTGCGGCCGGACCGGCTGCCGGAGACGGTCGGCGGCAGTGTGGCCGGGCAGGGCGGCGAGGAGGAGCCGGACCTCTTCGAGATGGACCCGATCGAGTTCGAGGAGCTGATCGCCGAGCTGTTCCGGCTGCGCGGGTTCCGGGTGATGACCACCGCCCGCAGCGGCGACGCCGGGGTGGACGTGGTCGCGGAGGACCTCGATCCGGTGACCGGCGGACGGATCGTCATCCAGGCCAAGCGGTACCGCTCGACGGTCTCCCCCACCGCCGTCCGCGACCTGGACTCGACGGTGCGCCACCACGGCGCCATCAAGGGCATCCTGGTGACCACGGCCGGGTTCGGGCCGGGCTCCTACGAGTACATCCACAACAAGCCGCTGACGCTGGTGAGCGGGCCGGAGCTGGTCGAGCTGCTGGCGGAGCAGGGCCTGCGCGGGCGGCTCGGCGGCGGGGGCTCCGCCGCTCCCCGGCGGGCCGCCGCGGCGGGCGCCGCCGCCGAGGCCGCCGAGGCCGCGGAGGCCGCCACCACCGTGCGGCTGTCCTGGCAGAGCCGGACGGCCGGCGGGGACGCGGTGGAGCTGGACGTCTCCGCCTTCGTCTGCGCGAGCGGGAGGGTGGTCAGCGACGAGCACTTCGTGTTCTTCAACAACCCGCAGGACCCGGACGGCGCCGTGCGCCTCCACCCCACCCGCTCGGTGCCCGGCGAGCCGGTCCGGGCGGCCGAACTGACGCTGGATCCGGAGCGGCTGCCGGCCGGGGCGGACGAGGTGGTGGTCGCGGTCTCGACCGAGGAGGAGGAGCCGCCCGCCGTACCGCTCGGCTATGTGCACGGGCTGGCCCTCGCCGGCTCGTACGGGCCGCACACCGCCGGGCCGGAGCGCTGGGCGGCGGCGACGGGCGGCATGCCGGAGACCGCGATGCTGGTCGGCTCGTTCCAACGGCGCGGCGGTGCCTGGACGTTCGCGCCGTCCGGGAAGGCGGTGGCGGGCGGGCTGGCCGGCCTCGCGGTGCACTGGGGCGTCGCGATCGAGTGACCGGGAAGCCCGCTCCGAGGTCCGGCCCCGGCCCGATGGTCTCGGGGCCCGGCGCCCTCAGGGGTCGGTGTCATACCTGAGGAGGAGAGCGCTCCCCGCCGTCCCGCCGGGACGGCGGGGGGCCTCCGTACCCCGGGGCGACACTTCCGACCTGCGCGGATTGGGAGGATTGAACGGAACCCGATCATCCGAATCCGTCCCCGCAGGAGTTTCCCCGTGACGATGCCCGCAACCGCCGTCCGCACCGGCCGGGCGGCCGCCCGCGCCACCGGCCTGAACAAGGTCTACGGGGAGGGGGAGACCCGCGTCGTCGCCCTCGAC
>NZ_JBIVDY010000014.1:0-252498 GCF_044747365.1 Kitasatospora sp. NPDC090091
AACGACGTCGCGAAGTACTTCGCGATCATCCCGGCGATGTTCGCGGCGGTCTACCCGGGCCTGGACAAGCTCAACATCATGCACCTGCACAGCCCGCAGTCCGCGATCACCTCGGCGATCGTCTTCAACGCCCTGGTCATCGTCGGCCTCATCCCGCTCGCCCTGCGCGGGGTGAAGTACCGCCCGTCCGACGCCGGTTCGCTTCTGCGCCGCAACATCGGGATCTACGGCTTCGGCGGTCTGGTCGTCCCCTTCGTCGGGATCAAGGCGATCGACCTGGTCGTCCAGTTCATCCCCGGTCTGAGCTGAGAGAGGAGTACCCGGAATGTCCAAGCCCCTGCCCACCCTCCTGCGCACGCACTTCAGCGCACTGCGGATGCTGCTGGTGATGACGGTGATCCTCGGGATCGCCTACCCGCTGCTGGTCACCGGCATCTCCCAGGCCGCCTTCGGCCAGAAGGCCAACGGCTCGATCGTGAAGACCGCCGACGGCAAGGAGATCGGCTCCGGCCTGCTGGGCCAGAACTACAACCTGCCCAAGCAGAACCCGGAGGACGAGAACGAGCAGGCCCGGCCGGACCCGAAGTGGTTCCAGCCCCGACCCTCGGCCAACGACTACGACGGCAAGGTCTCCGGCGCCTCCAACCTGGGCCCCAACAGCGAGGACCTGGCCAAGACGATCGACGAGCGCCGGCAGGTGGTCGCCGCCTTCGACGGCGTCGACCCGGCCAGCGTCCCGGTGGACGCGGTCACCGCCTCCGGCTCGTCGCTGGACCCGCAGATCTCGGTCGCCTACGCCAAGGAGCAGGTCGACCGGGTCGCCAAGGCCCGGAACCTCTCGCCCGAGCAGCTGAACAAGCTGGTCGAGCAGCACACCGAGGGCCGCCCGCTCGGCTTCCTCGGCCAGGAGGGCGTGAACGTCGTCCTGCTCAACACCGCGCTGGCGGAACAGAAGTGACGGATTCCCCGGCGGATCCGTGAGACCGGGCCGACCCGGGCAAGGGGCACCGCCCCGCGCCCGGGTCGGCCGCCGCACGTCCCGACCCCCGCCCCGAAGACGAAAGAGCAGCGTCCATGGCCCGCGACCTCGCCCCCGGCAGCGGCCCCCGCCGCGGCCGGCTGAGGGTGTACCTCGGCTCCGCCCCCGGTGTCGGCAAGACCTACCGGATGCTGGACGAGGCCCGCCGCAGACAGGAGCGCGGCGCGGACGTCGTGGTCGGCTACATCGAGTGCCACGGCCGCCGCCGCACCGAGGGCATGCTCACCGGCCTGGAGCTCCTGCCACGCGTCCAACGCTCCTACCGTGATTCGGACTTCGAGGAGATGGACCTCGACGCGGTCGTCGCACGGAAGCCGTCCGTCGTCCTGGTGGACGAGCTCGCCCACACCAACATCCCCGGCGGCCGCCACGCCAAGCGCTGGCAGGACGTCGAGGAGCTGCTGGCCGCCGGCATCGACGTCATCACCACCGTCAACGTCCAGCACCTGGAATCGCTGAACGACGTCGTCGAGAAGATCACCGGCATTCCCCAGCGCGAGACCGTCCCGGACGAGGTGGTCCGCCGGGCCGACCAGATCGAACTCGTCGACATGGCCCCCCAGGCGCTGCGCCGCCGGATGGCCCACGGCAACATCTACCGGGCGGAGAAGGTGGACGCCGCGCTCTCCAACTACTTCCGGGTCGGCAACCTGACGGCCCTGCGCGAGCTCGCCCTGCTCTGGGTGGCCGGGCGGGTCGACGAGGGGCTGCGCGACTACCGGGCCAGCCACAACATCGACCGCGTCTGGGAGACCAGGGAACGCGTCGTGGTCGCCCTCACCGGCGGCCCCGAGGGCGAGACGCTGATCCGGCGCGCCGCCCGGATCGCCGACCGCACCGCCGGCGGCGACCTGCTCGCCGTCCACGTCACCCGCAGCGACGGCCTGGCCGGCGCCTCCTCCGGCGCACTCGCCCAGCAGCGGCAGCTGGTGGAGACCCTCGGCGGCAGCTACCACGTGATGGTCGGCGACGACATCCCCACCGCACTGCTCGCCTTCGCCCGCGCCCACGACGCCACCCAGCTGGTGCTCGGCACCAGCCGCCGCGGCCGGCTCAACCGCTTCCTCACCGGCCCCGGCAACGGCCAGACCACCGTCGACGCCTCCGAGGACATCGACGTCCACATGGTCACCCACGAGTTCACCGGCCGCGGCCGGCTGCCCTCGCTCGGCCGCCGCCACTCCAGGCGCCGCACCGCCGCCGGGTTCGCCTCCGGCCTGGCGGTGCCCTCCCTGCTCACCCTCGTCCTCTCCCAGTTCCACGGGACGGTCAACCTGACCACCGACGCGCTGATCTTCCAGCTCGGCGTCGTCGCGGTCGCCCTGCTCGGCGGCGCCACCTCGGCGCTGCTGGCCTCGCTGGTCGCCTCGGTGCTGCTCAACTACTTCTTCATCCCGCCCGTCCACACCCTGACCATCGGCGAGACCAACAACCTCGTCGCACTGATCGTCTTCGCCGCCGTCGCGCTGACCGTCTCCACCGTGGTCGACCACGCGAGCCGGCTCACCACCCGGGCCGCCCGGGCCACGGCCGAGGCCGAGACCCTCTCCACGCTGGCCGGCAGCGTGCTGCGCGGCGCGGATGCGCTGCCGGCCCTGCTGGAGAAGTCCCGCACCGCCTTCGGCATGGACTCCGTCGCCCTGCTGGAACGCACCGGCGGCGAGGTGCTGGCCGCCAGCGAGAGCGGGAACCGGCCCGAGCCCGGCCGGGCGGCGGAGGCCACCGAGGTCCCGGTCGGCCCCGACGCGGTGCTCGTCCTCACCGGCCGCCGGCTGCCCGCCGCGGACCAGCGCGTGCTGACCGCCTTCGCCGCCCACGTCGCCGCCGCCCTCGAACGCGACCGGCTCGCCGTGGTCGCCGCCGAGGTCGAGCCGATCAAGGCCGCCGACCGGATGCGCACCGCCCTGCTCGCCGCCGTCAGCCACGACCTGCGCACCCCGCTCGCCGCGGCCCTCGCCTCGGTCGGGTCGCTGCGCAGCCCCGACGTCGAGTTCTCGCCCGAGGACCAGGCCGAACTGCTGGCCACCGCCGACGAATCGCTGGTCAAACTCACCCGGCTGGTGGACAACCTGCTCGACATGAGCCGCCTCCAGGCCGGCGCGCTCACCCTGCACCTCGCCGAGACCCACCTCGACGAGATCCTGCCGCGCGCGCTGGACACCCTCCCCGACCCGTACGCACACGTGCAGCCGCTCGACCTCGACACCGCCCCGGCGGTCCTCGCCGACCCGCCGCTGCTGGAGCGCGTCCTGGCCAACGTCATCACCAACGCGCTGCGCCACAACGCGCCCGGCGCACCCGTCCTGGTCACCGCCAGCCACCACCTGGACCGGGTCGAGGTCCGGGTCGTCGACCGCGGCCCCGGCATCGCCCCCGAGGACCGCGATCGCGTCTTCCTCCCCTTCCAGCGCCTGGGCGACACCGACAACACCACCGGCGTCGGCCTCGGCCTTGCTCTCTCCCGTGGCCTCGCCGAGGCCATGGGCGGCAGCCTGGAGGTCGAGGACACACCCGGTGGCGGCACCACCATGCTGCTCACCCTGCCCGCCGCACACCCCGGGGGTTTTGCACATGAGTGAGATCCTGATCGTCGACGACGAACCGGCGCTGCTGCGCACCCTGCGGATCAACCTCAGCGCCCGCGCGTACGCCGTCCGGACGGCCGCCAGCGGCGGCGAGGCCCTGGACCGGGCCGCGCACACCGCGCCCGACGCCGTCCTGCTCGACCTCGGCCTGCCCGACCTGGACGGCCTGGAGGTCATCCGCGGCCTGCGCCGCCTCAGCGCCGTGCCGATCATCGTGCTCTCCGGCCGCTCCGACGCCACCGACAAGGTGACCGCGCTCGACGCCGGCGCCGACGACTACCTCACCAAACCCTTCCTGATGGAGGAACTGCTGGCCCGGCTGCGCGCTGTGCTGCGCCGGCTCCCGGGCGCGCCCGCCCCGGCCGCGCCGGTGATCGGCGACCACACCGTGGACCTCGCCGCCACCACCGTCACCGGCCCGCACGGACCGGTCCGGCTCACCCCCACCGAATGGCGGATCCTCGCGCTGCTGCTCGCCCACCCGGGCCGGCTGGTGCCCGGGCGGCAGATCCTGCGCGAGGTCTGGGGCCCCGCACAGGAGGGGCACGGCAACTACCTGCGGGTCTACCTGGCCGGGCTGCGGCGCAAGCTGGAGCGCGACCCGGCCCGCCCGCGCCACCTGATCACCGAACCCGGCATCGGCTACCGCTACGAGCCCTGAGCGGCGCACCCGTCAACGGGCCGTCAAGAGCCGCCCCGCGGGCGACAGGAGGGCGTCAAGAGCGGCCGGGGCGGGCCGTTCGCGGGCGTAGTGTCGGGGTCGAGAACAGCGGTCCCGCTCCGTGGGGGATGCCTGGGGCCGCTCGGCCGCTTCGGCGGTCAGTGGGTGGGGGAGGGGCGCGCGCCAGCACCGCGCGCCCCTTTCGCCCTACTCGCAGCAGGGCCGGCCGGGCTCAGCCCCCGCCCGTGCTCCCCGACTGCCGGGGCAGTGCCAGCGCCACCGTGTCCGCGAACTCCCGGACCGCACTGGTGCGGCTGACGACCCGTCCGCTGTGCACCACCAGGCGGCTGTGACCGCCCGCCAGCGCGCCCGCCAGGCTGTCCCCGCGCACCGCCAGCAGCTCCGCCGGGAAGCCGGCGTCCACCCGCACCGGCGGCAGCCCGAGCGCCGCCCGCGCCTGGTTGGCCACCGCGTCGTACGCCGCCTCCGGCTCCAGCACCCCGCCCGACGCCAGCAGGTACGCGGCCTCCAGCGGATCCGCCCGTCCGACCGGGTTGGCCGGGTCGCGCAGCGAGCCGCTGCCCGCCGCCAGCGGCACCCGGGCCGTCACCAGCTCGCGCAGCAGCCCCGGCCGCATCCCGGGGGCCCGGCCCTCCAGCCCGGTGCAGCAGCCGTTCTGCGGCAGGCAGACCACCCGGACACCACTGGTGGCCAGCACCGTCGAGGCCCCCGGGGCCAGCGCCCCGCACGGGCCGAGCACCACCCGGGGCCGCAGCGGCGCGAGCGCGCCGGCCAGCCGGGCCAGCTGCGCCGGGTCGGCGCCGGTGGTGTGCAGGTCCACCGGGCAGTCCGCCTCCCGGGCGGCGTCCAGCAGCACCTGGACGTACCCCGCCGGGTCCGGGTCCAGCTCTGGGCAGCCGCCGGCCGCCGTCGCCCCCAGCTTCAACGCGTCGCGCAGCTGCGCCCGGCCGTCCGCCCCGGCCCGGCCGGTCAGCAGCCTGGGCATCGCGACCGCCTGCAGCTCGGCCAGCCCGCGCAGCGCCTGCCGGGCGGTGAGCACCGCCTCCAGCCGGCCCAGCCCGTGCACGTCGCCGATCCGGACGTGGGTGCGCTGCGCGGTGGCGCCGTAGCCGAGCGAGGTCAGCGCGGCCTCGGTGACCCGCCGGGTGAGGTCGGCCGAGGTGTCCGGGGGCGGGGCGGGCAGTGCGGCGGCGAACGCGGTGTCGTAGTGGGCGTGCGCCTCGGCGGGGGCCGGCAGCAGCAGGTAGCCCTTGAGGTCGATCCGGGCGCCGGTGGTGGCGGTGGGGGTGCCGGGCAGGGCGGGCAGCGGGCCGAGGCTGCCTGCGGTGCCGACGGCCTGGATGCGGTCGCCGCTGATCCGGACGTCCACCACCCGGCCGTCGGCCAGCCGGGCGTCGGTGAGCAGCAGGACCGGGCCGTGCCCGAGGGGGTTGGCCGAGTGGCCGGGCCCGGAGTGCGGCCCGTCGGCGGCTGCGCTGTCCATCGCCCGGCTCCTCCTCGCGCTGGCCCGTACGGGGCCCGGCCCGTCCCGATCAATGAGCGTCGAGCCTATGGCGCACGGGCGCGGGCGGCGGGGAGGCGGGCAATAGTCGTATCGGGTCGGGCCGCACCGCCGGAGGCCGGTCGAACGCCAGGCCTTCGATCGCTCGTCCGTGCAGCCCGTCGACCTGCGGACTTCGCGGCGGGATACGGATTTCACCTCTGGGCGCGGAACGTGTAATGTCTTCCTCGTTCGCCCCTATAGCTCAGTCGGTAGAGCGTCTCCATGGTAAGGAGAAGGTCTGCGGTTCGATTCCGCATGGGGGCTCTGGTGAAATGGAGTCAGCTTCGGTTGGCCTCCGGCTCACTGTGGCGGTGTAGCTCAGTTGGTAGAGCAAGCGGCTCATAATCGCTGTGTCACCGGTTCAAGTCCGGTCACCGCTACCCCGCGTAGTCGGTCGGGAGATCGCACTCCCGGTCGGCTACTCTTGTTGTGTTCTTATTCATTGTCCAAGGAAGGCACTCCCGTGGCTGCCACCGACGTCCGCCCGAAGATCACGCTGGCCTGCGTGGAGTGCAAGGAGCGGAACTACATCACCAAGAAGAACCGGCGCAACGACCCGGACCGTCTTGAGATGAAGAAGCACTGCCCCCGCTGCAACTCGCACACCGCGCACCGCGAGACCCGCTGACCCTGTCGCGTGTCACCGGGCCTGTGTGATTCAGGTCTCCGACTCCGGGCCGCACCCCTCCAGGGTGTGGCCCGGAGTCTTTTTGTCACCCGCACACGCGTCACCCGCACGCACTTCCGAGGAGTTGCCCATGGCGCTCGACCCCTCCTTCATCGGGCGGACCTACCCGCCCACCGAGCCGTACGAGGTCGGCCGGGAGAAGATCCGCGAGTTCGCGGTCGCCGTGGGCGACGCCAACCCGGCGTACACCGACCCGGAGGCCGCCAAGGCGCTGGGCCACTCCGACGTCATCGCCCCGCCGACCTTCCCGTTCGTCATCACGTACCGGGCGGCCGGCCAGGTGGTCGAGGACCCGCAGCTGGGCCTGGACTACACCCGCGTGGTGCACGGTGACCAGAAGTTCAGCTACACCCGCCCGGTGCGGGCCGGCGACCGGCTCTCGGTCGAGGTGACCATCGACAACATCAAGTCGCTCGCCGGCAACGACGTGCTGACCGTGCGCGGCGAGGTGACCGACGCGAGCGGCGAGCACGTGGTGACGTCGGTCATGACCCTGGTGGCCCGGGCCGCCGACGAGGCAGGGGAGTAACGCCATGGCGATCCGCTACGACGAGACCGCGGTCGGCACCGAGCTGCCCGCGCAGTCCTTCCCGGTGACCCGCGCCACGCTGGTGCAGTACGCGGGCGCCTCCGGCGACTTCAACCCGATCCACTGGAACGAGAAGTTCGCCAAGGAGGTCGGCCTGCCGGACGTCATCGCCCACGGCATGTTCACCATGGCCGAGGCCGTCCGGGTGGTCACCGACTGGGTCGGCGACCCGGGCGCGGTGGTGGAGTACGGCGTGCGGTTCACCCGCCCGGTGCCGGTGCCCAACGACGGTGTCGGCTCCGTGATCGAGGTCACCGGCAAGGTGGCCAAGCTGCTGGAGGACCGCAAGGTCCAGGTCGACCTGGTGGCGACCTACGGCGGCCAGAAGGTGCTGGGCATGTCCCGCGCCGTCGTCCGCCTGGTCTGAAGACAGGCCCTGAGCGCCCGGACAACCCCTGGCGCGCCGGTGGGGGAGGGGCCGCCCGGCCCCTCCCCGTACGCTGGGGGCGTGCTGGTAGAACTCGACGCCCCCCTCGCCCCGCTGACCACCCTCCGGCTCGGCGGCCCGGCCCGCCGCCTGGTGACCGCGACCACCGACGACGAGGTGGTCGCCGCCGTCCGCGAGGCCGACGCGGCCGGCGAGCCGCTGCTCGTCCTCGGCGGCGGCTCCAACCTGGTGATCGGCGACGCCGGCTTCCCCGGCACCGTGCTGCGGATCGCCACCGAGGGCTTCGCCCTGGACGGCACCGTCCTGGAGCTGGCCGCCGGCGAGGTCTGGGCCGACGCGGTCACCCGCACGGTGGAGCACGGCCTGGCCGGCATCGAGTTCCTGGCCGGCATCCCGGGCTCGGCCGGCGCCACCCCGGTGCAGAACGTCGGCGCGTACGGCCAGGACGTGGCCCAGTCGATCACCGAGGTGGTCGCCTACGACCGCCGGGACGACCGGGTGGTCACCCTCTCCAACGCCGAGTGCGCCTTCTCCTACCGGCACAGCCGCTTCAAGGCCGACCCGGACCGCTACGTCGTCCTGCGGGTCCGCTTCGCGCTGGAGGACAACGCCGGGCTCTCCACCCCCGTCCGGTACGCCGAGACCGCCCGTCACCTGGGCGTCGAGCAGGGCGAGCCGGTCAAGCTGGCCGACGCCCACGGCGCCGTCCTGCGGTTGCGCTCGGGCAAGGGCATGGTGCTGGACCCGGCCGACCACGACACCTGGTCCGCCGGCTCCTTCTTCACCAACCCGGTGCTCAGCGCCGAGCAGTACGCCGCCTTCCTGGCCCTGACCGCCGGGCGCGAGCTCACCGCCCCCGCCTACCCGGCGCCGGACGGCTGCACCAAGACCTCGGCCGCCTGGCTGATCGACCGGGCGGGCTTCGGCAAGGGCTACGGCAGCGGCCCGGCCACCCTCTCCACCAAGCACACCCTGGCCCTCACCAACCGCGGCGCGGCCACCGCCGAGGACCTGCTCGCACTCGCCCGGGAGATCCGGGACGGGGTACGGGCGGCCTTCGGCGTGGAGCTGGTGAACGAGCCGGTGATGGTCGGCGTCACGCTGTAGCGGCGCCGTCCACCAGCCAGGCGTCGATGTCCGCCAGCAGTTCCTTGCGCACGCTCTCCGGCGCGCACGAGCCGCGGACCGACTGGCGGGCCAGCTCGGCCAGTTCGGCCTCGCCGAAGCCGAGCACGTCGCGGGCGAGCTCGTACTGGTCGGCCAGCCGGCTGCCGAAGAGCAGCGGGTCGTCGGCGCCCAGCGCCAGCGGCACGCCCGCGTCGAACAGCCGCCGCAGCGGCACCTCCTCGGCGTGCTCGTAGACGCCCAGCGAGACGTTGGAGGACGGGCAGACCTCGCAGGTCACCTGACGGTCGGCCAGCCGCTGCATCAGCCGCGGGTCCTCCGCGGCCCGCACGCCGTGGCCGATCCGGCCCGCGCCGAGGTCGTCCAGGCAGTCCCGGACGGACTCCGGGCCGGCCAGCTCGCCGCCGTGCGGGGCGGCCAGCAGGCCGCCCTTGCGGGCGATCTCGAAGGCCCGGTCGAAGTCCCGGGCGAGGCCGCGGCGCTCGTCGTTGGAGAGGCCGAAGCCCACCACGCCGTGGTCGGCGTAGCGGACGGCCAGCCGGGCCAGCGTCCGGGCGTCCATCGGGGACTTCATCCGGTTGGCCGCGACCAGCACCCGGATCCCGACGCCGGTGGCCGCGGAGGCGTGCTCCACCGCGTCCAGGATCAGCTCAAGGGCGGGGATCAGACCGCCCAGCCGCGGGGCGTACGAGGTCGGGTCGACCTGGATCTCCAGCCAGCGCGAGCCCTCCCGGCGCTCGTCCTCGGCGGTCTCCAGCACCAGCCGGCGGATGTCGGCCTCGTCCCGCAGCACCGAGCGGGCGGTGTCGTAGAGGCGCTGGAACCGGAACCAGCCGCGCTCGTCGGTCGCCCGCAGCTTGGGCGGCTCGCCGGAGCTGAGCGCTTCGGGCAGCCGGACGCCGTGCTTGTCGGCCAGTTCCAGCAGGGTGGCCGGGCGCATCGAGCCGGTGAAGTGCAGGTGCAGGTGGGCCTTGGGGAGGTCCCTGACGTCTCGCGGGTTCAACAGGCGTTCCATTCGCCGATCCTGCCGTATCCGGCCCCGATACGGGAACCGCCCCCTTCCCATCCCCCGAAGGGGTGAAAAGGGGGCGGCCGCCGGGTGTCGCCCGGAGGGCGGTCAGGCAGTGGCCTCGCCGAGCAGCTTCTGCATCCGGCTGACGCCCTCCACCAGGTCGGCGTCGCCCAGCGCGTACGACAGGCGCAGGTAGCCCGGGGTGCCGAAGGCCTCGCCCGGGACGACCGCGACCTCGGCCTCGTCCAGGATCAGCGCGGCCAGCTCGCCGGAGGTCTGCGGGCGCTTGCCGCGGATCTCCTTGCCGAGCAGGGCCTTGACCGACGGGTAGACGTAGAAGGCGCCCTCGGGCTCGGGGCAGACGACGCCCTCGATCTCGTTGAGCATCTTCACGACGGTCCGGCGGCGGCGGTCGAACGCGGTGCGCATCTCGTGCACGGCGGAGAGGTCGCCGGTGACGGCGGCGATCGCGGCGCGCTGCGCGACGTTGGAGACGTTCGAGGTGGCGTGCGACTGCAGGTTGGTCGCGGCCTTGACGACGTCCTTGGGGCCGATCACCCAGCCCACCCGCCAGCCGGTCATCGCGTAGGTCTTGGCGACGCCGTTGACCACGATGCACTTGTCGGCGAGCTCGGGCAGCAGGGCGGGCAGCGAGGTGAAGGACGCGTCGCCGTAGACCAGGTGCTCGTAGATCTCGTCGGTCAGCACCCAGAGGCCGTGCTCCAGCGCCCAGCGGCCGATCTCCTCGGCCTCCTCCCGGGTGTACACCGCGCCGGTCGGGTTGGACGGCGAGACGAAGAGGACGACCTTGGTGTTCTCGGTGCGGGCGGCCTCCAGCTGCTCGACCGAGACCTTGTAGCCGGTGGTCTCGTCCGACACGACCTCCACCGGCACGCCGCCGGCCAGCTGGATCGACTCCGGGTAGGTGGTCCAGTACGGCGCCGGGACGATGACCTCGTCGCCCGGGTCGAGGATCGCGGCGAAGGCCTCGTAGATCGCCTGCTTGCCGCCGTTGGTCACCAGGATCTGGGCGGGGTCCACCTCGTAGCCCGAGTCGCGCAGCGTCTTGGCGGCGATGGCGGCCTTCAGCTCGGGCAGGCCGCCGGCGGGGGTGTACCGGTGGTTCTTGGGGTCGCGGCAGGCCTCGACGGCGGCCTCGACGATGTAGTCCGGGGTCGGGAAGTCCGGCTCGCCGGCGCCGAAGCCGATCACCGGCCTGCCGGCCGCCTTGAGGGCCTTGGCCTTGGCGTCCACGGCGAGGGTCGCGGACTCGGCGATCGCACCGATCCGGGCGGAGACGCGCCGGTCGGCGGGGCGGACGGAACTGTCGGGCTGCGGGGTGGAAGCGCTCATGCCTGCATGGTCGCAGAACCGGGACGGACCGGGCGTGGTGGTTTCACCATATGTACGGGCCCGTCCGTATCGCGGCCGGAATTCGACCCGCTAGTCCGGGGCCGCGGTCCGGCCCGTGCCGCGGTCCGGACCGGCGGGGGAGGAACGGGGGGAAACCGCCCGGGACCGGCCGGGAAACGGAAGAGGTTCGACCAAACACCCCTCGACCACGTACACTCACTCCTCGACGGCCACCGAGAAGCCACAGCTTCCACCACCTGTGCATACAGCGGCGGAAGATGCGGTACGTTGGTGGCCGCTACTGGAGCCGCGAGGCACCGTAGGGCAATAGCTCAATTGGTAGAGCACCGGTCTCCAAAACCGGCGGTTGGGGGTTCGAGTCCCTCTTGCCCTGCTGCTTGATCCGCATTCAGCCCGTTCGCTCCACAGAGCGAGCGGGCTTGATGCGGAGAGGGCACCGAACAGCACCGCTTAAGCCGGCCGCTCGTGCCCGATCGGGTACGCAGGTGATGATCGGCAGGACCCGGATTCAGGTGAGGACGAGTGACGGAGACCACGGGCTCCACCGCAACGCCTGAGAGCGGCAACCCCGAGGGTGCCGACGGCGCTGCCGAGACCACGCCTGGCGGCGAGTCGCGCCGCGACCGCAAGCGGGGCGAGAAGAAGTCCGGCAAGCGTGCCAAGAAGGGCGTGTTCGCCCGCCTCGCCCTCTTCTACCGCCAGATCATCGCCGAGCTGCGCAAGGTCGTCTGGCCCAGCCGGAACGAGCTGGTCAACTACACCACCGTCGTGGTCGTCTTCGTCGTCGTCGTGATGGCCTTCGTGGCCGGCCTCGACTACGGCTTCTCGAAGCTCAGCCTCTGGATCTTCGGCTGACCGAGCCGCACCACCTCCACCACAGCCTCCCGACCCGGGCCGATTCTTCGGCCCGGGTCGAGCTGTCGGCGCCGGACGTACGAGGCCGCTACCGTTGACTCGGTACTGTTGAAGTCTCCGAGGCATCCGTCGGCGCCCGCGTGAGCGAGCGGCGCCGGAGCGGTCCCGGAGCGCGCCACCTTCACCATCTCCAGGAAAGAAGCAGCCACCGTGTCTGAGTCCCCCCTGTACGACGCCGACGAGACCGTCCGCGAGGCGGATGTCGCCGCCGAGCTGGACGCGGCCGAGCTGGCTGACGACGCCGAGTCCGCCGAGCAGATCGTCGACGCCGCGGACAGCGACGAGGACGAGGCCGAGGCGTACGACGAGGCCGAGGCCGGCGAGCCCGCCGAGGAGGCCGCGCTGCACGTGGAGTCCGAGGAGGCCGTCGAGGAGCCCGAGGCCGAGGTCGTCGAGGAGCCCGAGGCCGAGGCCGTCGAGGAGGCCGTCGAGGTCGACCCGGTCGCCAAGTTCCGCGAGGACCTGCGCTTCATGCCCGGCGAGTGGTACGTGATCCACACCTACGCCGGCTACGAGAACCGGGTGAAGCAGAACCTGGAGCAGCGCGCGGTCTCCCTCAACGTGGAGGAGTACATCTTCCAGGCCGAGGTGCCCCAGGAGGAGGTCGTCCAGATCAAGAACGGCGACCGCAAGACCATCCGCCAGAACAAGCTCCCCGGCTACGTCCTGGTGCGCATGGACCTCACCCCGGAGTCCTGGGGCGTCGTGCGCAACACCCCCGGTGTCACCGGCTTCGTCGGCAACGCGTACGACCCGTACCCGCTGACCCTGGACGAGGTCGTCAAGATGCTCGCCCCGGACGTCGAGCGCCAGGCGGCCAAGGAGGCCGGCAAGGCCTCGCCGGTGCGCCCGGTCGAGGTCCAGGTGCTCGACTTCGAGGTCGGCGACTCGGTCACCGTCACCGACGGCCCCTTCGCCACCCTGCAGGCGACCATCAACGAGATCAACCCCGACTCGAAGAAGGTCAAGGGCCTGGTCGAGATCTTCGGCCGGGAGACCCCGGTCGAGCTCTCCTTCGACCAGATCCAGAAGAACTAGTCGTCACGTTCTCCGGCTTTCGGGGCGGGGGCTGCGGCCCCCGCCCCGAAAGCCGTTTTGGTCCAGCGGCGCATCCGCGTTAGCCTGGTCCGATGTGTGTGCTGGCGACCGGGTGTCGCCCCGGTTCGGCACACACCAGCAATCACCTCTCGGAAGGACCCGGAGAGACATGCCTCCCAAGAAGAAGAAGGTCACGGGGCTTATCAAGCTCCAGATCAACGCCGGTGCGGCCAACCCGGCGCCGCCGGTCGGCCCCGCGCTGGGTCAGCACGGCGTCAACATCATGGAGTTCTGCAAGGCCTACAACGCTGCGACCGAGTCGCAGCGCGGCATGATCGTGCCGGTGGAGATCACGGTCTACGAGGACCGCACCTTCACCTTCATCACGAAGACGCCGCCGGCCGCGCGCCTCATCCTGAAGGCCGCGGGCATCGACAAGGGCTCCAGCGAGCCGCACAAGACCAAGGTCGCGAAGCTCACCAGCGCCCAGGTCCGCGAGATCGCCACCACCAAGATGCCCGACCTGAACGCCAACGACCTGGACGCGGCGGCGAAGATCATCGCCGGCACCGCCCGGTCGATGGGCATCACCGTCGAGGGCTGAGTCCCGTCCCGCCAGGGACTGACGGCTCAGTCCCGCCCCCCGTGGTAGGGCCTGCGCAGGCCCGAGGCACCACAACTCCCATCACCATTCAGGAGCAGCAGTGAAGCGCAGCAAGGCTCTGAAGGCCGCGGACGCTCAGGTCGACCGCCAGCGCCTTTACGCCCCCCTCGAGGCCATCCGCCTCGCCAAGGCGACCAGCACCACCAAGTTCGACGGCACCGTCGAGGTCGCCATGCGTCTGGGCGTCGACCCGCGCAAGGCCGACCAGATGGTCCGCAGCACCGTGATCCTCCCGCACGGCACCGGTAAGACCGCTCGGGTCCTGGTCTTCGCGACCGGCGAGCGTGCCGAGGCCGCGCGTGCTGCGGGTGCCGACATCGTCGGTGCCGACGAGCTCATCGACGAGGTCGCCAAGGGCAAGCTGGACTTCGACGCCGTCGTCGCCACCCCGGACCTCATGGGCAAGGTCGGCCGCCTCGGCCGCGTGCTCGGTCCCCGTGGTCTGATGCCGAACCCGAAGACCGGCACCGTCACCCCCGATGTCGCCAAGGCTGTCAACGACATCAAGGGCGGCAAGATCGAGTTCCGCGTCGACAAGCACTCGAACCTGCACTTCATCATCGGTAAGGTCTCCTTCACCGACGAGCAGCTGGTCGAGAACTACGCCGCCGCGCTGGACGAGGTGCTCCGCGCCAAGCCGTCCGCCGCCAAGGGCCGCTACATCAAGAAGACCGCGGTCTCCACCACCATCGGCCCCGGCATCCCGGTGGACCCGAACCGCACCCGCAACCTCCTGGTCGAGGAGGACCCGGCCGCCGTCTGAGCCGTGCGCTCCGACCGGTAGCCGCGTCCTGGGCGCAGCAGTAGACCGTACGGCGGGCCCGTACCCCCTTCTTCGGGGGTGCGGGCCCGCTGTCGTGTCCGGGGGCGGTCCGCCGGTGGCGGTGGCGGAGGCGGGTGCCGCGGGTGGGTTGTGTCCGGATCGAGACCGGCGCGGGGGTCGAGCGGTGCGCCGCGCGTCGTACGCTCGGCCGGTCCGACGATATGACCGGACCTTCGCCCGCGAGCCGACCGCCGGAGTGTGCAGTGCCGCCCGCCCTTCGCCCCGCCGCCCAGGGGGCCGCCCTGCTGCTGCTCGCCGGCGCCCTGACCGCCTGCAGTCTGATGGCCGTCTCGGGGGACCGCACCCCGGACGGCGGCGCCGCGACCGTCCGGCCGCCCAAGCAGGTGCTGCTCTCGGCCGCGCAGGCCCTGGACGACGTGGGCGGCGCGCGGATCGAGGCGGTGGAGGAGGGTCCGGACGGGCGCCGCACCGCCTCCGGCACGGTGTCCTGGGGAGCCCGGGACGACGCCGAGCTGGCCCTCACCGACGAGCGGGGCAGCGGCCGGCTGCGGGTCCAGGACGGCACCCTCGACCTCGGGTACGACGGTGCCCCGGCCCGGCGCGCGGAGCGGGCCGCGGCCGAGTCGCTCGACCCGCGCGGCAACGGCGGCGGGTACGCGGGCGGCTGGTTCACCGGGCTGGTCACCAACCCGGGCGGCCGCGCCCACGCCATGGCACTGGCCGGCAAGCTCACCTCGCTCGGTGGCGAGCAGCTGGCCGGCACCACCGTGGCGCACTACCGGGGCTCGGCCTCGGTCGCCGAGTTCTTCGCCGCCGACGAGGGGATCGGCGAGGCGCGGCTCGCCGCGGTGCTGGTGTACTACCGCGAGCGCGGGGTCACCACCATCGGCTACGACTTCTGGGTCGCGCCCGGCGACCACCTGCTCAGGCTCCGGGCCAGCGCCCAGGGCAGTGCGGGAACCGTGGTCACCACGACGGACGTCTCGGAGACGGGGACAGCCCCGGAGGGCCCGGCCGCGGCGGGGTGATCCGGCCGGGGATATCCGGTGGGGAGCGGACTCGGCGATTGGTTAGAGTCTGCTGGGAACGACCCGGGACCGGGTCGCAACGGGGGGATCTGCTCATGCGCGCTCTGCGGCTCGGTGCCGTCGTCTTCACGTCCGCCGCCCTGGTCGCCACCCTGGCGGCCTGCGGCAGCAGCGCCAAGTCGGACGCCAAGACGGACCCGAAGTCCGCGGCCGACGCGATCGCGGGCCAGGTGGCCGACCTCGACCCCAAGGCGGCGCTGGCCGCCTCGGCCCTGGTGATGCAGAAGGCCGGCAACGGCAGCATCACCGTGGTCACGCCCGAGGACACCGCCACCGGCGCCGCAGACTGGCGCCAGAAGCTCGCGGTCGACCTGGCCGGCCAGGGGAGCGGCGGCACCAAGGCCCGCGTCATCGGCGAGGACCTCTACCTCGGCGGCGGCCCCGCGACGGCCGCCCTGGGCGGCCGGCACTGGGCCAAGGCCGACCCCAAGGACCCGCTCCTCGGACCGACGGCCGGGGTTCTCCTGACCACGGCGCAGATGGTCAACCCGGTCCTGCAGCTGACCGTGGCGGCCCAGGCCGGCAAGCCGGCCAAGGTCGGACCGGAGACCGTCGACGGGGTCCAGACCACGCACTTCCACGCGGTCGAGGACACCGCAAAGCTCGTCGAGGGCCTGGGTGCGCTCAGCGCCGACCAGCGCGCCGCCGTGCAGAAGTCGCTCGACGAGGACGGCAAGACGCTGACCGTCGACCTCTGGATCAACGCCAAGCAGGAGCTCGTGCAGCTCAAGGAGTACGGCGACAAGGGCGGCGAGAAGTCGACCGTCACGGTCAAGTACTCCGGCCTGGGCGCCGCTCCCAAGATCGAGGCACCCGCCGCGAGCGACGTGGGCAAGACGGCCGACCTCGCCAAGCTCTTCAACTGAGCCCACCGGGCCGACCTCTTCAACTGAGCCCACGGGGCTCGTCTTTCACCGGCTTCCGCTCCGGGCACACCGTGCGCCCGGGAGCTCCTCGGAGGGGGAATCATGGCTGCAACCACCACCCGCAACACCGCCGTGGCCGTCGTGCTGGCCGCACTGGCCCTGACCGCGACCGCCTGCAACGGCGACGACAAGAGCGGCAACGCCGCGCCCGCCGCGCCGACCTCGGCCGCCGCGCAGCCGACCACGGCCACCCCGGCCGCGCCCACCCCGACCGCCGAGCCGACCAAGGAGGCCCCGGTCAAGCTGACCCCGGCGGCCTACCTGAAGCTCGTCACCGAGAAGACCGGCGCGCAGACCTCCGCGAAGATCACCGAGGAGATCAGCGTCGGCGGTGGCAGGATCACGGCCACCGGGGCCGTCTCCTGGGCCGCCGGCCTCCAGGGCGAGCTGCAGATGGACATGTCGGCGACGCCGGCCGGCAAGCAGCTCTCCGGGCTCACCGGCGGCTCGACCCTCACCGCCCGGTACCTCAAGGACGGGATGTACATGCGGGTGGGCGGCCAGGCCGTCCAGGAGCTCGGCGGCAAGCACTGGCTGCACTACAGCTACGAGGACCTCGGCAAGGCCCAGGGCGGGGTCGGCGCCAACCAGTTGAAGAGCGCGGACCCGGTCGAGGGCGTGCGGACCCTGATCGCCTCGGGCAAGGTCAGCGAGGCCGGCAAGGAGACCGTCGGCGGCAAGCAGACCACCCACTACACCGGCGAGCTGACCGTCGCCGACCTGGCCGCCGCCGCGGGCGGCAGCGGGCTGACCGACGAGCAGCTCGCCCAGGTGAAGAAGAACCTCAATGCCGCCGGGGTCACCAGCGAGACGGTCGACGTCTGGGTCGACGCGGACAACCTGGTGGTGAAGCGGTCCGAGGCGGCCGACACCAAGGCCGGCCCGTTCAAGGTCACCGTCACCTACTCGGACTACGGCACCAAGGTCGCCACCACGGCGCCGGACCCGTCCGACGTCGCCGAGTTGGCGGACATCGCCGGGGCGGCCAAGGGGGGCACCGCGAGCTGACCGGCCCGCTGGTGGCATGGTGGCTCGCAGGGACGCGACCGCGCGGGACGGCCGGTCGGTGACGGAACGGAACGGGAGACGGGCATGGCGGTGCGGCGGCGGCTGGCGGCCGGGACGGCCGCGGTGCTGCTGGCGGGCGGCCTGACGGCGTGCGGGAGCGGCGGTGCGGCCGCGCCGACGCCCTCGCGCACACCGACGCCGACCAGCGCCTCCCCGACCGGCCCGGCCAAGCCGACCGACCGCTCCCCGCACGGCGTCCTGCTGTCGGCCCAGCTCAACGCCCAGACCGCCCGCCGGGCCAAGGTCAACTACCGGCTGGGGTCGGACGCCGGCACCGGCCCGCTGTTCTGGCTGCCGAAGACGGCGCTCCAGGTCAAGCGCACCACCCCGGCCGAGGCCGAGCAGCTGATCGTCGTCGACACCGTGGCCTACCAGGGCGGCGACGCGGCCGCCACGGCCCGGCTCGGCGGGCGGCACTGGGAGCGGTTCTCCGTCCCGCCGGGGCCGGACGGCCACAAGGAGATCCCGTACGCCGGGCTGATCGACCTGCTCAACCCGGCCGAGGCGCTGGCCGCCGCCACCGCGGACGGGGTGGAGGCGCAGTTCGTCGGCGAGGAGAAGTCCGAGGACGCGACCGTCGCGCACTACCGGGTCACCACCGACGCCGAGCGGTACGCGGCGGCGCAGACCCAGCTGAGCCCGGCCCGGCGGGACGGGCTGCGCGCCGCGCTGACCCCGGGCGGCTCGGTCTCGCTGACCCTGGACCTCTGGCTGAACGACAAGGACCAGCTGGTGAAGCTGCAGCGCACCGGCACCGGGGAGATCGGCCGGGCGGACGACACGGTGGTCTACACGGAGTTCGCCGGCCCCCTCTCGGTGCAGGCCCCGGCCGAGGGGGACACCGTGGACGCCGGCACCCGCAGCGTCTCCCCGCTGGCCCGCTGACCCTGCCCGCCGACCGGCGGCAGGGTCTCCGAGGCGGCCCCGCGGCGCCCCTCCGGCGGCCCCGCGACGGGCGATTTGCCCCGGACGGCGGAGTCCGGCTACTGTTGCCGAAGCCAAAGACCGCTGGTTGTCGCCGTCCGTCCGCAAGGACGTTCGCGGCCGAAGGATCTGCGATTAGTCGCAGTCAGCCCGCGCAGGACTGTTTGGAGCTTGGACTTCCGGGTCGTGTGTGTCCGCACACGGGACCTGTCGAGGTCGTGCTGAGCCCCGTGCGCCTGCGCACCGGGGCTCATCTGCTTTTCCGCAGGGGCTTTCCTTCCGTCCGGTGGTCCGCGGCGCGAATGGTCGACTCTCGCGGTCGGCCGGACTTCGACATCACGGAAGGAGGCGTAAGCCTATGGCTAGGCCCGACAAGGCTGCTGCCGTCGCCGAGATCACGGAGATGTTCCGTGGCTCGAACGCGGCCGTACTGACCGAGTACCGCGGTCTGACGGTGAAGCAGGTCAAGACCCTGCGTCGCTCGCTGGGTGACAACGCCCAGTACGCCGTGGTGAAGAACACGCTGACCAAGATCGCGGCCAACGAGGTCGGGATCACGGAGCTCGACGACCTGTTCGCCGGTCCGACGGCTGTTGCCTTCGTCACCGGTGACCCGGTGGAGTCGGCGAAGGCTCTGCGTGACTTCGCCAAGGAGAACCCCGCTCTCGTCATCAAGGGCGGTGTTCTTGATGGCAAGGCACTGTCCGCCGATGACATCAAGAAGCTCGCGGACCTTGAGTCCCGCGAGGTGCTGCTCGCCAAGCTGGCGGGTGCCCTGAAGGCCAAGCAGTCCCAGGCTGCCGCGCTCTTCCAGGCCCTGCCGTCGAAGCTCGTCCGCACTGTGGACGCGCTGCGCGACAAGGTCGAGCAGGGCGGTGCCGGTACGCCGGCTCCCGCCGCCGAGGACGAGGCCGCGGAGTAATTCCGCAGGCTCACGCCTCGCTGCGGGCCCGTGCCCGCCCAACCCGTACATACGGCACCACCTGCCGATTTAGTGGAAGGACGCCATCATGGCGAAGCTGTCCCAGGACGAGCTGCTCGCGCAGTTCGAGGAGCTCACCCTCATCGAGCTCGCCGCCTTCGTGAAGGCCTTCGAGGAGAAGTTCGACGTCACCGCCGCCGCCCCGGTCGCCGTCGCCGCCGTCGGTGGCCCGGCCGCCCCGGCCGAGGCCGCTGAGGAGCAGGACGAGTTCGACGTCATCCTCGAGTCCGCCGGCGACAAGAAGATCCAGGTCATCAAGGAGGTGCGCACCCTGACCTCCCTCGGCCTGAAGGAGGCCAAGGACCTCGTTGACACCGCTGGTGCCAAGGTCCTGGAGAAGGTTGCCAAGGACGTTGCCGAGAAGGCCAAGGCCGCCCTCGAGGGTGCCGGCGCCAAGGTCACCGTCAAGTGACTCTCCCCCGGCCCCAGCGGCCGGGAGGTGCCCCACGCCCCCTCTGAGGGGGCCGGAGCTCCGAGGCCGGGCCGATCACCCTTGCGGGTGGTCGGCCCGGCCTTTTCGCGCTCCCGGCCCGGGGGCGGGCCGGGCGGCCGAACCACCGGTCTGGCCGACAGTGCACTCGGCACTGTCGGTGCGGGCGGGTATGGTGATCGCTGTCGTCGGCAGTGGCCCCGACCACGGCTTCTGTAACGCCGGGCAGGTCCGCAGCGATAGACGTGTCGAGGCCCGCGCCGGAGGCGGGCCCTTGACGAACCAGGCGCGGCGCGCGATTCTCAAGGCGCGAGTCCGCCCCGGTTGGTCCACCGCTGGATGCATAACCAGTGGCTCCGGCGGGAAGTGACTCCACGTGAGTGGTGGAGGTCCGGGAGTGCCCGGGCCGTGCAGTACCCGGAGGGCGTCCGCGTCCGCCGGCAACCGGGAGGAGTCTCCGATTCGGTTTCCGAATCAGAGCTGGACAGCAGTGTGCCGTTTGGCTACACTGTCCCTTTGCGCTGCCTGTTAGCTGCTCCGTGACTCGTCGCCCGGAGTCGGCGTTGCCCTGAAGGGGTCTGGCATCGCCTCCGCAAAGCGGCTCTGACCTGGGTTTTCCCCCGGCGGAGGCCGACGGCGACGGAGGCGGATCCAAGCCCGTGAAGGCCCGGCTGGTATGCGCGTAGTGAGCTCCGAGCCCTCGGAAGGACCCCCCTCTTGGCCGCGCCGCGCAACGCCTCGAACAATTCCGCCGCATCCACCGCCCCGCTCCGCGTCTCCTTCGCGAAGATCAAGGAGCCCCTCGAGGTCCCTAACCTCCTGGCCCTGCAGACCGAGAGCTTTGACTGGCTGCTCGGCAACGCGGCCTGGAAGTCCCGGGTCGAGCGGGCGCTGGAGAACGGTCAGGACGTCCCCACCAAGTCCGGTCTGGAGGAGATCTTCGAGGAGATCTCGCCGATCGAGGACTTCAGCGGGTCGATGTCCCTGACCTTCCGCGACCACCGTTTCGAGCCGCCGAAGAACTCCATTGACGAGTGCAAGGACCGCGACTTCACGTACGCGGCTCCGCTCTTCGTCACGGCCGAGTTCACCAACAACGAGACCGGTGAGATCAAGTCTCAGACGGTCTTCATGGGCGACTTCCCGCTCATGACCCACAAGGGCACGTTCGTGATCAACGGCACCGAGCGTGTCGTCGTGTCGCAGCTGGTCCGCTCCCCGGGTGTGTACTTCGACTCCACCCTGGACAAGGTGTCCGACAAGGACATCTACTCCTGCAAGGTCATCCCCTCGCGTGGTGCCTGGCTGGAGATGGAGATCGACAAGCGCGACATGGTCGGCGTCCGCATCGACCGCAAGCGCAAGCAGTCCGTCACCGTGCTGCTCAAGGCGCTCGGCTGGACCAACGAGATGATTCTCGAGGAGTTCGGTGAGTACGAGTCGATGCGCGCCACCCTGGAGAAGGACCACACCCAGGGCCAGGACGACGCGCTGCTGGACATCTACCGCAAGCTGCGCCCCGGCGAGCCGCCGACGCGTGAGGCCGCGCAGACGCTGCTCGAGAACCTCTACTTCAACCCGAAGCGCTACGACCTCGCGAAGGTCGGCCGCTACAAGGTCAACCGCAAGCTGGGCAACGCCGAGTCGCTGGACTCCGGCGTGCTCACCGAGCCCGACATCATCGGTGCGATCAAGTACCTGGTGAAGCTGCACGCCGGTGAGACCGAGTGGAACGACGAGAGCGGCCGCGACATCGTGGTCGAGGTCGACGACATCGACCACTTCGGCAACCGCCGCCTGCGCAACGTCGGCGAGCTCATCCAGAACCAGGTCCGTACGGGTCTCGCCCGCATGGAGCGCGTCGTGCGCGAGCGCATGACCACCCAGGACGTCGAGGCGATCACGCCGCAGACCCTGATCAACATCCGGCCGGTCGTCGCCTCCATCAAGGAGTTCTTCGGCACCAGCCAGCTGTCGCAGTTCATGGACCAGACGAACCCGCTGTCGGGCCTGACCCACAAGCGCCGTCTGTCCGCCCTCGGCCCCGGCGGTCTCTCCCGTGAGCGCGCCGGCTTCGAGGTCCGTGACGTGCACCCCTCGCACTACGGCCGCATGTGTCCGATCGAGACCCCGGAAGGCCCGAACATCGGTCTGATCGGGTCGCTGGCCTCGTACGGCCGGGTCAACGCCTTCGGCTTCATCGAGACCCCGTACCGCAAGGTCGTCGACGGTGTGGTCACCGAGAAGGTGGACTACCTGACCGCCGACGAGGAGGACCGCTACGTCATCGCCCAGGCGAACGCGCCGCTGACCGCGGACCTGCACTTCGCCGAGCCGCGCGTCCTGGTCCGCCGCCGTGGTGGCGAGATCGACTACATCCCGGGCACCGAGATCGACTACATGGACGTCTCGCCGCGCCAGATGGTGTCGGTCGCGACCGCCATGATCCCGTTCCTCGAGCACGACGACGCCAACCGCGCGCTCATGGGCTCGAACATGATGCGCCAGGCGGTGCCGCTGCTGAAGAGCGAGGCTCCGCTGGTCGGTACCGGCATGGAGTACCGCTGCGCCGTCGACGCCGCGGACGTCATCACCGCCGAGAAGGCCGGTGTCGTCCAGGAGGTCTCGGCCGACTACGTCACCGTGGCCAACGACGACGGCACGTACACCACGTACCGCGCCGCCAAGTTCACCCGCTCGAACCAGGGCACCGCCTTCAACCAGAAGGTGCTCGTGGACGAGGGCGCCCGGGTCGAGGCCGGCCAGGTGCTGGCCGACGGCCCGTGCACCGACGAGGGCGAGATGGCGCTCGGCAAGAACCTCCTCGTGGCGTTCATGTCGTGGGAGGGCCACAACTACGAGGACGCGATCATCCTGTCGCAGCGCCTCGTGCAGGACGACGTCCTCTCCTCGATCCACATCGAGGAGCACGAGGTCGACGCCCGTGACACCAAGCTCGGCCCCGAGGAGATCACCCGGGACATCCCGAACGTCTCCGAGGAGGTCCTCGCCGACCTCGACGAGCGCGGCATCATCCGGATCGGCGCCGACGTCGTCACCGGTGACATCCTGGTCGGCAAGGTCACGCCCAAGGGTGAGACCGAGCTGACCCCGGAGGAGCGCCTGCTCCGCGCGATCTTCGGTGAGAAGGCGCGCGAGGTCCGCGACACCTCGCTGAAGGTGCCGCACGGTGAGTCCGGCAAGGTCATCGGCGTTCGCGTCTTCGACCGCGAGGAGGGCGACGAGCTTCCCCCGGGCGTGAACCAGCTGGTCCGCGTCTACGTGGCCCAGAAGCGCAAGATCACCAACGGTGACAAGCTCGCCGGCCGCCACGGCAACAAGGGTGTCATCTCCAAGATCCTCCCGGTCGAGGACATGCCGTTCCTGGAGGACGGCACCCCGGTCGACATCATCCTCAACCCGCTGGGTGTCCCGTCCCGAATGAACCCCGGGCAGGTCCTGGAGATTCACCTCGGGTGGCTCGCCAAGCAGGGCTGGGACGTCTCCGGCCTCGCCGACGAGTGGGCCCAGCGCCTGCAGGCGATCGGCGCCGACACCGTCCAGGGCGGCACCAACCTCGCCACCCCGGTCTTCGACGGCGCCCGCGAGGACGAGATCACCGGCCTGCTGGACAACACCACCCTCACCCGTGACGGTGAGCGCCTGGTGAACTCCACCGGCAAGGCCCGGCTGTTCGACGGCCGCTCCGGCGAGCCGTTCCCGATGCCGGTCTCGGTCGGCTACATGTACATCCTCAAGCTGCACCACCTGGTCGACGACAAGCTGCACGCCCGCTCGACCGGCCCGTACTCGATGATCACCCAGCAGCCGCTCGGTGGTAAGGCGCAGTTCGGTGGTCAGCGCTTCGGTGAGATGGAGGTGTGGGCCCTTGAGGCATACGGCGCCGCGTACGCGCTGCAGGAGCTGCTCACCATCAAGTCCGACGACGTTCTCGGCCGTGTGAAGGTCTACGAGGCCATCGTCAAGGGCGAGAACATCCCCGAGCCCGGCATTCCCGAGTCCTTCAAGGTCCTCATCAAGGAAATGCAGTCGCTCTGCCTCAACGTGGAGGTGCTGTCCTCGGACGGCCAGTCCATCGAGATGCGGGACTCCGACGAGGACGTGTTCCGCGCCGCCGAGGAGCTCGGCATCGACCTGTCCCGGCGCGAGCCGAGCAGCGTCGAAGAGGTCTGACGGAGGTAGGGCCGGCTGCCCACTGAGCAGCCGGCCCGCCCCCAGGCCCCCCTCAGACCACACGAACGACTCTCGACTTACGAAAGAGGGCTTGACGACCAGTGCTTGACGTCAACTTCTTCGACGAGCTCCGCATCGGCCTGGCCACCGCCGACGACATCCGCCAGTGGTCGCACGGCGAGGTCAAGAAGCCGGAGACCATCAACTACCGCACCCTGAAGCCGGAAAAGGACGGGCTCTTCTGCGAGAAGATCTTCGGCCCCACCCGGGACTGGGAGTGCTACTGCGGCAAGTACAAGCGCGTCCGCTTCAAGGGCATCATCTGTGAGCGCTGCGGCGTCGAGGTGACCCGCGCCAAGGTGCGCCGTGAGCGGATGGGTCACATCGAGCTGGCCGCCCCGGTCACCCACATCTGGTACTTCAAGGGTGTCCCGTCCCGCCTGGGCTACCTGCTGGACCTGGCGCCGAAGGACCTCGAGAAGGTCATCTACTTCGCCGCCTACATGATCACCTGGGTCGACGACGAGCGCCGCCAGCGCGACCTGCCGTCCCTGGAGGCGCACGTCTCGGTCGAGCGTCAGCAGATCGAGAACCGCCGCGACTCCGACCTCGAGGCCCGCGCCAAGAAGGCCGAGACCGACCTGGCCGAGCTGGAGGCCGAGGGCGCCAAGGCCGACGTGCGCCGCAAGGTGCGCGAGGGCGCCGAGCGCGAGATGAAGCAGCTGCGCGACCGCGCGCAGCGCGAGCTCGACCGTCTCGACGAGGTGTGGGCCCGCTTCAAGAACCTCAAGGTCCAGGACCTCGAGGGCGACGAGCTGCTCTACCGCGAGCTGCGCGACCGCTTCGGCACCTACTTCTCCGGCTCGATGGGCGCGGCGGCCCTCAAGGACCGCCTCGAGACCTTCGACCTGGCCGAGGAGTCCGAGCGCCTGCGCGAGATCATCCGCACCGGCAAGGGCCAGAAGAAGACCCGTGCGCTCAAGCGCCTCAAGGTCGTCTCCGCGTTCCTGCAGACCACCAACAAGCCCAACGGCATGGTGCTGGACTGCGTCCCGGTCATCCCGCCGGACCTGCGTCCGATGGTGCAGCTGGACGGTGGCCGCTTCGCGACCTCCGACCTGAACGACCTGTACCGCCGCGTCATCAACCGCAACAACCGCCTGAAGCGGCTTCTCGACCTCGGCGCGCCCGAGATCATCGTGAACAACGAGAAGCGCATGCTCCAGGAGGCCGTCGACGCGCTGTTCGACAACGGCCGCCGCGGCCGTCCGGTCACCGGCCCGGGCAACCGCCCGCTGAAGTCCCTCAGCGACATGCTGAAGGGCAAGCAGGGTCGTTTCCGCCAGAACCTGCTCGGCAAGCGAGTCGACTACTCGGCCCGTTCGGTCATCGTCGTCGGCCCGCAGCTCAAGCTGCACCAGTGCGGTCTGCCGAAGGCCATGGCGCTGGAGCTCTTCAAGCCGTTCGTGATGAAGCGCCTGGTCGACCTGAACCACGCGCAGAACATCAAGTCGGCCAAGCGCATGGTCGAGCGTGCCCGCCCGGTCGTGTGGGACGTGCTCGAAGAGGTCATCGCCGAGCACCCGGTCCTGCTGAACCGTGCACCCACCCTGCACCGCCTCGGCATCCAGGCCTTCGAGCCGCAGCTGGTCGAGGGCAAGGCCATCCAGATCCACCCGCTCGTCTGCACCGCGTTCAACGCGGACTTCGACGGTGACCAGATGGCCGTCCACCTGCCGCTCTCCGCGGAGGCGCAGGCCGAGGCCCGCATCCTGATGCTGTCCTCGAACAACATCCTGAAGCCGGCCGACGGTCGCCCCGTCACCATGCCGACCCAGGACATGGTGCTCGGTCTGTTCTTCCTCACCTCGGACCGCGAGAACGTGAAGGGCGCCGGCCGCTCCTTCTCGTCGACCGCCGAGGCGATCATGGCCTTCGACGCCCGCGAGCTGGGCGTCCAGGCCCCGATCGAGCTGCGCCTGCCCATCGGCACCGTCCCGCCCCGCAGCTGGACCCCGCCGGTGGACGAGGAGGGCCGCCCGACCTGGTTCGAGGGCGAGTCCTTCCGCCTGAACACCACCCTGGGCCGTGCGCTCTTCAACGAGCTGCTGCCCGAGGACTACCCGTTCGTCGACTACGAGGTGGGCAAGAAGCAGCTCTCCGCGATCGTCAACGACCTGGCGGAGCGCTACCCCAAGGTCGTCGTCGCGGCGACCCTGGACAACCTGAAGGCGGCCGGTTTCCACTGGTCGACCCGTTCCGGTGTCACCGTCTCGATCTCCGACGTCGTCGTCCCGCCGACCAAGGGCCAGATCCTTGAGGGCTACGAGGCGCAGGCCGAGAAGATCCAGAAGCAGTACGAGCGCGGTCTGATCACCAACGACGAGCGCAAGCAGGAGCTCATCGGCATCTGGACCCGGGCGACCAACGAGGTCGCCGAGGCCATGAACGAGAACTTCCCGAAGACGAACCCCATCTTCATGATGGTCGACTCCGGTGCTCGTGGAAACATGATGCAGATGCGTCAGATCGCCGGTATGCGTGGTCTGGTGTCCAACGCGAAGAACGAGACGATCGCCCGCCCCATCAAGGCGTCGTTCCGTGAGGGCCTCTCGGTGCTGGAGTACTTCATCTCCACCCACGGTGCCCGTAAGGGTCTCGCGGACACCGCCCTCCGTACCGCCGACTCCGGTTACCTCACCCGTCGTCTGGTCGACGTCTCCCAGGACGTCATCATTCGCGAGGAGGACTGCGGCACCGAGCGCGGCCTGAAGCTGGCGATCGGTTCCGTCGGTGCCGACGGCGTGCTGCGCAAGGCCGACGACGTCGAGACCAGCGTCTACGCCCGCATGCTCGCCGAGGACATCACGGTGGACGGCAAGCTCCTTGCCACCGCCAACACCGACCTCGGTGACGTGCTGATCGACGAGCTGATCCGCCACGGCATCAGCGAGGTCAAGACCCGCTCGATCCTGACCTGTGAGTCGGCCGTCGGCACCTGTGCCATGTGCTATGGGCGCTCGCTGGCCACCGGCAAGCTGGTCGACATCGGTGAGGCGGTCGGCATCATCGCCGCCCAGTCCATCGGTGAGCCCGGTACCCAGCTGACCATGCGTACCTTCCACACCGGTGGTGTGGCCGGTGACGACATCACCCAGGGTCTGCCGCGTGTCGTCGAGCTCTTCGAGGCCCGTACCCCCAAGGGTGTGGCCCCGATCTCGGAGGCGCAGGGCCGGGTCCGCATCGAGGACACCGAGAAGACCCGCAAGCTGGTCATCACGCCGGACGACGGCACCGACGAGATCGCCTACCCGGTCTCGAAGCGTGTGAAGCTGCTCGTCAGCGAGGGCGAGGCGGTCGAGGTCGGCCAGAAGCTGACCATGGGTGCCACCAACCCGCACGACGTCCTGCGCATCATGGGCCAGCGTGCCGTCCAGGTCCACCTGGTCGCCGAGGTCCAGAAGGTCTACAACTCGCAGGGTGTGTCGATCCACGACAAGCACATCGAGATCATCATCCGGCAGATGCTCCGCCGCGTGACGATCATCGAGTCGGGCGACGCCGAGCTGCTCCCGGGCGAGCTCGTCGAGCGCGGCCGCTTCGAGCAGGAGAACCGTCGCGTGGTCTCCGAGGGCGGTCACCCCGCCTCCGGCCGTCCGCAGCTGATGGGTATCACCAAGGCCTCGCTGGCCACCGAGTCCTGGCTGTCGGCCGCCTCCTTCCAGGAGACGACCCGGGTCCTCACCGACGCGGCGATCCACGCCAAGTCGGACCCGCTGCTGGGCCTCAAGGAGAACGTCATCCTCGGTAAGCTCATCCCGGCCGGTACGGGTCTGCCCCGCTACCGCAACATCCGGGTCGAGCCGACCGAGGAGGCCAAGGCCGCCATGTACTCGGCCGTCGGCTACGACGACTACGACCTGTCGCCCTTCGGCGCCGGCTCCGGCCAGGCGGTCCCGCTGGACGACTACGACTACGGCCCGTACACCGGCTGAGTCCACGGTCACTGAACGCCGCAGGGCGGTCACCCCATTCGGGTGGCCGCCCTGCGGCGTTCCCGCGGCCGGATCCGTCGCGCGGGGGAGGCGGTGAAACCGCTCCTGCGGGCGAGGCGCCGGCGGGGCGGCCCGGGGGAGCCTCGGAGCATCGGAAGACGGATGCGGGAGGAGTCGGGGATGAAGCGGGTGCTGGGTGCGGTGGCGATCACGGGGGCGGTGCTGGCCGGGATGTCCGGGTGCTTCGTCGGGGACGACGACGAGCGGCGGGACGTCAGCTACGCGGTGGCCGAGCCGGTCCGGGTGCTGGTCGTCCAGGGCCGCGTCGGCGGGGTGGTCGTGCGCGGTGGCGGCGGCAGCGGGGTGCGGGTCACCGAGCACCAGAACTACCGGGGGGAGGCGCCCCGGAGCAGCCACGAGCTGAAGGACGGGACGCTCACGCTGACCTACGACTGCGAGGACTGCGGGCTCGGCTACGAGGTGGACGTGCCGGCCGGGACGGCGGTGCGGGTGACGGCGGAGACCGGCGGCGTGCGGCTGAGCGGGCTGGCCGGTGAGGTGGAGGCCACGGTCTCCACCGGCGGGGTGGAGGCGAGCGGGCTGACCTCCCCGACGGCGCTGCTGCGGTCCGGCACCGGCGGGATCGAGGCGTCCTTCGCCGCCGCGCCGGCGAAGGTCGAGGCGCGGACCGGGACGGGTGGCGTCCGGCTGCGGATGCCGGCCGGAGACGCCTACGCGGTGGACGCGAGCGCCGGGACGGGCCAGGTGGACGTGGCGGTGCCCCGGCAGCCGGGGGCGCCGCGCGGCATCCTCGCCCGGGCCGAGACGGGCGGCGTGACGGTCGGGCATGACTGAGACCCGCGTGCCGGGAGCCCTGCCGGTGGGGCATGATCTTCTCCGCGGGGGCGGTGTCCCCGGGCTCGGGGGAGGGGTCGCGGTGGGACGAGTGGCACAGTGGTGGGCCCGGCTGGCCGGGGGGAACCCGTATCTGCTGGACGTCCCGCTGGCGTTGTTCTCGTTCGCGGTCTCGCTCTGGTCGGTCTGGAACGACGACACGCACTGGCCCTGGTGGGTCTACGCGATGACGGCCGGCACCGCCCTGCCGCTGCCGTGGCGGCGCCGGGCGCCGCTGGCGGTGGCCGCGCTCAGCGGTCTGGCGTCGATCCCGGTGTCGGTGGTGGCCCACTCGGTGATGCCGCAGATCCCGGTGTACGCGGTGGTCACCATCTACACGGTGGCGGACCGGGCCCGGGACTGGCAGCGCGGGCTGCTGCTGGGGATCCTGGTGGTCTCCAACATCCTGGGCACGCACTCGGTCAACGGCGCGTTCTTCAGCCTGCTGCTGACCATCGGCACCTTCGTCTTCGGCTCGCTGGTGCGCGAGCTGCGCCGGCTGGCCCGGGTGGAGGCGGACCGGGCGCTGGAGGCCGGGCGGCGGGCGGCCAGCGACGCGGCCCGTGCGGTGGCCGAGGAGCGGGCCCGGATCGCCCGGGAGATGCACGACATCCTGGCGCACGCCGTCTCGTTGATGGTCATTCAGGCCGAGGCGGGTCCGCTGGTGGTGCGCGACAACCCGGACCGGGCGATCCGCGCCTTCGACGACATCGCCGGTGCGGGCCGCGACGCGATGGTCCAACTACGGCGGGTGCTAGGGGTGTTGAAGGAGGACGGTGCGGCGCCCGAGCTGGCGCCGCAGCCTCGGCTGTACGAACTCCCGGCGCTGGCGGAGCGGGTGAGCGGCACCGGCCCGGCGGTCGAGCTGGAGGTGGACCCCTCGGCCGGGCCGTTGCCGGCCGAGGTGGAGGCGGCGGCCTACCGGATCGTGCAGGAGGCGCTGACCAACGCCGTGAAACACGCCGAGGCCTCGCGGGTGTCGGTACGGGTGGTCCGCGCGGGGGAGGAGCTGTCGGTCACGGTGGCCGACGACGGGCACGGGCTGCGGCTGTCGTCGGAGCACGTGGCGAGCGGCTGGTCCGGCGGGCGCGGCCTGGTCGGCATCCGGGAGCGGGCGGCGGCCTGCGGCGGCCGGGCCGAGGCCGGGCCGGGCCCGGGCGGCAGGGGTTTCCTGGTGAGCGCCCGGCTGCCCCTGGGCGCAGCGGGCCTGGCGGAGAGGGTGGGCTGATGCAGCCGATACGGGTGGTCGTCGCGGACGACCAGGAGCTGGTGCGGGCCGGGTTCGGGATGATCCTGGACGCGCAGCCGGACATCGAGGTGGTCGGCGAGGCCTGCGACGGGGCGGAGGCGATCGAGGCGGTACGGGTGCACGAGCCCGACGTGCTGCTGCTGGACGTCCGGATGCCGGTGATGGACGGGTTGGAGGCGGCCCGGCGGGTCTGCGCGGAGTTCCCGGCCACCAAGGTGATCATGCTGACCACCTTCGACATCGACGACTACGTCTTCGACGCGCTGTACGCCGGGGCCAGCGGCTTCCTGCTGAAGGACGTCCGCCGGGACGACCTGGCGCACGGCGTGCGGATGGTGGCCTCCGGCGAGGCGCTGCTGGCGCCGTCGGTGACGCGCCGGCTGATCGGCGAGTTCGCCGCCCGCCGGCCGGGCGGGCCGGGCGCCGCGGCCCAGGGGGTGCAGGGCGTCCGGGCGCCGTCCCGGCTGCTGGAGCAGCTGACCGTACGGGAGCAGGAGACGTTGCGGCTGCTGGCCCGCGGGCTCTCCAACGCGGAGATCGCGGCCGAGCTGGTGGTGAGCGAGCACACGGTGAAGACGCACGTCAGCAATGTGCTGGCCAAGCTCGGGCTGCGGGACCGGGTGCATGCGGTGGTGTTCGCGTACGAGGCCGGGGCGGTCGTCGCCGGACAGGGCTGAGCGCGGCGCGGGGCTGAGCGCGGCGCAGGGGTGAGCGCGGCGCGGGGGTGAGGACGACTCACCCGTGCGGGGGAGGCGGCCACTTCGCCGGTACGGGCGATCCGCGACGAGGGCCGTGGCGGACAGCATCGGTGGTGTCGGAACGGACCCACGGATTCGGAGCGCACCATGGACACCTCGAAGCTCGCCCGCCTCACCCCGCTCGCCGTCGCCGGCGCCCCCGCCCTGATGGGCCTGTACGGCGGCATCCGGCTGCTGGAGGGCTCCCGCGACCCGGGCCCCGGCTGGCTGGTCGGCCACGGCCTGATGTTCGTCGGACTGCTGCTGTTCGGCGTGGTGCTGGCGGCGCTGCGCCGGGGGCTGCGGCCGCGCGGGGCAGTGGGCCGGCTCGCCGCGAACGCGGCGGCGGGGACGGCCTTCGCGGGCCTGGCGGCCTCGCTGGGGCAGATCGGCATCGACCTGTACGTCGGGGCGGTGGCCGTCGACAAGGCGGACCAGCACCGGCTGTTCGACGCCGTCCAGAGCCGGCCGGGGGTGCTGCCGGCCTTCTACTCGGTCGGTCCGATGCTGTTCTACGTCGGCCTGCTGGCGCTGCTGGTGGCCGCCGCGGCGGGCCGGACGCGCACGCTGCGCTGGTGGAGCCCGGTGCTGGTGCTGGTCGGCACCGCGATGACGGCGGCCGACCTGGCGCTGATCCCGGTGGCCGCGGTGCTCTACCTGGTGGCCCTGGCTCCGCTGGCGGGCTTCACCGGGCTGCGCCGCCCGCTGGCCGCCCGGGCCTGAGCGGGCCTGAGCGGGCCTGAGCGGGCCTGAGCGGCGCTGGGAGGTCCGGGCGGTGACGGGGCGTCGGCGGAATTCGCTGGCGCCCCCCGACGGCCGGACCGTACCGTCCGGGGCATGAACGCGAAGCGTCCGCTGATCGCCGTGCTCACCGGAGCGGGCATCTCCACCGACTCCGGCATCCCCGACTACCGCGGCCCGAACGGGCTCTGGCAGCGCGACCCGAGCGCCCAGGACCTGGTCACCATCGGCCCGTACCTGGCCGACCCGGACGTCCGCCGCCGGGCCTGGCTGCTGCGCCGGGACGCCGGCGCCTTGGCCGCCGAGCCGAACGCCGGCCACCGGGCCCTGGTCGAGCTGGAACGCAGCGGGCTGCCGATGCGGGTGCTCACCCAGAACGTCGACGGCCTGCAGCAGCGGGCCGGACTGACGCCCCGCAAGGTGCTCGAACTGCACGGCACCGCACGGGAGGTGCAGTGCGTGGACTGCCGGACGCCCGGCACCATGGCCGAGGCGCTGGAGCGGGTGGCGGCCGGCGAGCCGGACCCGGCCTGCCGGGACTGCGGCGGCATCCTCAGGCCCCGCACGGTGATGTTCGGCGAGGCGCTGGACCGGACGGTGCTCCAGCAGGCCGACACCATCGCCAGGTCGTGCGACCTCTTCGTCGCGGTCGGCACCAGCCTCCAGGTCTTCCCGGTGGCGGGGCTGCCGTTGGAGGCGGTGCGGAGCGGCGCCCGGCTGGTCATCGTGAACGGCGAGCCGACCCCCTTGGACGAGGCGGCGGCCGAGGTGGTCCGCGAGCCCATCTCCACGGCGCTCCCGGCGCTGGTCCGCCGCCTGGTGGAGCAGTACGGGTAGCCCGCCGGGGCCTGGAGGGCCGGTGAGAACCGGACCCCCGAAGGCCCTGGACCGGACAGGCCGCGTGCGTACGATGATCATCCCGGCTCTCCCCCTCACGGCCAGGAGTGATCGATCGATGACGACGACGGCGAAGTTCGACCCCTGGTCGGCGGCGTTCGTGGCCCACCCGTACGACGCGTACGCCGAGCTGCGCGAGCACGCGCCGGTGACGTACTTCGAACCGACCGGCCAGTGGCTGGTGTCCCGGTACGAGGACGTCAGCGCGCTGCTGCGGGACCGGCGGCTCGGGCGCACGTACACCCACCGCTTCACCCACGAGGAGTTCGGCCGGCCCGCGCCCGACCCGGCGCACGAGCCGTTCCACACGCTCAACGACCACGGGCTGCTCGACCTGGAGGGCCCGGACCACACCCGGATCCGCCGGCTGGTCTCCAAGGCGTTCACCCCGCGGATGGTCGAGGGCCTGCGGCCGACCGTGCAGCGGCTCGCCGGAGAACTGGTAGACGGGCTGCTCGCGGCCGGCGGCGGCGACCTGATCGCCGCCGTCGCCGAGCCGCTGCCGGTCGCGGTGATCGCCGAGATGCTCGGCGTCCCGGAGGCGGACCGGCACCTGCTGCGGCCCTGGTCCGCCGACATCACCGGCATGTTCGAGCTCAACCCCACCGAGGAGGCCGCCCGCCGGGCCGTCACCGCGAGCACCGAGTTCTCCGACTACCTGCGGGCGCTGATCCGCGAGCGCCGGGCCGCCCCCGGCGACGACCTGATCAGCGCGCTGATCCAGGCCCAGGAGGGCTCGGACGCGCTCAGCGAGCAGGAGATGGTCTCCACCTGCGTGCTGCTGCTCAACGCCGGCCACGAGGCGACCGTCAACACCACCGGCAACGGCTGGTGGGCGCTGTTCCGCAACCCCGGCGAGCTGGCCCGGCTCCGCGCCGACGTGGACGGGCTGCTGCCGACCGCCGTCGAGGAGCTGATGCGCTGGGACACCCCGCTGCAGATGTTCGAGCGCTGGGTGCTGGAGGACATCGAGGTGCGCGGCGCCACCGTCCCGCGCGGCGCCGAGATCGCCCTGCTCTTCGGCTCCGCCAACCGTGACCCGGCCCGTTTCGCCGACCCCGACCGGCTCGACCTCGGCCGCACCGACAACCCGCACATCACCTTCGGCGCGGGCATCCACTTCTGCCTCGGCGCCCCGCTCGCCAGGCTGGAGCTGAGCGAGTCGTACGGCGCGCTGCTGCGCCGGGCGCCGGGCCTGCGGCTGGTCCGCGAGCCCGAGTGGCGCCCGGGCTACGTCATCCGCGGGCTGCAGGAGCTGCTGGTCGAGGTCTGAGCCGGCCGGGGGCGCGCCCGGCCGGGCGGAGCGGGCGGAGGCGAACGGGGCCGCCGGCCCGGATCGGGCCGGGGAACCGGTCGGGCGGCGGCCACGTCGAATCGCCATGACGAGCCGCACCCACGGAACCCGGTTCCCCGCCCGCCGCCCGGCGGTCCTGCTCCTCACCGCCGCGCTCGCCGCGCCGCTGCTCGCCGGGTGCGGCAGCGGCGCCGCCGGCGCGCCGATCGTCGTCCGGGCCTCCGCACCCGCCTCCCTGCCGCCCGCCGACCCGGCCCAGCTCGCCGCGACCGCGGCCGCCGCCAACGCCTTCGGCCTCGACCTGCTGCACACCCTGACCGCGACGCCCGACCGGGCCGGCCGGAACCTGGTGCTCTCCCCGTCCGGCCTGGCGACCGTGCTCGCCATGGTGCTGCCCGGCGCCCGCGGCACCACCGCCGACGAACTCGCCAGGGCCCTGCACACCGACCTCACCCCGCAGCAGTACGCCGTCGCCATGGGCGCCCTCGGCCGCGGCGTCCCGCCCGCCGACGGGCTGACCCTCCGGCAGGCCGACGACCTCTGGGTCCAGCAGGGCTTCCCGCTCGGCCAGGACTACCTGGCCACGCTGGCCGCCGCCTTCGACACCGGCGTGCACCCGGTCGACTTCCTGAAGCACCCGGACGACGCCCGCAAGACCGTCAACGCGGCGGTCGAGAAGGCGACCGAGGGCCGGATCAAGGACCTCTTCGGCCCGGACGGGCTCAACCGGGACACCCGGCTGGCCCTCACCGACGCGCTCTACCTCAAGGCGAAGTGGGCCTCCCCGTTCAAGGCCGCGAACACCGCGGACCGGCCGTTCCACCGCCTCGACGGCTCCACCCCGGCGGTCAGCACGATGAGCCAGACCGCGACCCTGCGCTACGCCGAGGGCTCCGGCGGCATCCTCGGCGAGCCGTGGCAGGCCGTGGAGCTGCCCTACGCCGGCGGCCGGCTCGCGATGGACGTGGTGGTGCCCGCGCAGGGCGGGTTCGAGGCCTTCCGCAAGGGCCTGGACCAGACGCAGCTGGCCCTGATCCTGGACTCGCTCGCCGAGCGCCAGGTCGACCTGGCGCTGCCGCGCTTCCATTTCGACACCGCCGACGAACTCACCCCCGCCCTGCGCGCGCTCGGCGTGCAGGCAGCCTTCGGCCCGGCCGACCTCGGCGGCATCCCCGGCCCCGGCACCGACGAACGGCTGGTGATCGGCACGGTCGTGCAGAAGGCGACCGTCCAGGTGGACGAGGAGGGTACGGTGGCCGCCGCCGGCAGCGGCGCCGGCCTGGAGGCGACGGCCGCGCAGGCCCCCAAGCAGCCCGCCGTGCTGCACGTCGACCGGCCGTTCCTCTTCGTGGTCCGGGACACCGCCAACGGGCGGCCGCTCTTCCTCGGGCAGGTCACCGACCCCCAGGCGCACTGAGCCCGGGCGCCTCGGCACGGCGCGCCAGGGGCCGGCCGGGGCAGCCCGGGGCCGCTACCAGGCCGGGTAGCGGTCGCCGAGCGCCGGGTGGGCCGGCTCCCGGCTGCCGAACAGCACCAGCAGGTCGTCCGCGACCCGCAGCAGCGTCTCGTTGCCCTCCACCGCGTCGGTCCAGGCCGCCGGCAGCGCCGCCGCGCCGTACGCGGCGCCGACCAGGTTGCCGCAGACCGCACCGGTGGAGTCGCTGTCCCCGGAGTGGTTCACCGACAGCAGCAGCGCGCTCCTGGCCGGGTCCGGTCCCGAGGCGGTGGCCAGCAGGCAGTACACCGCGATGGCCAGGCACTCCTCGGCGATCCAGCCGAGCCCGACCCGCTCCACCGCCTCCGCCGACGGCTCGGCCTCCTCGGCCACCCGGACGGCCCTCGCCAGCGCCTGGACGGTCTCCTTGGAGGCCGGCCAGTCCCGCGTCTGTTCGACGGTCAGCCCGACCGCCGTCCACGGCTCCACCCCGTCCGCCAGCCGCTCCACCAGCGACGCGAACGCGCCCGCCGCCAGGTAGCCGGTCGGGTGCCCGTGGGTCAGCTGCGCGCACTGCGCCGCCAGCCCGAAGGACTGCTCGGCGCCCAGCCGGGCCAGCCCGAACGGCGCCGAACGCATCACCGTGCCACACCCCTTGGAGTGCGCGTTGATCGGCCCGGGCTGCCCGAACGGGGCCGGCGCCTCGAACTCCGGGTGGTAGGACACCCCGGTCAGGCAGGCGTTGCCCGGCGCCCGCCGCGCGTACAGGAACGGCTGCCGCAGCAGCCAGCCGTCGTACGGGCGGGGGAGCGGGTGGCGGTCCGGTGCGCCCTGGTTCTGCGTCAGCAGCCAGCGCCGGTAGGCGCCGTGCACGGCTTCCGGCACCGAGCCGCCGCCGCCCGACCACCCGCGGACGAAGCCGCGGATCAGGCCCTCGGCGGTGAACAGCGTCATCTGGGTGTCGTCGGTGACCTCGGCGATCCGGCCGCCGGACGGCAGCCCGGCCACGCCGGCCCGGCCGTACTGCTCCCGGATCTGGTACAGCTGCTGGAACTCCACCGGCCAGCCCAGGGCGTCGCCGACCGCGCCGCCGAGCAGCGCACCGCGCACCCGGTCCGGGTATTTGGGCTCGGTCACCGTCGCTCCCCCTCGTTCGTCCCGGAGTCCGTTCTATCAGGCGGGCCGCGGCCGCCGGGCCGTCCCGGCCGGGACGGCCCGGCGGCCGCGGGACAGGCCCTACCGGCGGATCTCCCCGGCCCGGCCGTGCAGGGCGGCCCGGTCGGCCGCCGCACGGCCCGCCACCCAGCCCTCGCCGTCGCTCACCCGGACGCGCTGCGAGACCAGCTTCGGGAACATCCGCCCCACCTCCTGGTCCACCGCCTCGGTGCGGGCCGCCAGCGCCGGCAGCAGCCGCTCGTCCGGCACCAGGTGCTCCTCGGTGCCGTCCTCGCGCAGGTGCCGACCGGCCGCCGCGTCCTCGGTGGCCCGCTCGGTCGCGGCGGTCAGCCGCTCGCGGATCCGCGCCGCGTACGCCACCAGGAAGGACTGCCGGAACGCCTTGGTGCGTGAGGCGCCGTCCAGGTGCTGGCGGGAGCCCGCCTTCTGCATCGCGTGCGTCATCTGCACCAGCAGCGAGGTGTAGAGCAGCTCGACGCCGTCCAGGTCGCCGTCGAAGCCGACGACCGTGCAGAAGCCGAACTCCTTCGCCCAGACCACCCGGCACCGGTTGGCCGCCGCCACCGCGTCCAGCAGCATCGTCTTCGGGCCCTCGTACGGGTTGTCCACGCCGATCCGCAGCGCCCCCGGGGCGTTCCGGTCGGTGCCGCCGGCCGCCAGCAGCGCCTCGTCGATGCTGTGCTGCGCCATCAGCTGCTGGGCCTTGGCGGTCAGCGCCTCGGCCTCCTCCGGGTACTCGGTGGACTCGGCCTTCGCCAGCAACGCCCGGATCCGGGAGAGCATCCGCGGCTCGCCCGGCACCGGCCCCTGCGCGCGCTGCTCCACCCGGGGCGAGCCCCCGGCCCGTCCGCCGGCCCCCGGTGCCGGGCCGACCGGCGCGATCGGGGGCAGCCGGCCCCACGTCCGCAGCAGCTCCAGCGCCGCCGTCGCCAGCGCGAAGCGGTCCAGCCGGTGCCGGTGGGCGAAGGCGGCCAGGTATTCCTCGTCGCCCTGCCACCAGACCTCGGCCTCCAGCTCGCGCAGCTGCTCCTGCCAGCGCCGGTCCAGTGCGGCCGCCGGGTGGCGACGGCTCTCCGCCGCGATCAGGTCCACGGCCAGCGCCAGGTGCACCGGCTTCAGCTCCCGCCGGACCACCCGGGCCAGGTCGGCCGGCCGCCAGCCCGCCGACCAGCAGCGCCCGACCGCGGTGTCCGCGTACCCGAGCAGCGCCCGGCTCACCGCCGGCCACTGGGCCGGGGCCGCGGCCAGCAGCGACGCGCCGGTGTCCAGGGCGAGGTCCAGCCCGTCCTCGGGCGCGGTCAGCACCGCCCGGACCGCCTGGTCCAGCAGCGGCGCCGCGCCCCCGTCCGCCCCGGCCTGCCCCTGCTGCCTGCGCCTGCCCACGGTGTTCCTGCCCTCGTCGCTCGTCCCGCCCTGCGGTCAGGACAGCCTCCCGCCCATGATGCCGGAGCGCCCGGCCCGGCGGCCGGGAGCGGGCGCCCCGCACAGGCAGCCGGGGCCCGACGCCCGACCACGGGCGCCCGACCACCGCCGTCCGAATCACCGCCGTCCGAATCACCGCCGCCCGACCACAGGTAACCCGACCCCCGGCTCGGCCTCGGTGAAGGTCTCGGGGAGGATTGCGCAGGCGGTGGGCCACGCGGCGGTGCCGCGAGGCCGGACAGGACGCCGGACGGCGGGCCGGAGCCCGTCCGGACGGGTGGGCCGCGGGACCGGCTCGGAGTCCGCTGCGCAAAGTGGCAACTACTCAGGGCCCGGGTTCGTCCTGCACTATGAAGGGCAGTGAGCGCGCGGAGCGCGCCGGGGCGTCGGAGGTGTCGGATGGCCGTTCAGCCGTGGGGCGAGCAGGGCTCCGGGTACGGGGCGCCTCCGCCGCACGTGCCGGTCAAGCCGTATGCCCAGCCGTGGCCGCCCGCGCAGCCCGCGCAGGCGCCCCAGATGCCGCAGGCGGCCATGCGGGCCGCGCACACGGACCGGGACCGCACGGTGGACGTGCTGAAGGCCGCGTACGCCGAGGGGCGGCTCTCCGCCGACGAGTACGGTCAGCGCTTCGAGGCCGCGAGCTCGGCGCAGACCTACGGCGAGCTCGCCCGGCTGGTCGCCGACCTGCCGTCCGGCCCGATGGTCACGCCGATGACGATGGCGGGCGCGCCGGTGCCGCAGACCTTCCTGCCGCCCCCGCCGCCGCCGGCGCGGCCGACCAACGGCGCCGCGATCGCCTCGCTGGTGCTCAGCCTGGTCGGGCTGGGGCTGCCGGCGGTGATCGCCGGCCACATCGCCAAGGGCCAGATCCGCGAGCGCAACGAGGACGGCGACGCGATGGCCACCGTCGGGCTGGTCCTCGGCTACCTGGAGTGCGTGATGTGGAGCCTCTTCATGCTGGTGGTGCTCTCGGTCGGCTGAGCCCCGCCGGCGCGCCTCCGGTGGCGGGCGCCGCCGAGGTGTGATAGAGCGGCATGAGGAGCGGCCCGACACCGGGCGGCCGCGCGCGGGACACCCGCGCGACACCCGGCCGACGGCCGCGACCTGCGGCGTTCCATTTGTTTTGACCGCGCCCGATGCGCTAGGTACGCTCTGACCTTGTGCCTGGGGTGTCCCCGGGTCCTTGTGCGTGCATGCACACCGGTCGCCGCGCCAAGCCGGAGCGCCTTTTCGGCGCGCCGCGCGTGAGCGCCGTCGCTGTACAGCAGCCCATGGGATTCCGTGCCGGAATAAACCCAACACACCCGACCGCGTGGGTCGACCACGGGGCCGTGTGCGACGGGAACACCGCAGGTTAGTTCCACCAAGCCTTGGCACACAGAAAACGGAGAAACGGTGCCTACGATCCAGCAGCTGGTCCGAAAGGGCCGGCAGGACAAGGTCGAGAAGAACAAGACTCCCGCGCTGAAGGGCTCCCCGCAGCGCCGTGGGGTCTGCACGCGTGTGTACACGACCACCCCGAAGAAGCCGAACTCGGCTCTCCGTAAGGTCGCCCGTGTGCGCCTCACCAGCGGGATCGAGGTCACCGCTTACATCCCGGGCGAGGGCCACAACCTGCAGGAGCACTCCATCGTGCTGGTGCGCGGTGGTCGTGTGAAGGACCTTCCTGGTGTCCGCTACAAGATCATCCGCGGTTCGCTCGACACCCAGGGTGTCAAGAACCGCAAGCAGGCCCGCAGCCGCTACGGCGCCAAGAAGGAGAAGTAAGAATGCCTCGTAAGGGCCCCGCCCCGAAGCGCCCGGTCATCATCGACCCGGTTTACGGCTCCCCGGTCGTCACCCAGCTGGTCAACAAGATCCTGCTGCACGGCAAGCGCTCCACCGCCGAGCGGATCGTCTACGGCGCCCTTGAGGGCGTTCGTGAGAAGACCGGCTCCGACCCCGTCGTGACGCTGAAGCGCGCGCTGGAGAACGTCAAGCCGGCCCTCGAGGTCAAGTCCCGCCGTGTCGGTGGCGCGACCTACCAGGTTCCGGTCGAGGTCCGCCCGGGCCGCGCCAGCACCCTGGCGCTGCGCTGGATGGTCGGTTACTCCCGCGCCCGTCGCGAGAAGACCATGACCGAGCGCCTCATGAACGAGATCCTCGACGCCAGCAACGGCCTGGGCGCTTCCGTGAAGCGTCGCGAGGACACCCACAAGATGGCCGAGTCCAACAAGGCCTTCGCGCACTACCGCTGGTAGTCCGTACCCCGTCACTAGACAGAGAGAGAACGAGCCACCATGGCTGCAACCTCCCTTGACCTGGCCAGGGTCCGCAACATTGGGATCATGGCCCACATCGACGCGGGCAAGACCACCACCACCGAGCGGATCCTGTTCTACACCGGTGTCTCGTACAAGATCGGTGAGGTCCACGATGGCGCTGCCACCATGGACTGGATGGAGCAGGAGCAGGAGCGCGGCATCACGATCACGTCGGCCGCGACGACCTGTCACTGGACGGTCGACGACGTCGACAACACCATCAACATCATCGACACCCCGGGCCACGTCGACTTCACCGTCGAGGTGGAGCGTTCGCTGCGCGTGCTCGACGGTGCCGTGACGGTGTTCGACGGTGTTGCGGGTGTCGAGCCCCAGTCCGAGACCGTGTGGCGGCAGGCTGACCGCTACGGCGTCCCGCGCATCTGCTTCATCAACAAGCTGGACCGCACGGGCGCGAACTTCTTCTTCTGCGTCAAGACCATCGTGGACCGCCTCGGCGCGACCCCGCTGGTCATGCAGCTGCCGATCGGTGCCGAGTCGGACTTCCAGGGCGTTGTCGACCTGGTCCGCATGAAGGCCCTGGTCTGGTCCGCCGAGGCCGCCAAGGGCGAGATGTACGACATCGTCGACATCCCGGCCGACCTGCAGGAGCAGGCCGAGGAGTACCGCGAGCAGCTGATCGACACCGTGTCCAACGTCAGCGACGAGATCATGGAGCTCGCCCTGGAGGGCGAGGAGATCCCGGTCGAGCTGCTGCAGGACGCGATCCGCAAGGGCACGCTGAACTCGGACTTCACCCCGATCTTCTGCGGTACCGCGTTCAAGAACAAGGGCGTTCAGCCCCTGCTCGACGCGGTCGTCAAGTACCTGCCGTCCCCGCTGGACATCGAGTCCATCGAGGGCACCAAGCCGGGCGACGACACCGTCAAGATCTCCCGCAAGGCCTCGGACGACGAGCCGCTCTCCGCGCTCGCGTTCAAGATCATGTCGGACCCGCACCTCGGCAAGCTCACCTTCGTCCGGGTTTACTCGGGCCGCCTGGAGTCCGGCACCTCGGTGCTGAACGCCGTCAAGGGCAAGAAGGAGCGCATCGGCAAGATCTACCGCATGCACGCGAACAAGCGTGAGGAGATCGACTCGGTGGGCGCCGGCGACATCATCGCCGTCATGGGCCTGAAGCAGACCACCACCGGTGAGACGCTGTCCGACGAGAAGAACCCGGTCATCCTGGAGTCCATGGACTTCCCGGCCCCGGTCATCCGCGTCGCGATCGAGCCCAAGTCCAAGGGTGACCAGGAGAAGCTGGGTGTCGCCATCCAGCGTCTCGCCGAGGAGGACCCGTCCTTCCAGGTCAACACGGACGAGGAGACCGGCCAGACCATCATCGCGGGTATGGGCGAGCTGCACCTCGAGGTGCTCGTCGACCGTATGCGCCGTGAGTTCAAGGTCGAGGCCAACGTCGGCAAGCCGCAGGTCGCGTACCGCGAGACGATCCGCCAGGCCGTCGAGCGCATCGACTACACCCACAAGAAGCAGACCGGTGGTTCCGGTCAGTTCGCCAAGGTGCAGATCGCGATCGAGCCGCTCGAGCAGGCCGAGGGCTACGAGTTCGTCAACCTGGTCACCGGTGGTCGCGTGCCGCGGGAGTACATCCCGTCGGTCGACGCCGGCTGCCAGGAGGCCATGGAGTTCGGTATCCTCGCCGGCTACCCGCTCCAGGGCGTTCGCGTGAAGCTGCTCGACGGTGCGGCGCACGACGTCGACTCCTCCGAGCTCGCGTTCAAGATCGCCGGTTCGATGGCCTTCAAGGAAGGCGCCAAGAAGGCCAAGCCGGTCCTTCTTGAGCCGATGATGGCCGTCGAGGTCACCACGCCCGAGGACTACATGGGCGACGTGATCGGCGACATCAACTCTCGCCGTGGCCAGATCCGGTCCATGGACGAGCGTCACGGTGCCCGCGTCGTCACGGCGCTGGTGCCCCTCTCCGAGATGTTCGGCTACGTCGGTGACCTGCGCAGCAAGACCTCCGGTCGCGCGAGCTACTCGATGCAGTTCGACTCGTACGCCGAGGTTCCGCGGAACGTGGCGGACGACATCATCGCCAAGGCCAAGGGCGAGTAAGGACCGGCGCCAGCCGGCCCCTTATCCGAGGCCGCAGTACGTCCCGACATTCGGGACGATTGCGAACCCTTAGGCTATTAGGAGGCAACCCGGGAGGATCCAGCCGGATTCTCCCGGGGGCCTCCGGCCCCCACCCGCGGGACGGCATGGGGTGCTCCGGCACCCCGTACCCAAACCCGATCAAAGACCAACTGACGTCAGCACGGCGTACAGAACTGTCCTCAGGAGGACTGCAGTGGCGAAGGCGAAGTTCGAGCGGACGAAGCCCCACGTCAACATCGGCACCATCGGTCACATCGACCACGGTAAGACGACCCTTACCGCGGCCATCACCAAGGTGCTGCACGACGCGTACCCGGAGATCAACCCCTTCACGCCGTTCGACCAGATCGACAAGGCGCCGGAGGAGCGGCAGCGCGGTATCACCATCTCGATCGCGCACGTCGAGTACCAGACCGAGGCGCGTCACTACGCCCACGTTGACTGCCCGGGTCACGCGGACTACATCAAGAACATGATCACCGGTGCGGCCCAGATGGACGGTGCGATCCTCGTCGTCGCCGCCACCGACGGCCCGATGCCGCAGACCAAGGAGCACGTCCTCCTGGCCCGCCAGGTCGGCGTCCCCTACATCGTCGTCGCCCTGAACAAGGCCGACATGGTGGACGACGAGGAGATCCTGGAGCTCGTCGAGCTCGAGGTCCGTGAGCTCCTCTCCGAGTACGAGTTCCCGGGCGACGACCTGCCGGTCGTCCGCGTCTCCGCGCTGAAGGCGCTGGAGGGCGACAAGGAGTGGGGCGAGAAGCTCCTCGGCCTCATGCACGCGGTCGACGAGAGCATCCCGACCCCGGCCCGCGCCGTGGACCAGCCGTTCCTGATGCCGATCGAGGACGTCTTCACGATCACCGGTCGTGGCACCGTCGTCACCGGTCGTATCGAGCGTGGCATCCTGAAGGTCAACGAGACTGTCGACATCATCGGCATCAAGGAGACCAAGACCACCACCACGGTCACCGGCATCGAGATGTTCCGCAAGCTGCTCGACGAGGGCCAGGCCGGTGAGAACGTCGGTCTGCTGCTCCGTGGCATCAAGCGCGAGGACGTCGAGCGCGGCCAGGTCATCATCAAGCCGGGCTCGGTCACCCCGCACACCGAGTTCGAGGCCCAGTCCTACATCCTGTCGAAGGACGAGGGTGGCCGCCACACCCCGTTCTTCAACAACTACCGCCCGCAGTTCTACTTCCGTACCACGGACGTGACCGGCGTCGTGACCCTCCCCGAGGGCACCGAGATGGTCATGCCGGGCGACAACACCGCCATGACCGTCGTGCTGATCCAGCCGATCGCCATGGAGGAGGGCCTGAAGTTCGCCATCCGTGAGGGTGGCCGCACCGTCGGCGCCGGCCAGGTCACCAAGATCCTCAAGTAATTTGACGGTCTAGACCTGCCTGCTCCACAGGCATCCGAAGGGCCCCGCACACCCCGGTGTGCGGGGCCCTTCGGCCTTCTCACCAGCGCCTCATCAGCCTTCACGGACCGCTCAGAGGCGGCTGCTATCTTTGCCGAAACCAAGCCCAAGCAGTGGAAAGCGGGACCAGCTCATGCCCACGGCTCCCCAGTTGTCGATCGTGATGCCGATCTACAACGAGCAGGAAGCGCTGCCGCTGACGGTCGAGCGACTGCGACCGATCCTGGACGGGCTCGACGTCACCTATGAGGTCGTCGGCGTCGACGACGGCAGCACCGACGCGACCCCGGTGCTGATGCAGAAGATCCGGCAAGACTGGCCCGAGTTCCGCATCGTGCGCTTCGCCCGGAACTCGGGGCACCAGGCGGCGCTGGCCGCCGGCATCCACCGGGCCTTCGGCGACTACGTGGTCTCCATCGACGCCGACCTGCAGGACCCGCCCGAGAAGATCCCCGAGATGCTCTCGCTCGCCCGCGAGCAGAGCCTCGACATCGTCTACGGCGTGCGCGGGGACCGCGGCACCGACACCTTCTTCAAGCGCCACACGGCCGGCGCGTACTACTGGCTGATGCGCAAGCTGGTCGGCAAGCGGATGCCCAACCAGGCCGGCGACTTCCGGCTGCTCAGCCGCGCCGCGGTCGACGCGCTGAAGGCGCTGCCCGAGCAGCAGCCGGTCTACCGGATGCTCGTGCCGTGGCTGGGCTTCCCGAGCGGTGAGGTCGTCTACGTGCGCGAGGAGCGGGTGGCCGGCAGCACCCACTACCCGCTGTCCAAGATGGTCCGGCTCGCCCTCGACAGCATCACCAGCTTCTCCGCCAGCCCGCTGCGGCTGGCCACCTGGCTGGGCCTGCTGAGCTTCCTGGTCTGCATCGGCCTGGCGGTCTACACCACCGTCGAGTACGCGCTCGGGTCGACGGTGCCGGGCTGGTCGTCGCTGTTCATAGGGATGCTCTTCATCGGCGCGGTCCAGCTGGTCTGCGTCGGCCTGCTCGGGGAGTACGTCGGCCGGATCTACTCGGCCGTCCAGGCCCGGCCGGCCTACTTCGTCGGTTACGACTCCGCCGACGACGAGTCGGAGGGGCGGGCCTGATGGCGTCCGCCGGCGGCCCGACGCCGCCCCACTCGCCGACCGCGCCCGCGCCCGCCGCGTCGCCGGCGAGCGGGTCGACCCGGCGTCAGCTCCCGTCGTTCCTGGTCATCGGCGTCCTCAGCACGCTCTTCTACCTGCTGCTGTTCGTCGTCGCGCGCTGGTTCACCGGCCCGCAGGCCGCCAACCTGATCGCACTCGCCGTCAGCGCGGTCGCCAACACGGCCGCCAACCGGCGTTTCACCTTCGGGGTCACCGGGTCGGAGGGGATGATTCGTCATCAGCTCCAGGGCGCGGTGGCCTTCGTGATCGGTCTCGGCCTCAGCGCCGGGGCGCTCGCCCTGCTCGACCTCGCCGTCCCGGACGCGTCCCGGGTGGTGGAGGTCGCCGGCCTGGTGGCCGCGAACGGGCTCGCCACGGTGGCGCGGTTCCTGTTGTTGAAGGTCTGGGTCTTCCGGAGCAAGCCGTCCGGGTTGTCCGACAGTTGACGGCGCGCCCCGCGATCGTTCGGGGACGCAGGCTGTCTATATGATTGCCCTTTGTAGCCTACCCGTGCGCTGTTGTGTCGTTTCGGTGGACGGGAGGCCCGCCCGGCCCAGAGGGGGGCGATGGCGGAGATCCGACCGAAGGGGCACTCCGCGTGTCGACCGCACAGCCCGAGCTGACCAGAGGAGCTCGGAGCCGGCCGCAGCCGGCCGAGCCCGCCGGACCCGTCGGGCCGAGAATCCGGTCCGGGGCCCGGCAGCCCCGGCGCAACCCGCTCCACCTGGCCCTGGCCCTGCTGCTGTCCTGGCTGGTACCGGCCGGGCTGGTGGCGGTGCACCTCGGCGTCCTGCTCCTGCCGCTGCTCGTGCTGGCGGTCGCCGTCGTGATCCGCACCGGCGGCGTGCTGCTGGACCGCCTGGTGATCGCCGGCCTGATCGTCGCCGGCTCGGTGCTCACCCTCGGCCTGGTGTACTCGCTCTGGCCGTGGGGCCTCGCCCCGGTGCCGACCACCGGGGTGATGTTCTCCCTGATCTCGGTCGGCGGCTGGCTCGCGCGTCGGCGCCCGCGACTGCCGCTGCGCTTCCGCGGCTCGGACCTCCTGGTCCTGGGCACCGTCGCGGTGGTGGGGCGCTACCTCGTCCACCCGCTGATGGGGGAGACGGCGGCCGAGCGGGTGGCGCTGTTTGCCACCTCCGAGGACCGGCTCGCCCACTTCTCCTTCTTCTCCGGCATCCAGGGCGTCGGCGGCTTCAACTTCCTCCACCAGGAGGCGGCCAAGGCCTACCTGATCCCGCCGTCCGAGGTGACCTACCCGCAGGGCTCGCACTTCCTGCTGGCCTGGGTGGACGCGCTGGTCCACTCCTCCGCCGACCCCGGCGCGATGGTCTACACGGTCAACCGCTACTTCCTGTACCTGCTGGTCTGCTACGCGCTGTTCTGCGGCGGGCTGGTCTGGGCCGCCCGCTGGATCGGCGGGCCGCGGCTGCGCGGCTGGCGGTGCACCGCGGTGTGCGCGACCGTCGGCGCCATCATGCTGGCGACCAACTACCTGGACCTGCTCGCCCACGGCTTCGACTCGACCTTCATCGGGCTCTTCTTCGTGACCCTGACGCTGGCGGTCGCCGTCCGCCCGGCCATGGGGGTGGGCGAGTTCCTGCTGGCCGGCGCCGCCGGCATGGTCACGGTCACCTACGCGTACAACATCTACGGCGCGTTCGCCGGCGTCGCGCTGTTCGGCGCGCTCGTCGTGCACCGCCGCAAGTTCGCCGGCCGCTGGGTCTGGGTGCTCGCCGCACTGGTGGTGACGCTCGGTGTCGCCGCGCTGCCGAGCGCCCTGTCGCTGACGGGCGACCTGGACGTGGCCAGCGCCTCCAACATGAACGGCCCGTCCGTCAGCGCCGACAACTCGGTGCTGATCGGCGGCGGGCTGCTGGGCCTGCTGGCCGCGGTGATGCCGCGCAACCGCCGCACGGCCACCGGCCAGGCGCACCTGGCGGTGCTGCTCGGCACGGGCGCGCTGCTGAGCGCCTTCGCGCTGTACCAGCTGCACACCATCCAGCGGTACTCGTACTACTTCCACAAGATGACCGCCGTCGGCGTCGTGGTGAGCCTGGTCTCGCTCGGCGCGGTCGGCGTCGTGCTGCAGGGCCAGTACCGGGGGAGCGCCCGGACGCTGCCGCGGCGGGCCGGCGAGCTGGTCGTCTCCGTCCTGACCGTCGCCACCGCGCTCAGCCTCTTCGCGGGCGTCCAGTGGGGCTTCCTCAGCACCGAGGACAAGCGCGCCGACTGGTACGCCAATCCGCTGGTGGCCTGGGGCCGCGGCGAGTGGCGCAGCGACATGGGCCCCAAGGGCGCCGAGGCGCTGCAGCTCCCCGGTGTGACCGGCCCGGTCGTCTTCCTGGTGGCGAACGACGACTACAAGAACCTCAAGGCGACCTGGCTCGCCGCGCTGCTCAACCGGCGCGGCGGCGACATGGCCGCGCTGTACGACATGCACCCGCACATCGGCATCGGCGGTCCCTCCCCCAAGGAGGAGGACTACCGCAAGTCGGTCGGCAAGCTGAAGGAGTTCATCGCCAAGCTGCCCGCCGCGCCGACGATCGTGACCGCCGACCGCTCGGTGGGCGATCGGATCAAGCACGACCTGGCCGCCCAGGGGGTCAAGGTGACGGTGCTGAGCGATCCTCAGAACCTCTGGACCGAACCGTGGAAGCGCACCTTCCCCGGTGGCTGACGGCCCCGGGAGGGTCACCGAGCATTCACGGTGACCCGCTACTATTCACAGCAATCGCACGGAGGGGGCCGACCGCGTGCGGAGACGGGAGCCCAGGTCGGCCGGTGAACTCGGTGATCATGTGATGAAGAACCCGATCGCCAAGCTGCTCGGGATTCTCCCCCCGGGGGCCCGGCTCGTGGTCGGTGGCACGGTTGTGCTCGGAGCCTCGGCGTACGTCTACATGGCGCTCGTCGGCTACAGCCTCGGCACCGCCGGGGCCGCCCGGGTGACGATGCTCTGGACCGTCGTCATGTCGGTCGGCTGGGGGCTGTTCCAGCCGGTCGAGCTGGAACTGACCAGACTGGTGGCCGCCCGTAAGGTGGCCGGAGCCGGCGCACTGCCCGCCGTCCGGCGGATGCTGCTGCTCGCGCTGGCGATCCTGGCAGGCGCCTGTGGCGTCCTGGCCGCCGCCGCGCGCCCGATCGCCGACCTGCTCTTCGGCGGCGACACCTCGCTCGTGCTGGCGCTCGCCGGCGGCCTGGCCGGCCTCGCGGTGAGCTCGGTCTCCCGCGGCGCCCTGGCCGGCCTCGGCCTGTTCGGCCCCTACGGCACCCAGCTGGCCGTCGACGGCGCCCTGCGGATCGGCCTGGCCGCGCTGACCGCCGTGGCCGGGCTGCACTCCGCCCTGGCCTTCGGTCTGATCCTGGTGGTGGCCCCGGTCGTGGCGGCCCTGATCGGACTGCGCGGAATCCTGGCCGACCGGGCACCCGGCCCCGAGGTGGCCTGGAAGGAGCTCACCGGCGGTCTGGGCCTGCTGATCGCCTCGGTGATGCTCTCGCAGCTGGTGGTCAACGCCACCGTGGTCTGCGTCCGCCTGCTCGCCCCCAAGCACTCCGAGGCCTCCGACGCGCTGGTGTTCGCGCTCGGCCAGGCCGTGGTGATGGCCCGGGTGCCGCTCTTCGCCTACAGCGCGCTCCAGGCCTCGATGGTCTCGGCGCTCTCCGGCGCGGCCGCGGCGGGGGACCACAGCGAGTTCCGCAAGGTGCTGACCCGGACCACCGCGGTGGTCGCGGCGATGTGCATCGGCGGCGGTCTGCCGGTCATCGCGCTCGGCGCCTGGCTCAACCCGCTGCTCTTCAACGCCAAGGACCTGCTCGGCCCGCTCGACTTCACCTGGCTGGTCCTCGGGACGCTCTGCTACGTCCTGGCCACCGTCTTCGGCCAGGCCCTGATGTCGCGCTCGCAGCACCGCCTCCAGTTGGTGGGCTGGGCCGCGGGTTCCGTAGCATTGGTGGCCGTCGCGTGCGCCCCCGGCGCGGTCGGCCTGCGTGCCGAGCTCGCCTACCTGGCCGGTGCGGCGGTCAGCGCCGTGCTGATGCTGTGGGCCCTGTACCGCGCCATGCCCTCCCGTCCCCGCCCGTCCGGCGACGCCCGCCCGCGCCCGGACGGGGACCGGGCGACCGAGCCGCTGCGCACCCCGTGACGGTGAGGACCCGACTGTGACTGGCCGACGACGCCCATGAGCAGCACCGACGACAGACCGACCCAGGCACGCACCGGCGTGCCGATCGCCAAGCATGGAGCCCCTGTGTCCGAGTACGACAACGTCTGGCTGGTGATCCCGGCCTACAACGAAGGCCAGGTGATCGCCGAGGTCGTGGAAGGGGCACGCAAGACCTTCCCCAACATCGTCGTGGTGGACGACGGCTGCACCGACGACACGGCGCAGCACGTCATGACGACCGGTGCGCACCTCGTCCGCCACCCGGTGAACCTCGGCCAGGGCGCTGCGCTGCAGACCGGTCTGAAGTACGCGCTGGAGCAGCAGGGCGCGGAGTACTTCGCGACCTTCGACGCGGACGGCCAGCACCAGACCGGCGACGTCGAGAAGATGGTGGCGCTGCTGCGCCAGGGCGAGGCCGACATCGTGCTCGGCTCCCGCTTCATCGAGCAGACCGGCCAGGTGCCGTGGATCAAGCGCGTGGTGCTGCGGACGGCCGCCGCGGTCAGCCCCACCGCCCGCAAGCTGAAGCTCACCGACGCGCACAACGGTCTGCGCGTCATGAACCGCGAGGCCGCCGGCCGCATCCGGATCACCATGAACGGCATGGCCCACGCTTCGGAGATCGTCTCCTTCCTCGCCGGCTCGGATCTGCGGGTCGCCGAGGTGCCGGTGGACATCCTGTACACCGACTACTCACGCGCCAAGGGTCAGTCCCTGATCAACGGCGTCAACATCCTCTTCGACATCTCGCTGCGGGAGCGTAACCGCCGATGAATCACCTCTGGATTCAGCTGATCCTCGTCGTGGCCGCCGTGGCCATGGCCCTCCTGTTCGTCCGGCGCTGGGACGCCGCGAACACCAGGGCGTGGAAGCGCATCGCCTTCTCGCTCTTCGTGATCGCGAACATCGTCGCGATCCTGTGGCCGACCGGCGTGACCAAGCTGGCCACCGCCCTGGGCGTGGGCCGCGGCACCGACCTGGTGCTGTACCTGATGGTGATCGGCATGGGCTTCCTGACGCTCAACACCTACCTGCGCTTCCGCTCGCTGGAGAAGAAGATCACCGACCTGGCGCGCACGGTGGCCATCACCGAGGGCATCCGCCACAACAACGACCGCCTCGACGTCCCGGTCAGCTCCGAGCGCTGACCCGGGCCCGCCGGGCGAGGACACCGACGAGAGAACGGGACCCCCGTGCGGGGTACCGTTCCTCTTCGCGTCACCGGGCAGGCGCGCCGGTGCACCGAAGCGCGATCAAGACCAGGAGGTGCGGCGCCGCCATGAGCGTCGATTTCGTCATTCCGTACTACGGCGACCCGGAGTACCTGTTCGCCACCATCGACAGCATCCGGGCGCAGCACCAGGAGGACTGGCGGCTGACGATCGTGGACGACCAGTACCCGGGCTTCCGGGCGCTGGAGTACATCGAGAGCCTGGGCGACGAGCGGATCCGCTACATCCGCAACGAGGAGCGGCTGGGCCCCAACGGGAACACCTACAAGGCCTCGACCCTGGCCGAGCGCGAGTTCGTCTCGATGATGGGCGCCGACGACCTGCTGGAGCCGGACTACCTCGACGTCGTCCTGGAGCGCCTGCGGGCGGACCCGAAGGCGATCGCGGTCCAGCCCGGCGTGCGGGTGATGGACAGCGAGGGCACGATCCTCACCTCGGTCGGCATCGGCGACAAGGTCAAGCGCAAGATCAGCGCCCCGGCCCGCAAGGCCGGCATGATCAGCGGCGAGGAGGCGGTGAAGAGCCTGCTCTCCGGCAACTGGCTGTACACGCCCTCGCTCACCTACCGCCAGTCCGCCCTGTCGAAGATCCCCTACCGGGCGGACATCGACGCCATCCACGACCTGGCGTTCATGGTCGACATGCTGATGGAGGGCGGCAACCTCCTGGTCGACGACCGCGAGGTGTTCCGCTACCGCCGCCACCAGGCAAGCGACTCCTCGACCCGGGTCAAGGACGGCAAGCGCTTCGACGAGGAGCTGCACTACTACGGCCTGATCGCCAAGGAGCTGCGCGCCAAGGGCTGGAACGCCGCCGCCCGCTCCGCCGACCTGCACCTGTCCTCGCGCCTGCACGCGCTGATGGTGGCGGCCGGTCGGCTCGGTGCCGGTGACTTCGCGCACGCCGGGGCCATGGTGGGACGGGCCGTCCGCACCGGCTGACCGTCCCGGGCAGCGCCGAAGCAGGCATTCGGCGGAGGCCGGGGGACTGGGCGGCGCCCCCACGATGTCCGTTTGACCGTCGCCACATCCGCGCCACTCCACGAAAGCGACTGACATGACTGATCTGGCAGCCGGCCCGGTCGGCGGCTCCACCACGGAGCCGCGCCGGCCGGACGGTGTGACGACGGACCCGGCCGGCTCGCGGGCCCCGGGCCTGCTGGCCCGGCCCTGGGCGGTCCGCACGGCGGAGGCGGTGGTGTCGGTCGTGGCGGCCTTCGCCTTCGCCCTGCTCTGCACCCGCATCGACGTCAACCCGCTCAGCCGGGTCGGCCAGGTCAGCGGCCTGGCCATGATCCAGAAGTACGCGGCGCTGGTGGGCCTGCCGGTCCTGGCCGTGCTGCTCTACACCGCCTACAAGGGCAGCGTGGCGCGCGCCCAGCTCGCCCAGCGGCTGGTCTGCGCCGCCGTCGCGGGCCTGTCCACCGGTGTGGTGGCCGGCGGCATCGCGGTGGCGCTGAACGGCACCCAGTGGGGGCTCGGCGGCCAGGAGGGCGACCCGGGCAACCTCATCGGCATGGCCAACGACATGCTGCGCGGCCAGGGTGTGCCCGGCGTCTACCCGCCCGGGTTCCCGGGGGCGCTGGCGATCTGGTCGAAGCTCTTCTACGGCGGGGTCGGCGGCGGTGGCTACGCGCTCAAGGACCTCCAGCTGATCTGCAGCGCGCTGGTCGGCCCGATGGCCTACCTGTCCTGGCGGCTGCTGCTGCGGCCGTTCTGGGCCCTGCTGATCGCCGTCCCCTCGGCGATCCTCTTCCTCGACCCGATCCGCCCGTACAGCCACGTCACCATGATCGTGATGGTGCCGATGCTGGCGGGCGCCCTGCGCGAGCTGCGCCGCGCCCACGAGCTGTCGACCCGCTCGGTGGTGCTCCGCGCCCTGGGCTTCGGCGGCTCGTTCGGCGTGATGTTCCTCTGGTACAACGGCTGGTTCGTCTGGGCGGCCCCCGGGGTCTTCGTCCTGACCATGTTCGTCGTGCCGTGGCGCCGGGGCGCCGCGCGGCTCAAGCGGGCCCTGCTGTTCCTCGGGGTGACGGTGCTGACCGCCGGCGTCGTCGCCTCGCCGCTGCTGTACCAGCTGGTCAAGCTGGGCGCGCAGGCCAAGGACCGGTACGCCTACCTGCCGGTCTACATCGACCCGGCGTACATCATGGGCTGGGCCTCGGACCGTTCCGGCCGCCTCACCTACCACGACTGGCCGTGGCGCGGCGAGCTCGCCGGCCAGAGCGCCTACACCCTGCTGCTGCTGGCCGGCGCTGCGCTGGCACTGGGCCTGGGCCTGCGCAGCATCGCGGTGCGGACGGTCGCGGCGACCCTGATCGGCGCCTGGCTGCTGCGCTTCTGGTTCGCCTCGCACCTTGCCCAGGACAAGGCGATCCAGCTCTACCCGCGCACCACCTGGATCATCCTGTACGCCCTGATGATCCTCGCCGTGCTCGGCCTGATGTTCGCCGTGCAGCGCGGGACGAGCTGGGCCCGCACGCTGCAGCGGGTCGAGGACGGCAAGCCGGTGGCGGGGGCGATCCGTCCTGCGGTCACCGGCCGGATGGTCGCGGGTGCGGTCTGTGCGCTCGCGCTGTTCGCCACCATGGGCGCCTCCTGGTCGGCCGACCGCTACATGCCGACCACCGATCCGAAGGCCATCCCGGACGGCAAGTCGGAGATCATCGACATGGGCGCCGACGCCTGGCGCGCGCACATCCTGGTGAACCGCAACGGCAAGTGCCCCAAGTACGACCCGGCCGGTCCGACGGACTGCGCGCCGGTGAACTACAAGCTCAAGGAGTACAACAACGAGCCCGACAAGGGGCAGCTGTGGTGCGCCAACGTGAAGTCCGAGGAGTGGGCCCTGGTCTGCGGCTCCAAGCGCCCCTGGTAGCGGAGCGGACCGGCTGAGCGGCCCCGGCGTGGTGCAGACCACGCCGGGGCCGATTGGCATCCGGGCTGCTCCATGTGGCAGTATGTCCAAGTTGCTCGGTTGAGTGCCGATGCTGCGCGCCTCCCGCCGGGAGGACCGGAAGCGAGTCCCAAGTACTCGTCGTTCCCGTGATGGCCGTTCATGTGTTCACGTGAAGTGTGTGGACGCAGTGGTGTGAAGTCGACACCGCGGCAGCTGCGGGGCGGACGTACGGGAATCTTCCGGGAAGCGTGGGCGGGGCCTCGACCCGGCGCCTGGTGGGTGCAAGACCTCACCGACTCACAGCGAGAACACCGAGAAGAGGACACACTCTTCCGGTTTTTTGCAAGCGGGAGTGCGACACGCCCGACCGCGTGGGTCGGAGGTAACCACCCAGGGGTGCCACCGGACACAGTCCACCCGGACGAATTCGGCCGCAGAAGCAGCAGACGACACAAAGGACTACTGAGTAGCCATGGCGGGACAGAAGATCCGCATCCGGCTCAAGGCCTACGACCACGAGGTGATTGACTCCTCGGCGAAGAAGATCGTCGAGACCGTCATTCGCACTGGTGCGCAGGTCGCGGGCCCGGTGCCGCTGCCCACTGAGAAGAACGTGTACTGCGTCATCCGCTCGCCGCACAAGTACAAGGACTCGCGCGAGCACTTCGAGATGCGTACTCACAAGCGTCTGATCGACATCCTCGACCCCACGCCGAAGACGGTTGACTCGCTCATGCGTCTCGACCTGCCGGCTGGTGTCGACATCGAGATCAAGCTCTGAGAGGCGCACCGAAGATGGCTAAGCAGATTAAGGGCATCCTGGGCGAGAAGCTCGGCATGACCCAGGTCTGGGACGAGAACAACCGGATCGTTCCGGTGACCGTCGTCAAGGCTGGGCCGAATGTCGTGACCCAGGTCCACACCGCCGACAGCCCGGCCGGCTACGACGCCGTCCAGATCGGCTTCGGCGAGATCGACCCCCGCAAGGTGAACAAGCCCCTCGCGGGCCACTTCGCCAAGGCCGGTGTCACCCCGCGCCGCCACCTGGTCGAGCTGCGTACCTCGGACGCGTCCGAGTACACCCTGGGCCAGGAGATCACCGCCGAGCTGTTCGAGGCGGGTGTCAAGGTCGACGTGACCGGCACCTCCAAGGGCAAGGGCTTCGCCGGTGTCATGAAGCGTCACAACTTCAAGGGTCTCGGCGCCGGCCACGGCACCCAGCGCAAGCACCGTTCGCCCGGTTCCATCGGTGGCTGCGCCACCCCGGGCCGCGTGTTCAAGGGCCTGCGCATGGCCGGTCGGATGGGTCACGAGCGTGTGACCACCCAGAACCTGACCGTGCACGCGGTCGACGCGGAGAAGGGCCTGCTGCTCATCAAGGGCGCCGTCCCGGGCCCGAACGGCGGCCTCGTCCTCGTCCGCACCGCGGCGAAGGGGCTGTGAGGAAATGAGCACCATTGACATCCTGTCGCCGGCTGGCGACAAGACCGGCAGCATCGAGCTGCCGGCCGAGATCTTCGACGCGAAGGTCAGCGTTCCGCTGATGCACCAGGTCGTCGTGGCGCAGCTCGCTGCGGCCCGTCAGGGCACCCACAAGACCAAGACTCGTGGCGAGGTCCGTGGCGGCGGCAAGAAGCCGTACCGCCAGAAGGGCACCGGCCGCGCCCGTCAGGGCTCGACCCGTGCGCCGCAGTTCGCCGGCGGTGGCGTCGTGCACGGTCCCGTGCCGCGCGACTACTCGCAGCGGACCCCGAAGAAGATGATCGCCGCCGCCCTGCGCGGTGCGCTCACCGACCGGGCCCGCCACAACCGCATCCACGTCGTCACCGGCGTGACCGCGACCGAGGCGCCGTCGACCAAGGCCGCCAAGAGCCTGTTCGGCAAGATCACCGAGCGCAAGAACGTCCTCCTGGTCGTCGAGCGCTCGGACGAGCTGGGCCTCAAGTCCGCTCGCAACCTGCCGCACGTGCACATCCTGGACGCCGGTCAGCTGAACACCTACGACGTGCTCGTCTCCGACGATGTGGTCTTCACCCAGGCCGCCTTCGAGCGTTTCGTGGCCGGTCCGGCCGCGTCCGCCAAGGCCGTTGCCGCTGAGGGCGAGCTCGAAGGGAGCGCCGCCTGATGAGCGACGTTACGAGCAAGACGTTCACGGACCCCCGTGACGTCCTGGTGAAGCCGGTCATCTCCGAGAAGAGCTACAGCCTTCTCGACGAGAACAAGTACACGTTCATCGTGTCGCCGGGCGCCAACAAGACCCAGATCAAGCAGGCCGTCGAGGCGGTCTTCTCGGTCAAGGTCGAGGCTGTCAACACGATCAACCGTCAGGGCAAGCGCAAGCGCTCCAAGACGGGCTTTGGCAAGCGCAAGGACACCAAGCGCGCCATCGTGACGCTGGCCGAGGGCAACCGCATCGACATCTTCGGTGGTCCGGTCTCCTGAATAGGGAGATCGTGATCGTCGATTAGGACGAGGACGAGAGAGCCAAATGGGCATCCGCAAGTACAAGCCGACTACGCCGGGCCGTCGTGGCTCCAGCGTGGCCGACTTCGTAGAAATCACGCGGTCCACGCCGGAGAAGTCGCTGGTTCGCCCCCTGCACAGCAAGGGCGGCCGTAACAACGCCGGTCGTGTCACCGCTCGCCACCAGGGTGGCGGTCACAAGCGCGCCTACCGCGTGATCGACTTCCGTCGTCACGACAAGGACGGCGTGCCGGCCAAGGTCGCGCACATCGAGTACGACCCGAACCGCACCGCGCGCATCGCGCTCCTGCACTACGCGGACGGCGAGAAGCGCTACATCATCGCTCCGCGCGGTATCACGCAGGGTGACCGGATCGAGAACGGCCCCACGGCCGACATCAAGCCGGGCAACAACCTGCCGCTGCGCAACATCCCGGTCGGTACCACCATCCACGCGGTGGAGCTGCGTCCCGGCGGCGGTGCCAAGCTGGCCCGCTCGGCCGGCTCCGGCATCCAGCTGCTGGCGCGTGAGGGCAAGATGGCGCACCTGCGCATGCCCTCCGGTGAGATCCGCCTGGTCGACGCGCGCTGCCGCGCCACCGTCGGCGAGGTCGGCAACGCCGAGCAGTCGAACATCAACTGGGGCAAGGCCGGCCGTATGCGCTGGAAGGGCGTCCGCCCGACCGTGCGTGGTGTCGCCATGAACCCGATCGACCACCCGCACGGTGGTGGTGAGGGTAAGACCTCCGGTGGTCGCCACCCGGTCTCGCCGTGGGGTAAGCCCGAGGGCCGTACCCGTCGCCCGAACAAGGCGTCGGACAAGCTCATCGTGCGCCGCCGCAAGACCAACAAGAAGCGCTAGGAGCAGGTCAGATGCCGCGCAGTCTTAAGAAGGGCCCCTTCATCGACGGCCACCTCATCAAGAAGGTGGACGCGCAGAACGAGGCGGGTACCCAGAACGTCATCAAGACCTGGTCCCGTCGCTCCGTGATCTCCCCGAGCATGCTCGGCCACACGATCGCGGTTCACGATGGTCGCAAGCACGTCCCGGTGTTCGTCACCGAGTCGATGGTCGGCCACAAGCTGGGCGAGTTCGCTCCGACCCGCACCTTCCGCGGCCACGTCAAGGACGACCGCAAGTCGAAGCGTCGCTAGTCGCCTGAGCTTCACCGCCAGAACGACTCAATGACTTACTCCATTAAGGGGACAACCATGGAAGCCAGGGCCCAGGCGCGGTACATCCGCGTCACGCCCATGAAGGCCCGCCGCGTGGTGGACCTCATCCGTGGCCTGAACGCCACGGAGGCCCAGGCCGTCCTGCGTTTCGCTCCGCAGGCCGCCACCGTGCCGGTCGGCAAGGTGCTCGACAGCGCCATTGCCAACGCCGCGCACAACTACAACCACTCCAACGTGGACGACCTCTACATCTCTGAGGCGTACGTTGACGAGGGCCCGACCCTGAAGCGGTTCCGTCCGCGCGCCCAGGGCCGTGCCTACCGGATCCGCAAGCGGACCAGCCACATCACCGTGGTCGTCAGCAGCAAGGAAGGGACCCGGTAATGGGCCAGAAGGTTAACCCGCACGGGTTCCGCCTCGGCATCAGCACGGACTTCAAGTCCCGCTGGTACGCCGACAAGCTGTACAAGGACTACGTCAAGGAAGACGTCGCCATTCGTCGCATGATGACGAAGGGCATGGAGCGCGCCGGCATCTCCAAGGTCGAGATCGAGCGCACCCGCGACCGCGTCCGCGTTGACATCCACACCGCTCGCCCCGGCATCGTCATCGGCCGCCGTGGCACCGAGGCCGACCGCATCCGCGGCGACCTCGAGAAGCTGACCGGCAAGCAGGTCCAGCTGAACATCCTCGAGGTCAAGAACCCCGAGCTGGACGCCCAGCTCGTGGCTCAGGGCGTCGCGGAGCAGCTGTCCTCCCGCGTCTCCTTCCGTCGTGCCATGCGCAAGTCGATGCAGGGCACCATGAAGTCCGGCGCCAAGGGCATCAAGGTCCAGTGCTCCGGTCGTCTCGGCGGCGCCGAGATGAGCCGTTCGGAGTTCTACCGCGAGGGCCGTGTGCCGCTGCACACCCTGCGCGCGAACGTCGACTACGGCTTCTTCGAGGCCAAGACCACCTTCGGCCGCATCGGCGTGAAGGTCTGGATCTACAAGGGCGACGTCAAGAACATCGCCGAGGTCCGCGCTGAGAACGCCGCTGCCCGCTCGGGCAACCGCCCGGCCCGTCCCGAGGGTGGTCGTCCCGCCCGCGGTGGCGAGCGCCGTGGTGGCGAGCGCGGTGGCCGTGGCCGTCGTCCCGCCGCCGAGGCCCCCGCGGCCCCGGTGACCGAGGCTCCGGCTGCTGAGAACACCGGAACGGAGGCCTGACCCCAATGCTGATCCCCCGTCGGGTCAAGCACCGCAAGCAGCACCACCCGAAGCGCCGCGGCGCTTCGAAGGGTGGCACCGAGCTGGCGTTCGGCCAGTTCGGCATCCAGGCCGTGACCCCGGCCTACGTGACGAACCGTCAGATCGAGTCCGCTCGTATCGCGATCACCCGTCACATCCGTCGTGGCGGCAAGGTCTGGATCAACATCTACCCGGACCGCCCGCTGACCAAGAAGCCGGCCGAGACCCGCATGGGTTCCGGTAAGGGTTCGCCGGAGTGGTGGATCGCGAACGTGCACCCGGGTCGGGTCATGTTCGAGCTGTCGTACCCGAACGAGAAGGTGGCTCGCGAGGCGCTCACCCGCGCCGCGCACAAGCTGCCGATGAAGTGCCGGATCGTCCGGCGCGAGGACGGTGAGAGCTGATGTCGGCCGCTACCAAGGCTGCTGACCTCCGCCAGCTGGACAACGAGGGTCTCGTTGCCAAGCTGCGTGAGGCCAAGGAGGAGCTGTTCAACCTCCGCTTCCAGGCGGCGACCGGGCAGCTCGACAACCACGGACGGCTCAAGCTCGTCCGTAAGGACATCGCGCGGATCTACACCCTGATGCGCGAGCGCGAGCTGGGCATCGAGACGGTGGAGAACGCCTGATGACTGAGAACACCAACGAGACGCGCGGTTTCCGCAAGACCCGTGAGGGTCTCGTCGTCAGCGACAAGATGGACAAGACCGTCGTCGTCGCCGTCGAGGACCGCGTCAAGCACGCTCTGTACGGCAAGGTCATCCGCCGTACGAACAAGCTGAAGGCGCACGACGAGCAGAACGCGTGCGGCATCGGTGACCGGGTCCTCCTCGCGGAGACCCGCCCGCTGTCCGCGACGAAGCGCTGGCGCGTCGTCGAGATCCTCGAGAAGGCCAAGTAACGAAGCCGATGAGGTACGGCCGTATGTGCACCGGGTCCCCCGTGGACGCCGGTGTGAGCAGCGGCCGGCCCGTCGACTCTCGTTGACGATCAGGAGAAAGCTGTGATCCAGCAGGAGTCGCGACTGCGCGTCGCCGACAACACTGGTGCCAAGGAGATCCTTTGCATCCGTGTTCTCGGTGGCTCCGGTCGCCGCTACGCCGGTATCGGGGACGTCATTGTCGCGACCGTCAAGGACGCGATCCCCGGTGGTTCGGTGAAGAAGGGTGACGTCGTCAAGTGCGTCGTCGTCCGCACCGTCAAGGAGCGTCGTCGTCCGGATGGCTCGTACATCCGCTTCGACGAGAACGCTGCGGTCGTTCTGAAGAACACCGAGGGTGACCCGCGTGGCACCCGCATCTTCGGCCCGGTCGGCCGTGAGCTGCGCGACAAGAAGTTCATGAAGATCATCTCGCTTGCGCCGGAGGTGCTCTAACTCATGGCGAACAGCATGAAGATCAAGAAGGGTGACCTGGTCCAGGTCATCACCGGCAAGGACCGCGGCAAGCAGGGCAAGGTCATCCAGGCCCTCCCCGCCGAGAACAAGGTCCTGGTCGAGGGTGTCAACCGGGTCAAGAAGCACACCAAGCCGGGCCCGGGCACCCAGGGTGGCATTGTCACCGTCGAGGCCCCGGTGCACGTCTCCAACGTCCAGCTGGTCGTGGAGAAGGACGGCAAGAAGGTCGTCACCCGCGTTGGCTACCGCTTCGACGACGAGGGCAACAAGATCCGCGTTGCCAAGCGAACCGGTGAGGACATCTGATGTCTGAGACGTCTGTTGAGAAGGTGACCCCCCGTCTCAAGGAGCGTTACAACTCCGAGATCAAGGGTCAGCTGCAGGAGCAGTTCTCGTACGAGAACGTCATGCTGACGCCCGGCCTGGTCAAGGTCGTCGTCAACATGGGTGTCGGCGAGGCCGCCCGTGACAGCAAGCTGATCGAGGGCGCGATCCGCGACCTGACCGCGATCACCGGTCAGAAGCCGGCCGTGACCAAGGCTCGCAAGTCCATCGCGCAGTTCAAGCTGCGCGAGGGCCAGCCGATCGGCACCCACGTCACCCTCCGTGGTGACCGCATGTGGGAGTTCCTGGACCGTCTGGTGTCGCTGGCCCTGCCGCGTATCCGTGACTTCCGTGGTCTCTCCCCGAAGCAGTTCGACGGCCGTGGCAACTACACCTTCGGTCTGACCGAGCAGGTTATGTTCCACGAGATCGACCAGGACAAGGTCGACCGTCAGCGCGGTATGGACATCACCGTCGTGACCACCGCTCAGACCGACGACGAGGGCCGGGCGCTCCTGCGCGCCCTGGGCTTCCCGTTCAAGGAGGCGTGAGCCAATGGCGAAGAAGTCCCTCATCGCGAAGGCCGAGCGGAAGCCGAAGTTCGGCGTCCGGGCCTACACCCGGTGCCAGCGCTGCGGCCGTCCGCACTCGGTGTACCGCAAGTTCGGCCTCTGCCGTGTCTGCCTCCGTGAGATGGCGCACCGCGGCGAGCTGCCGGGCGTGACCAAGAGCTCCTGGTAGTCCAGGCAGTTCTAGTCAGTTAGCGAAGCAGAGGCGCCCGACCCCACATCGCCCACGCTGTTCATTTGAGCAGGTTTGGGCTCCCGTACGGAATCCCGTAAGGTAGTGGGGTCGGGCCCCCTGTCACGGCCGTCCCATGGCGGCAGGTGATCCTCTTCGGAGGGCTCGCACCCAGTCTTACTACGTCGTAGGTCCCCTGCGTCTGTGCCCCGTACTCCGCAGGAGTGCGGGGGACCTTGCGCGGAGAAACCACGGCGAGAGAGGCCTGAGGCCATCATGACCATGACCGACCCCATCGCAGACATGCTCACGCGTCTGCGTAACGCTAACTCGGCGTACCACGACTCCGTGGCGATGCCGGCCAGCAAGATCAAGGCGCACGTCGCCGAGATCCTGCAGCAGGAGGGGTACATCTCCTCCTACAAGGTTGAGGAGCCCGCTGAGGGCGAGGTCGGCAAGAAGCTGACCATCGAGCTCAAGTTCGGCCCCAACCGTGAGCGCTCGATCGCTGGCATCAAGCGGATCAGCAAGCCGGGCCTGCGGGTCTACGCAAAGTCCACCAACCTGCCGAAGGTCCTCGGCGGCCTGGGCGTGGCGATCATCTCCACGTCCTCCGGTCTCCTCACGGACAAGCAGGCTGCCAAGAAGGGCGTAGGCGGAGAAGTTCTCGCCTACGTCTGGTAATTCGGGAAACGGAGGTACAGCAATGTCGCGCATTGGACGGCTGCCCATCCCGGTTCCCGCCGGCGTGGACGTCACCATCGATGGCCAGGCGGTCTCGGTGAAGGGCCCCAAGGGCTCCCTCACCCACGTTGTCGCCGCGCCGATCGAGATCGGCAAGGGCGAGGACGGCACTCTGGCTGTCACCCGCCCCAACGACGAGCGTCAGTCGAAGGCCCTGCACGGCCTGACCCGCACGCTGGTGGCGAACATGATCACCGGCGTGACCGCGGGCTACCGCAAGTCGCTGGAGATCAGCGGTGTTGGTTACCGAGTCGCTGCGAAGGGCTCCTCGATGGAGTTCCAGCTCGGCTACAGCCACCCGATCCTGGTCGAGGCCCCGGAGGGCATCTCCTTCGTGGTCGAGTCGCCCACCAAGTTCCACGTGGACGGCATCGACAAGCAGAAGGTCGGCGAGGTCGCCGCGAAGATCCGCAAGCTGCGCAAGCCCGACCCGTACAAGGCCAAGGGCGTCAAGTACGCGGGCGAGGTCATCCGCCGCAAGGTCGGAAAGAGTGGTAAGTAAGCGATGAGCGTCTCTGTCAAGATCGGCAAGGGCAACGCCTACAAGAGCGCCGCTCGCAAGCGCCGCGCGATCCGCGTTCGCAAGCGCGTCGTCGGCACCGAGGTGCGTCCGCGCCTCGTTGTGACGCGTTCGAACCGTCACATGGTCGCCCAGGTCATCGACGACGCCAAGGGTCACACCCTGGCGTCGGCGTCCACCCTCGACGTGTCCATCAAGGGCGCCGAGGGCGACAAGACCGAGCTGGCCAAGAAGGTCGGGAGCCTGGTCGCCGAGCGCGCCAAGGCCGCCGGCATCGAGGCGGTCGTCTTCGACCGCGCGGGCAACCGGTACGCCGGCCGCATCGCCGCTCTGGCCGATGCTGCCCGCGAGGCCGGGCTCGACTTCTAAGCCGCTCGTCGGCTCAGTCGACGGACGTAATCGAGAGAGGTAATTCCAATGGCTGGACCCCAGCGCCGCGGTAGCGGCGCCGGCGGCGGCACCGGCGGTGGCGAGCGGCGCGACCGTAAGCGTGACGACCGGGGTAACGCCCCCGCTGTCGAGAAGACCGCTTACGTCGAGCGCGTCGTCGCGATCAACCGTGTCGCCAAGGTTGTCAAGGGTGGTCGTCGTTTCAGCTTCACCGCGCTGGTCGTGGTGGGCGACGGTGACGGCACCGTTGGTGTCGGTTACGGGAAGGCGAAGGAGGTTCCGGCCGCCATCGCCAAGGGTGTTGAGGAGGCCAAGAAGAACTTCTTCAAGGTTCCCCGTATCCAGGGCACCGTCCCGCACCCCGTTCAGGGCGAGAAGGCCGCCGGCGTCGTGCTGCTGAAGCCGGCCGCCCCCGGTACCGGTGTTATCGCCGGTGGTCCGGTGCGCGCCGTCCTGGAGTGCGCCGGCATCCACGACATCCTGTCGAAGTCGCTCGGCTCGGACAACGCGATCAACATCGTGCACGCCACCGTGGCTGCTCTGAAGGGCCTCGTGCGCCCCGAGGAGATCGCCGCCCGTCGTGGCCTGCCGCTGGAGGACGTGGCTCCCGCTGCTCTGCTGCGGGCGCGTGCTGCTGGGGTGAGCGCCTGATGGCTCGCCTGAAGATCACGCAGACCAAGTCGTACATCGGCAGCAAGCAGAACCACCGTGACACCCTGCGTTCGCTTGGTCTCAAGCGCATGCACGACGTCGTGGTGAAGGAGGACCGTCCCGAGATCCGCGGGATGGCCCACACGGTCCGTCACCTGGTGACGGTTGAGGAGGTGGACTGATCATGGGCGACAACCCGATCAAGATCCACAACCTGCGGCCCGCTCCGGGTGCCAAGACCGAGAAGATCCGTGTGGGTCGTGGTGAAGGCTCCAAGGGTAAGACCGCCGGTCGTGGTACCAAGGGCACCAAGGCCCGCTACCAGGTTCCGCAGCGCTTCGAGGGTGGCCAGATGCCGCTCCACATGCGTCTGCCGAAGCTGAAGGGCTTCAAGAACCCGTTCAAGATCACGTTCCAGGTTGTCAACCTCGACAAGCTGGCCGAGCTCTACCCGCAGGGTGGCGAGGTCACCGTCGAGGACCTGGTCGCCAAGGGCGCGGTTCGCAAGAACTCCCTCGTCAAGGTGCTCGGCACCGGCGAGATCTCGGTTGCGCTGCAGGTGACGGTCGACGCCGTCTCCGGCTCCGCCGCCGAGAAGATCACCGCCGCCGGCGGTACCGTCACCGAGCTCGTCTGAGCCCGCTGACCTTCCGCGAGCCCCGCACCGCCCTTTCCGGGCGGTGCGGGGCTCGCGCCTTTCCGGGCCGGGGCCGCCGCGTTCCGCACGCCAACCGTCCGTCCGCGACGCGACGCGTTCCCGCGACTCCTCCCGTGTCTTCGCGCGCCTTTCCCCGGTCGCGGCGGCGCGCCGGCCGGGCCGCGTTCCCGGGCGGCCGGGGCCCTCGTTCTTTTGTGTGGCAAACCCGGGCATCCCGTACCCCGTGAGTGGGGGAGGGGCCGTACGCGCTTCTTTCGAGTGGCCGCGCACTGTTAGAGTCCGTGGAGTTCCCTTGTAGGCTGCGCGTAGGCTCGCCTGTGCCGTCTGTACGGGGGCCCGAACCGCAAACTCCCCAATTCAGGACCGACCCTCCCGCCGACGACGCGCGGGAGGCGCAGGAGGCACCGTGCTCAGTGCGTTCGCGCGGGCGTTCCAGACGCCCGACCTGCGCAAGAAGCTGCTGTTCACGCTGGGCATCATGGTGCTGTTCCGGCTGGGATCGCACATCCCGGTACCCGGGGTGGATTTCCAGGCCGTCAACGCCTGTGTGAAGGAGACCAAGAACAGCGGTCTGTTCGGGCTCGTCAACCTGTTCAGCGGTGGCGCGCTCCTCCAGCTGACGATTTTCGCGCTCGGCATCATGCCGTACATCACGGCCAGCATCATCCTCCAGCTCCTGACCGTCGTGATCCCGCGACTTGAGGCGCTGAAGAAGGAGGGCCAGGCCGGGACCGCCAAGATCACCCAGTACACCCGCTACCTGACCATCGCGCTCGCCGTGCTCCAGGGCACCGGCATCGTGGCGACGGCCTCCAGCGGCGCGCTGTTCTCGGGCTGCCCGTACGCGAACCAGATCGTGCCGGACACCGGCGTGTTCCGGATCGCCGTCATGGTGCTCACCATGACCGCCGGCACCACCGTGATCATGTGGCTCGGCGAGCTGATCACCGACCGCGGCATCGGCAACGGCATGTCGCTGCTGATCTTCACCTCGATCGCGGCGCAGTTCCCGTCCTCGATGTGGGCGATCAAGCAGTCCGGCACCATCGGCGACGGCTGGGTCGAGTTCCTCTCCGTGGTCGCGGTCGGCATCATCGTTGTGATGCTGGTCATCTTCGTGGAGCAGGCCCAGCGCCGGATCCCGGTCCAGTACGCGAAGCGGATGATCGGCCGCCGCGCCTTCGGCGGCACCTCGACCTACATCCCGCTCAAGGTGAACCAGGCGGGTGTCATCCCGGTCATCTTCGCCTCGTCGCTGCTGTACATCCCCGCGCTGGTGGTGCAGCTGACCAACAGCCAGGCCGGCTGGGCGGTGTGGATCCGGACGAACTTCGTCAAGGGTGACCACCCGATCTACATGGCCACCTACTTCCTGCTGATCGTCTTCTTCGCCTTCTTCTACGTCGCGATCTCCTTCAACCCCGAAGAAGTTGCCGACAATATGAAGAAGTATGGTGGGTTCATCCCGGGCATCCGGGCCGGCCGGCCGACGGCCGAGTACCTGAACTACGTGCTCACCCGCATCACGTGGCCGGGTTCGCTCTACCTGGGCCTGATCGCGTTGATCCCGATGATCGCCCTGGTCGCCTTCGGACAGCAGACCAACTTCCCGTTCGGCGGCACCAGCGTGCTCATCGTCGTCGGCGTCGGACTCGAAACTGTGAAGCAGATCGAGAGCCAGCTCCAGCAGCGCAATTACGAAGGGTTCCTCCGCTGATGCGTATCGTCCTCGTCGGGCCTCCCGGGGCCGGGAAGGGTACTCAGGCGCACCTGCTCGCCAAGACCCTGTCCATCCCCCACATCTCCACCGGTGACCTGTTCCGCGCCAACATCGGTCAGGGCACCCCGCTGGGGCTTGAGGCCAAGAGCTACATGGACGCGGGTCGCCTGGTGCCGGACGAGGTCACCATCGGGATGGCCAAGGACCGCATGCTCCAGGCGGACGCCGCCAACGGCTTCCTGCTCGACGGCTTCCCGCGCAACCTCGGCCAGGCCAAGGCGCTGGACGAGTTCCTCGTGGAGCAGGGCATCAAGCTCGACGGCGTGCTGGACCTGGAGGTCCCCGAGGACGAGGTCGTCAAGCGCATCGCCGGCCGGCGGCTCTGCCGCAACGACGGTGGTCACGTCTTCCACGTCGACTACAACCCGTCGAAGGCCGAGGGCGTCTGCGACGAGTGCGGCGGCGAGCTGTACCAGCGCTCGGACGACACCGAGGAGAAGGTGCGCACGCGCCTGGAGGTCTACCACACGGAGACCGAGCCGATCATCGACTACTACCGTCAGCAGGGCCTGGTGGAGGTCATCCCGGCCCTCGGCAAGGTGGACGAGGTCACCCAGCGCGCGATCGAGGCGCTGAAGCAGGACAGCTGAGTCTTATCGACGTTCGTACGGCCGCGCACGCCCGCTCCGGGGCGGCGCGGCCGTACGGCGTCGTACGGTGGAACGAGTGCACGGCCGCCCGGCAAGGACCGGGCGGGAACCCAAGGAAGGCGTGACCAGATGGTGGAGATCAAGACCCCCGAGCAGATCGCGAAGATGCGAGCGGCCGGGCTGGTCGTCGCCGAGGCGCTGAAGGCCTGCCGCGAGGCGGTCGCTCCGGGGGTGACCACCCAGGAGCTCAACGACGTCGCGGACAAGGTCATCACCGAGCACGGCGCCACCTCGAACTTCCGCGCCCACCACGGCGGCCTCTGGTTCCCGGGCGTGATCTGCGCCTCGGTGAACAACGAGGTCGTCCACGGCATCCCCGGCGAGCGGGTGCTGCAGGAGGGGGACGTCATCTCGATCGACTGCGGCGCCATCCTGGACGGCTGGCACGGCGACGCGGCGATCACCGTCGCGGTCGGCGAGGTCCGCCCCGAGGTCGAGATGCTGAGCCGGGTCACCGAGGGCTCGATGTGGGCCGGCATCGCCCAGATGAAGAAGAACAACCGCCTGGTCGACGTCTCCAAGGCGATCGAGGGCTTCATCCGGCGCCAGCCGCTGCCGCCCAAGGGCAAGTGGGGGATCACCGAGGGCTACGGCGGCCACGGCATCGGCACCGCGATGCACATGGAGCCCCACGTGCTGAACTACGTCGAGCGCGGCCGCGGCAAGGGCCCCAAGCTGGTCCCCGGCACCGTGCTGGCGATCGAGCCGATGGTCTCGCTCGGCACGCCGCACACCACGGTGCTGGAGGACGACTGGACCGTCGTGACCAACGACGGCACCTGGGCCTCGCACTGGGAGCACTCGGTCGCGGTGACCGAGCAGGGGCCGCTGGTGCTGACCGCCTTCGACGGCGGGAAGGCCGAGCTCGCGAAGCTGGGCGTCACCGCCGCCCCGGACCCGCTGGCCTGACCGCGGGTGTGAGCGCAGGCGCGGCCGACGGCCGCTGAGAACGGACCGGAGCCCTGGAGGTTTGGACCTCCAGGGCTTTTGTCCTACTTTTATCGGCTGGCAGTGGCTGTTGCCGTTGGACTGGCTTCGAGCGAGCAGGAGAGAGCAGTGCTCAAGGGATTCCGCGACTTCATGATGCGCGGCAACGTCGTCGACATGGCGGTCGGTGTGGTGATCGGTGCCGCCTTCACCGGGGTGGTGACCGGCTTCGTCTCCGCCTTCCTCACCCCGCTGGTCGGCGTGGTGGTCGGCGCGGCCGGCGACTTCAGCTCCTACAAGGCCACCGTGGCCGGGGTCACGTTCCCCTACGGGCAGTTCCTGAACGTGCTGATCGCCTTCTTCATGACCGCCGCGGTGCTGTACTTCTGCGTCGTGCTGCCGGTCACCAAGGCCACCGCCCGGTACATGCCGAAGAAGCCGAAGACCCCGAAGCGCCCCTGCCCCGAGTGCCTGACGGAGATCCCGGAGGCGGCCCGCCGCTGCTCGGCCTGCACCGCCCACGTCGAGCCGCTGATCGTGGTGGCCCAGCGCTGATTCGGGTGCCCCGGTTTTGGTCCATCCCGCGCACTGGCGTAGGATGGACCGTCGGCTCACTCGTAGCGTGCTTCAGCACGCCCTCTTCCCCTCCGGGGGGCGGGGTGGACCCAGGTTCGCACGAGCGTTCCGCATACGGTAGCCGGTCCCGGAAGGTGGATCTCGCAGTTCATGGCTAAGAAGCAAGGCGCCATTGAGATCGAGGGCACCGTGATCGAGTCTCTTCCGAACGCGATGTTCAAGGTCGAGCTGCAGAACGGTCACAAGGTCCTCGCGCACATCAGTGGCAAGATGCGCATGCACTACATCCGCATCCTGCCGGACGACCGGGTCGTGGTGGAGCTCAGCCCCTACGACCTCACGCGCGGCCGGATCGTCTACCGCTACAAGTAAAGAACCACCGCCTGACGGCGGTGGCGTCAGATCTAGACCCGGAGAACCTGAGACATGAAGGTCAAGCCGAGCGTCAAGAAGATCTGCGACAAGTGCAAGGTGATCCGCCGTCACGGCCGGGTCATGGTGATCTGCGACAACCTGCGCCACAAGCAGCGCCAGGGCTGATCTCTCCCCAGCATTTCTCGTAGTACTTCGCGCGACGCGAAAACGTCATAAGCGGGCTGCCCGATCCCCCTCTCGCAGGGCGGACTGCCGCCCCCGGTCAGAGGCCGGGGCTCCCTCACCGTGAGGTGTCGGAGTAGGTAGCACGCAAGACCTCTGAAGAACCACAGGAGCCTTGAATGGCACGCCTCGCCGGCGTTGATCTCCCCCGTGAGAAGCGGATCGAGATCGCCCTCACCTACGTGTACGGCATCGGCCGTACCCGCGCCCAGCAGACCCTGGCCGAGACCGGCGTCAACCCGGATGTCCGCGTTCGCGACATCTCCGAGGACGACCTCGTCAAGCTGAGCCAGTACATCGACGCCAACTTCACGGTCGAGGGTGACCTCCGCCGCGAGGTGGCCGCCGACATCCGCCGCAAGGTCGAGATCGGCTGCTACGAGGGTCTGCGTCACCGCCGTGGCCTGCCGGTCCGCGGCCAGCGCACCCACACCAACGCGCGTACCCGCAAGGGCCCGCGTCGCGCGATCGCCGGTAAGAAGAAGCCGGGCAAGAAGTAGTCCGTCCCGTAACCGGACATCCCTCCGGCCCGCGGGTCAGCGGACCGACCACCTCAGTAGGAGAACAGACTTATGCCCCCCAAGGGTCGTCAGGCTGCCGGCGCGAAGAAGATCCGCCGCAAGGAAAAGAAGAACGTCGCTCACGGCCACGCGCACATCAAGAGCACGTTCAACAACACCATCGTTTCGATCACCGACCCGTCGGGCAACGTGATCTCCTGGGCCTCCGCCGGCCACGTCGGCTTCAAGGGCTCGCGCAAGTCCACCCCGTTCGCCGCGCAGATGGCCGCCGAGGCCGCTGCCCGTCGCGCGCAGGAGCACGGCATGCGCAAGGTTGACGTCTTCGTGAAGGGTCCGGGCTCCGGCCGCGAGACCGCGATCCGTTCGCTCCAGGCCACCGGCCTGGAGGTCGGCTCGATCCAGGACGTCACCCCCACCCCGCACAACGGCTGCCGTCCGCCGAAGCGCCGCCGCGTCTGACGCAGCGCCTTCGGGCACGCAGTCTCTGCTTTAAACCTCGTACGGGGTCCCGTTTCGTGCGGGACCCCGTACGCTGGTTCTGTTCGGCATCAAATAGTGGGTGCCGAAGATCACTGGAGGATCTGAAACATGCTGATCGCTCAGCGCCCCTCGCTGACCGAAGAGGTCGTCGACGAGTTCCGCTCGCGGTTCGTGATCGAGCCGCTGGAGCCGGGCTTCGGCTACACCCTCGGCAACTCCCTGCGCCGCACGCTGCTCTCCTCGATCCCGGGTGCCGCTGTCACCAGCATCCGCATCGACGGTGTCCTGCACGAGTTCACCACCGTGCCGGGCGTCAAGGAGGACGTGACCGACCTCATCCTCAACATCAAGCAGCTGGTCGTCTCCTCGGAGCACGACGAGCCGGTCGTGATGTACCTGCGCAAGCAGGGCCCGGGTGTGGTCACCGCCGCCGACATCGCGCCGCCGGCCGGTGTCGAGGTGCACAACCCCGAGCTCGTCCTCGCCACGCTGAACGGCAAGGGCAAGCTGGAGATGGAGCTGACCGTCGAGCGCGGTCGCGGCTACGTCTCCGCCGTGCAGAACAAGGCTTCCGGCCAGGAGATCGGCCGCATCCCGGTCGACTCGATCTACAGCCCCGTGCTGAAGGTCACCTACAAGGTCGAGGCCACCCGTGTCGAGCAGCGGACCGACTTCGACAAGCTGATCGTCGACGTCGAGACCAAGCCCGCCATGCGTCCGCGCGACGCCATGGCCTCGGCCGGCAAGACCCTGGTCGAGCTGTTCGGCCTCGCCCGCGAGCTGAACATCGACGCCGAGGGCATCGACATGGGCCCGTCCCCCACGGACGCCGCCCTGGCCGCCGACCTGGCGCTGCCGATCGAGGAGCTGGAGCTCACCGTTCGGTCCTACAACTGCCTCAAGCGCGAGGGCATCCACACCGTGGGTGAGCTCGTCGCCCGCTCCGAGGCCGACCTGCTCGACATCCGCAACTTCGGTGCGAAGTCGATCGACGAGGTCAAGGCGAAGCTGGCCGGCATGGGCCTGGCCCTCAAGGACAGCCCGCCCGGGTTCGACCCGACCGCCGCCGCCGACGCCTTCGGCGCCGACGACCTGGACGACGCGGGTTACGCGGAGACCGAGCAGTACTGAAAGACTTGACCGCGGGGGCGGTTCCCCGGAACCGCCCCCGTCGTCGTGAAAGTCGTGCGGGCACAGTGCCCGTACGCCCGCTGCGGTACCTGGTACGGCCGCAGTCGGAGATTCGAGGAGTAATTCCATGCCGCGTCCCACCAAGGGTGCCCGCCTCGGCGGCGGCCCGCACCACGAGCCGCTGCTGCTCGCCGGTCTGTGCCGGGAGCTGTTCCAGTACGGCCGCATCACCACGACCGAGGCCAAGGCCCGTCGGATGCGCCCGCTGGCGGAGAAGCTGATCACCAAGGCGAAGAAGGGCGACATCCACAACCGTCGCCTGGTGCGCAAGACCATCACCGACATCTCGGTGCTGCACACCCTCTTCACCGAGATCGCGCCGCGCTACGAGAACCGCCCGGGTGGCTACACCCGTATCACCAAGATCGGTCCCCGTCGTGGCGACAACGCCCCGATGGCCGTGATCGAGCTGGTCGAGGCGCTGACCGTCGCGCAGACCGCCGTCGGCGAGGCCGAGGCCGCCACCAAGCGTGCCGTCAAGGAGGCCGACGCCAAGGCGGAGGCCCCCAAGGCTGACGAGGCCAGCAAGGTCGAGGAGGCCCCCGAGGCCGCCGAGACCGAGGCCGCCGAGCAGGCCTGACACCAGTAGGTGTGTTGCGGGCCCGCTCTCCCATCCGTGGGGGAGCGGGCCCGTTCCTCGTCCCCGGGAGTGAAGAGCACGTGGTCAACGATTGCGCCGAGCAGCCGCCGGTGAAGGACGGTCCGGCGGACGGGTACGTCCGGGTCCGGCTGGACCTCGCCTACCACGGCGCCGAGTTCTCCGGCTGGGCCCGCCAGCGCGGCGGCCGCCGGACGGTGCAGGAGGAGATCGAGACCGCGCTGCAGATCGTCACCCGCAGCTCCGAGCTCTTCCCGCTCACCGTGGCCGGCCGCACCGACGCCGGGGTGCACGCCCGCGGCCAGGTCGCGCACGTGGACCTGCCCGCCGACCTCTGGGACGCGCACCGGGAGAAGCTGCTGCGCCGGCTGGCCGGGCGGCTGCCCGGGGACGTCCGGATCTACCGGCTCGCCGAGGCGCCGGCCGGCTTCGACGCCCGGTTCTCCGCGATCTGGCGCCGCTACGCCTACCGGGTCGCCGACCACCCCGGCGGCGTGGACCCGCTGCTGCGCGGTCACGTGCTCTGGCACGACCGGCCGCTGGACCTCGACCGGATGAACGCCGCGGCGGCGCTGCTCGTCGGCGAGCACGACTTCGCCGCGTACTGCAAGAAGCGCGAGGGGGCGACGACCATCCGCACCCTGCTGGAGCTGCACTGGGAGCGCGTCCCGGTGGACAGCTACGCCGCGCAGGAGGGCTCGCTGGCGGTCGCCACCGTGCGCGCCGACGCCTTCTGCCACAACATGGTCCGCGCCCTGGTCGGCGCGATGCTCCTGGTCGGCGACGGGCACCGGCCGGTGGAGTTCCCCGGCGAGGTGCTGGCCGGCGGGGTGCGCAACTCCGCGGTCAACGTGATCCGGCCGTACGGGCTGACGCTGGAGGAGGTCGGCTACCCGGCCGACGACCAGCTCGCCGAGCGCAGCCGGCTCGCCCGCCGGATCCGCACGCTGCCGGGGCAGCCGGCGCCGGCCGCCGGGTAATCCGTTTTGGTCCTGGGCGGACGATGGGGACAATCGTCCGCATGGGACACGTCGAGATTTCGCACCTGGAGTACTACCTGCCGGACGGGCGGGTGCTGTTCGACGACGCGTCCTTCCGGGTCGGCGAGGGCGCCGCGGTCGCCCTGGTGGGCGCCAACGGCGCCGGCAAGACCACGCTGCTGCGCATGATCGCGGGCGACCTCCAGCCGCACGGCGGCTCGGTGACGATCAGCGGCGGGCTCGGTGTGATGCGCCAGTTCGTCGGCACCACCGGCCGCGAGGACCAGAAGGAGACGCCGGGCGCGCTGCCCGCCGACGCCTCCGTCCGCGACCTGCTGGTTTCGGTCGCCCCCGAGCGGATCGCCGTCGCGGCCCGCGCGGTCGACGCCGCCGAGCTGGCGATGATCGCCCAGGACGACGACGAGAAGACGCAGATGGCGTACGCCCAGGCGCTCTCCGACTGGGCCGACGTCGGCGGCTACGACTACGAGACCGACTGGGACGTCTGCACCATGGCGGCCCTCGGGATGCCCTTCGAGAAGGCTCAGTGGCGCGGGCTGAACACCCTCTCCGGCGGTGAGCAGAAGCGGCTGGTGCTGGAGGCGCTGCTGCGCGGCCCCGAAGAGGTGCTGCTGCTGGACGAGCCGGACAACTACCTCGACGTGCCGGGCAAGCGCTGGCTGGAGGAGGCGATCCGGTCCACCTCGAAGACGGTGCTGTACATCTCGCACGACCGCGAGCTGCTCTCCCGGACCGCCGAGAAGATCATCAGCGTGGAGGCCGGTGCGGCCGGCTCCACCGTCTGGGTGCACGGCGGCGGCTTCGACTCCTTCCACGACGCCCGCAAGGACCGCTTCGCCCGCTTCGAGGAGCTCGGCCGGCGCTGGGACGAGGAGCACGCCAAGCTCAAGAAGCTGGTCGTCACGCTGCGCCAGGCCGCCTCGGTCAGCCATGCGCTCGCCACCCGCTACGCGGCCGCCCAGACCAGGCTGAAGAAGTTCGAGGAGGCCGGCCGCCCGGAGGAGCCCCCGCGCGAGCAGACCATCACCATGCGCCTCAAGGGCGGCCGGACCGGCGTGCGCGCCTTCACCATGGAGCAGCTGGAGCTCACCGGTCTGATGAAGCCGTTCGACCTGGAGGTCTTCTACGGCGAGCGGGTCGCCGTGCTGGGCTCCAACGGCTCCGGCAAGTCGCACTTCCTGCGGCTGCTCGCCGGCGACGGGACGGTCGCGCACACCGGCAGCTGGAAGCTCGGCGCCCGGGTGGTGCCCGGTCACTTCCGGCAGACCCACGCCCACCCGGAGCTGTTCGGCCGGACGGTCCGCTCGATCGTCGAGGAGGAGCACGCGCTCAGCCGCGGCGCCGCGATGGGCGTGCTGCGCCGGTACGAGCTGGACCGCCAGGAGGAGCAGAAGTTCGAGTCGCTGTCCGGCGGACAGCAGGCCCGGCTGATGATCCTCAAGCTCGAACTCTCCGGTGTGACGGCCCTGTTGCTGGACGAGCCGACCGACAACCTGGACCTGGAGAGCGCCGAGGCGCTGCAGGCCGGTCTGGAGGCCTTCGAGGGCACGGTGCTCTGCGTCACGCACGACCGCTGGTTCGCCAAGACCTTCGACCGCTTCCTGGTCTTCGGCGCGGACGGCCGGGTCTACGAGTCGCCCGAGCCGGTCTGGGACGTCACCCGGGTCGAGCGCGAGCGCTGACGGGGCCCGGACTCCCGCTCCCGGCGCCGCCGTTGGCCCTGCTCACGGCGGCGGTCGGGCGGGTCGGAGCCGGGGGATTTTGACCCACCCCGGCGCGCCCGGTAATCTGGGTGCTTGTTGTGCGTATTGGCTCGCTCTATCTCACGTGAGAGGTCGGTACGCCGGAGATACCAGGTCGACTACCCAGCGGCCCCCCTTGAATTGCGTCCAAGGCGGCCAGGCTGATGCCCTCGACCAGGTGCTCCTGTCAGGACTCACTCACTGAAAAGCGAAGGCTACGACCGTGCGTACGTACAGCCCCAAGCCCGGCGACGTCCAGCGTCAGTGGCACGTCATCGACGCGACCGACGTCGTGCTCGGCCGCCTGGCCTCCCAGGCCGCCAACCTCCTCCGGGGCAAGCACAAGGCGATCTACGCGCCGCACGTTGACACTGGTGACTTCGTCATCATCATCAACGCGGACAAGGTGCACCTGTCGGGTAACAAGAAGACCCAGAAGATGGCCTACCGCCACAGCGGCTTCCCGGGCGGTCTCCGCTCGGTCCGCTACGACGACCTCCTGGACAAGAACCCGGAGAAGGCCGTCGAGAAGGCCATCAAGGGCATGATCCCCAAGAACAGCCTGGGCCGCCAGATGCTCTCCAAGCTGAAGGTCTACTCGGGCGACCAGCACCCGCACGCTGCCCAGCAGCCGGTGCCGTTCGAGATCACCCAGGTCGCGCAGTAATTCCGGCCACCAAGCCCCCCATCACTGAAAAGAGCTGAGGAACACCGTGGCCGAGACCACTGAAACCCTTGAGGTCGACTTCGACGAGAACGTCGAGGGCGAGTACACCTCCGAGGAGAGCTACACCTCCGAGTCGCTGGCCGGCCGCTTCGGCGAGGCCACCCCGGGCGCCGGCCTCGGCCGTCGCAAGGAGGCGATCGCCCGCGTGCGCATCGTCCCCGGCACCGGCCAGTGGAAGATCAACGGTCGCACCCTGGAGAGCTACTTCCCCAACAAGGTGCACCAGCAGACCGTCAACGAGCCCTTCAAGCTGCTGGAGCTCGACGGTCGCTACGACGTCGTCGCCCGCATCTCGGGTGGCGGCGTGTCCGGCCAGGCCTACGCGCTGCGCCTCGGCGTCGCCCGTGCCCTGAACGAGGCCGACGTGGACAACAACCGCGGCGCCCTCAAGAAGGCCGGCTTCCTGACCCGTGACTCCCGCGCCGTCGAGCGCAAGAAGGCCGGTCTGAAGAAGGCCCGCAAGGCGCCGCAGTACAGCAAGCGCTAGTCGCGCCCGAGGGGTGTGTACCGCCCTGGTGGTGCACACCCCCGGTTGCGCTCTCACGCCCCGGAGTACCCCGTGTACTCCGGGGCGTCGTGCTCCCCGGCCATTGTGCGGTGGCCGGGGATTCGATCGGATTTGAAGCTGGACGACTGCCAGCAGCGGCGATGGAGGACGGGACAGTGGGACGACTCTTCGGTACGGACGGCGTACGCGGTGTGGCCAACGTGGGGCTGACGGCCGAGCTGGCGCTCGGACTGTCGGTCGCGGCGGCGCACGTCCTCGGCGAGGCGGGGGCCTTCGACGGCCACCGGCCGGTCGCGGTCGTCGGCCGCGACCCCCGGGCCTCGGGCGAGTTCCTGGAGGCCGCGGTCATCGCGGGCCTGGCCAGCGCGGGCGTGGACGTACTGCGGGTCGGCGTGCTGCCCACCCCGGCGGTGGCCTACCTGACCGGCGCCCTCGGCGCCGACTTCGGCGTGATGCTCTCCGCCAGCCACAACGCGATGCCGGACAACGGCATCAAGTTCCTCGCCCGCGGCGGCCACAAGCTGGACGACCGGATCGAGGACGCCATCGAGGCGCACTACCGGACGTACTCCGTCGGCAGCGACGAGTGGAAGCGCCCGACCGGCGCCGCCGTCGGCCGGGTGCGCGAGTACACCGAGGGCTTCGACAAGTACGTCGCCCACCTGATCGGCGTGCTGCCCAACCGCCTGGACGGCATCCGGGTCGTCATCGACGGCGCCCACGGCGCGGCCGCCTACGTCGCCCCCGAGGCCTTCGCCCGGGCCGGCGCCGAGGTCGTCCACACCCTGGGGGCGGAGCCCACCGGCCTCAACATCAACGACGGCGTCGGCTCCACCCACCTCGACCGGCTGCGCACCGCGATGAAGGAGTACCGGGCCGACCTCGGCATCGCGCTCGACGGCGACGCCGACCGCTGCCTGGCCGCCGACGCGGACGGCAACGAGGTCGACGGCGACCAGATCATCGCGATCCTGGCCGTCGCGATGAAGGAGGCCGGCACCCTGCGACGCAACACCGCCGTCGCCACCGTGATGTCCAACCTGGGCTTCAAGCTGGCCATGGAGCGCGAGGGCATCGACCTGGTGGAGACCGCGGTCGGCGACCGCTACGTGCTGGAGGCGATGAAGGAGCACGGCTTCGCGCTGGGCGGCGAGCAGTCCGGCCACGTGATCCTGCTGGACCACGCCACCACCGGCGACGGCACCCTCACCGGCCTGATGCTGGGCGCGCGGCTGGCCGCCACCAAGCAGCCGCTGGCCGACCTGGCCGCCGTGATGACCCGGCTGCCGCAGGTGCTGATCAACGTCAAGGGCGTCGACAAGAGCCGGGTGAAGACCAGCACCGAGCTGGCCGCCGCGGTCGCCGCGGCGGAGGCCGAGCTGGGCGCCACCGGCCGGGTGCTGCTGCGCCCCTCCGGCACCGAGCCGCTGGTCCGGGTGATGGTCGAGGCCGCCGACGAGGTGCAGGCCAAGGCCGTCGCCGACCGGCTGGCCGAGGCGGTCCGGACCCACCTGGGCTGACCTGGCCTCATCCGGACTGTTCGTCAGCAGGCCCCCGCCGTACGCAACGGCGGGGGCCTGCGGCGTCAGAGCTTGCGCAGCAGTGCGCGACGGACCTTGTGGTCCTGGCCCTTCTGCAGGATCAGCGTGGCGCGGCCGCGGGTGGGCAGCACGTTCTCCAGCAGGTTGGGCTTGTTGATGGTGCGCCAGACCTGGCGGCCGTACTCCATCGCCTCCTCCTCCGGCACCTCGGTGAAGCGGCGGAAGTAGGAGTTCGGGTCCTGGAAGGCGGTCTGCCGCAGCTTGCGGAACCGGTCCAGGTACCAGTTCTCGATGTCGTCGGTACGGGCGTCGACGTAGATCGAGAAGTCGAAGTAGTCGGCGACCGCGAGGCGGGTCCGGCCGTCGGTGCCCGGCAGGGCCGGCTGGAGCACGTTCAGCCCCTCGACGATCAGGATGTCCGGGCGCTCCACGGTGAGCTTCTCGTCCGGCACGATGTCGTACACCAGGTGGGAGTAGACCGGGGCGGTGACCTTCTCCTTCCCGGCCTTCACGTCGGCGACGAAGCGCATCAGCGCGCGCCGGTCGTACGACTCGGGGAAGCCCTTGCGGGCCATCAGGCCGCGCCGGCGCAGCTCGGCGTTGGGCAGCAGGAACCCGTCGGTGGTGACCAGCTCGACCCGGGGGTGCTCGGGCCAGCGGGCGAGCAGCGCCTGCAGCAGGCGTGCGGTGGTGGACTTTCCGACGGCGACGGAGCCGGCCACGCCGATGATGAACGGCGTGCGGGTCCGCTCGGTGTCCGGGGTGTCCAGGAACGTGCCCAGCGCGCCGCGCAGTTCGTGCGTGGCATGGATGTAGAGGTTGAGCAGCCGGGACAGCGGCAGGTAGACGTCCCGGACCTCGTCCAGGTCGAGGGCGGTGCCCAGGCCGCGCAGCCGTTCCACCTCCTCCGCGGTGAGCGGCAGCGGCGTACGCTCGCGCAGTGCGCTCCACTCGGCCCGGCTGAGGTCCACGTAGGGGGACGGCGACGGGCCGGGCGTGGCGGCGCCCCGCGTACAGAGTTCGGTCAGCACATGCTCCATTGTGGGCCGTAGCGGCGTTCACGGTGGCTGTGGTGTCGGTCACGCGCTGTGGGCGAACGGTGAGAAACGGGCATCCTGAGCGCCCTTATGCTGGCACGCATGTGCGGAATTGTTGGATACGTGGGCGCGCAGCCCGCCCTTGATGTAGTAATCGCCGGCCTGCAGCGCCTTGAGTACCGGGGCTACGACTCGGCCGGTGTCGCGGTGCAGGTGCAGGGCTCCGACGGGCAGTGGAGCCTGGCCACCGACAAGCGGGCCGGAAAGCTCGCCAACCTGGAGAAGTCGCTCGCCGAGACCCCTCTTCCCGGCGGCACCACCGGTATCGGCCACACCCGCTGGGCCACCCACGGCGGTCCGACCGACGCGAACGCCCACCCCCACCTGGACGACGCCGCCCGCGTCGCGGTGGTCCACAACGGCATCATCGAGAACTTCGCCCAGCTGCGGGCGGAGCTGGCCGAGCGCGGCCACACGCTGCGCTCCGAGACCGACACCGAGGTCGTCGCGCACCTGCTGGGCGAGGTGTACGAGGGCGACCTGGCCGAGGCCATGCGGACGGTCTGCCGCCGCCTGGACGGCGCCTTCACCCTGGTCGCCGTGCACGCCGACGCCCCGGACGTGGTGGTCGGCGCCCGCCGCAACTCGCCGCTGGTCGTCGGGCGCGGCGAGGGCGAGAACTTCCTCGCCTCGGACGTGGCCGCGTTCATCGCCCACACCCGTGAGGCGATCGAGCTGGGCCAGGACCAGGTCGTCGAGCTGCGCCGGGACGGCGTCACGGTGACCAACTTCGACGGCACCCCGGCCGACGTGCGCGAGTACCACGTCGACTGGGACGCCTCGGCCGCCGAGAAGGGCGGCTACGACTACTTCATGCTCAAGGAGATCGCCGAGCAGCCGAAGGCCGTTGCCGACACCCTCCTCGGCCGGATCGGCACCGACGGCCGGCTGACCCTGGACGAGCTGCGGATCTCCGACGCCGACCTGCGCTCGGTCGACAAGGTCGTCATCGTCGCCTGCGGCACCGCCTTCCACGCGGGCATGATCGCCAAGTACGCGATCGAGCACTGGACCCGCATCCCCTGCGAGGTCGAGGTGGCCTCGGAGTTCCGCTACCGCGACCCGATCATGGGCCCGGGCACGCTGGTCATCGCGATCTCGCAGTCCGGCGAGACCATGGACACCCTGATGGCGCTGCGCCACGCGCGCGAGCAGGGTGCCAAGGTGCTGGCGATCTGCAACACCAACGGCTCCACCATCCCGCGCGAGTCGGACGCCGTGCTGTACACGCACGCCGGCCCCGAGGTCGCCGTCGCCTCGACCAAGGCGTTCCTGACCCAGCTGGTTGCCTGCTACCTGGTCGCGCTGTACCTGGGCCAGGTGCGCGGCACCAAGTGGGGCGACGAGATCTTCACCATCATCCGCGAGCTCGGCGACGCGCCGAAGCAGGTGGAGCAGGTGCTGGAGACCATGGAGCCGGTGCGCGAGCTGGCCCGCTCCCTGGCGGACGCCCGCTCGGTGCTGTTCCTGGGCCGCCACGTCGGCTTCCCGGTGGCGCTGGAGGGTGCGCTCAAGCTGAAGGAGCTGGCGTACATGCACGCCGAGGGCTTCGCGGCGGGCGAGCTGAAGCACGGGCCGATCGCGCTGATCGAGGAGGGGCTGCCGGTCGTGGTGGTCGTGCCCTCGCCGCGCGGGCGGTCGATCCTGCACGACAAGATCGTCTCCAACATCCAGGAGATCCGGGCCCGTGGCGCCCGCACGATCGTCATCGCGGAGGAGGGCGACGAGGCGGTCGTCCCGTACGCGGACCACCTGATCCGCATCCCGGCGACGCCGACCCTGCTGCAGCCGCTGGTCTCCACCGTGCCGCTGCAGGTCTTCGCCTGCGAGCTGGCCACGGCCAAGGGCCACGAGGTCGACCAGCCGCGCAACCTGGCGAAGTCGGTCACCGTCGAGTAGCCGACCCCGCTCGTTCCCCGGTGCCCCCGCGGTGGCTGCGTCCTACCGCGGGGGCACCGTGCTGTCCGGGGGCGGGCGGGCGGGCGGAACGGCCGCGGTCGGGCCGGGCGGCGGGCCGTGCCACGTGTCGCGCGGCCGCGCTGCGGGCGTAGCGTCGGCGGTAGTCGTCGCCGAGGGGTTAGGGCTTCCGCATGCGCAACGCTCACCGTGTCGAACAGGTCCGGGCCGCCGAGGCCGAACTGATGGCCCGGCTGCCGGAGGGGGTGCTGATGCAGCGGGCGGCCGCCGGCCTCGCCGCGACCTGCGCGCGGCTGCTGACCCGCCGTCGCGGCCGGGTGTACGGCAGCCGGGTGGTGGTGCTCGCCGGCAGCGGGGACAACGGGGGCGACGCGCTGTACGCCGGCGCGGCGCTGGCCCGGCGCGGGGCCCGGGTGTCGGCGGTGCTGCTCGCACCGGAGCGGGCCCACACCGGGGGCCTCGCGGCCCTGCGGGCGGCCCACGGGCGCGTGGTCCTGGACCAGGAAGTCGGCCTGGCCGACTTCTCGCGCGCGGACCTGGTGCTGGACGGCATCGTCGGCATCGGCGGCCGGGGCGGGCTGCGGGCCGGGGCCGCCCCGTACGCGCGGGCGGCGCGGCGCGGGCCGGTGGTGGCCGTCGACGTGCCGAGCGGCGTGGACGCGGACACCGGCGAGGTCGCCGGCGTGGCGCTGCGGGCGGACGTCACCGTCTGCTTCGGGACGTACAAGCCGGGGCTGCTGATCGACCCGGGTGCCGCGTACGCGGGCGCGGTGCAACTGGTGGGGATCGGGCTGGACCTGCCGCCGGCCGACGTGTCGGCGCTGCAGCACCCCTCGGCGGCGGAGCTGCTGCCGGAACCCGGGGCGGAGAGCGACAAGTACCGGCGCGGCGTCGTCGGGGTGGCGGCCGGCTCGGCGACGTACCCGGGGGCGGCGCTGCTCGCGGTCGCGGGGGCGCTGCACGGCGGCGCGGGCGCGGTCCGGTACGTCGGGACCGCGGCCGAGGAGGTGGTGCGGCGGTTCCCGGAGACGCTGGTCACCGAGGGCGGGCCGGCCGGCGCCGGGCGGGTCCAGGCCTGGGTGGTCGGCCCGGGTGGCGGCGAAGGGGCCCGGCAGGCGCTCGCCGAGGCGCTGGCGAGCGACGTGCCGGTGCTGGTGGACGCGGACGGTCTGACCGAGCTGGGGCGGCTCGGCCCGGGCGCGCTCGCCGGGCGGACGGCGCCCACCCTGCTCACCCCGCACACCGGCGAGGCGGCCCGGCTGCTGGCCGGGGCGGACGGCGGGGCGCCGCCGCCCGCCGACGAACTGGCCGCGGCCCGGCTGGCCACCGCGCGGCGGCTCGCGGCCGCGTACCGGGCGACGGTGCTGCTGAAGGGGTCCACGACGGTGGTCGCCGACCCGGGCGGCGCGGCCCGGGTCAACCCGTCCGGCACCTCGTGGCTGGCCACGGCCGGCAGCGGGGACGTGCTGGCAGGCCTGGCCGGCTCCCTGCTCGCGGCCGGCCTCCCCGTCCTGGACGCCGCGTCGGTGGCCGCCTACCTCCACGGCCTCGCGGGCCGGCACGCCGCCGGCACCCCGGGCGCCCCGATCACGGCCCTCCAGGTGGCCGCCGCCCTGCCGGCCGTCTGGCGCCAGGTGCGCGCCCCGGCGACCGCGGTGACCGCGGAGTCGATGGAGTCCGCAGAGTCCGTGGACGAATAGACCCGACCGGTCCAGCGGCTCCCGCGGGTCGGGGGCGGGCTTTCGCCGCTGCTGCGCGGGAAGTCGGAAGGGCCGACTTCCCGCGCGCCGGAGCGGGTGGAACCGGGTCTGCTTCGTGGGCGTCCGGTAGGGCGGGGAGGGGTGTGGGGGACGCCGCGCCGAAGGGTCGTTCGGCGAGGACTCTGGCACGTCTGGGAGACTGACCCTGATGACAACTGCGAAGACGACCGGCACGGCCACCCTCACCGACGGCGAACGGGCCGAGGCGACCATCGATCTGGCCGCCCTGCGCGGCAACCTCGACGCACTGCGCGAGCGCGTCGGCAGCGCCACGGTGATGGCCACAGTCAAGGCTGACGCCTATGGCCACGGCGCGGTCAGGTGTGCCCGCGAGGCGGTCGCCGCAGGCATCGGCTGGCTCGGCACGGCGCTTCCGCAGGAGGCGCTCGCCCTGCGCGCCGCCGGCATCCGCCCCGACCAGGCCCGCATCCTCTGCTGGCTCTGGACGCCCGGCGGCCCCTGGCGCGAGGCGCTGCTCGCCGACATCGACATCTCGGTCAGCGGCCGGTGGGCGCTGGACGAGCTGCTGGCCGCCGTCCGCGCGACCGGCATCCCGGCCCGGGTGCACCTGAAGGCCGACACCGGCCTCGGCCGCAACGGCTGCCAGCCGCACGACTGGCCCGAGCTGGTCGCCGCCGCGCGCCGGGCCGAGGCCGAGGGCCTGCTCACGGTGGTCGGCATCTGGTCGCACTTCGCCGCCGCCGACGAGCCCGGCCACCCGTCCATCCAGGCCCAGCTGGACGCCTACCGCGACGCGCTCGCCCACGCCGAGGCCGCCGGGCTGCGCCCCGAGGTCCGGCACCTGGCCAACTCGCCGGCCACCCTGCTGCTCCCGCACTCGCACTACGACCTGGTCCGCACCGGCCTGGCGATGTACGGGCTCTCGCCCGTCCCGGAGGTCGGCTCGCCGGCCGACTTCGGCCTGCGCCCGGTGATGGCGCTGACCGCCCGCCTCGCGCTGGTGAAGAGCGTCCCCGGCGGGCACGGCGTGAGCTACGGCCACCACTACACGACGCCGGGCCCGACCACTCTCGGCCTCGTCCCGGTCGGCTACGGCGACGGCATCCCGCGGCACGCCAGCAACACCGGCCCGGTGCAGATCGGCGGCAAGTGGCGCACGGTGGCCGGCCGGGTGGCGATGGACCAGTTCGTCGTCGACCTCGGCGGGGACACCCCGGCGATCGGCGAGGAGGTGCTGCTCTTCGGCAACGGCGCGCAGGGCGAGCCGACCGCCGAGGACTGGGGCCGCGCCTGCGGCACGATCGCGTACGAGATCGTGACCCGGATCGGCGCCCGGGTGCCGCGCCGCTACGTCGGCGGGATCGCCGAGGAGCCCACCGCGGCCAGTGCGGCCGACTTCCTGGTGGAGGGTGCCGCCGTCCAGGGCCTGCTCGCATGAGCGAGGAGCCCGGCTCCGGCCCGGTGGGTCCGGTGACGTCGGTGGCCAAGGCCGTGGGCGGGGCGTCCGGGGTGAGCCGGGCGGGCCTGATCGGCATATCGGTCGGCGTGGTCGCGGCCGGCGCGGCCGCCGGCGTGGCGATCGAGCGGCTGACGGTCCACCGGGCGACGAGGCGCCGGGCCCGCGCCGAGCTGGACGCCAACGCCCCGTACGGCTCGCTGCGCGGCAGCCCGCAGACGGTGACCGCCGCCGACGGCACCGAGCTCTACGTCGAGCTGGACGGCACCGGCCGGGACGAGCCCGTCGACGGCGACCGGCCGCCGCTCACCGTCGTCTTCTGCCACGGCTACTGCCTCAACCAGGACAGCTGGCACTTCCAGCGGGCCGCCCTGCGCGAGGGCATGCGGCTGGTCTTCTGGGACCAGCGCAGCCACGGCCGCTCCGAGCGCTCCCGCTCGTACCTGGCCGGCGAGCCCGCGAGCATCGACCAGCTGGGCGGGGACCTCAAGGCCGTGATCGACGCGGTCGCGCCGACCGGGCCGCTCGTCCTGGTCGGCCACTCGATGGGCGGCATGACGGTGATGGCCCTCGCCGACCAGCACCCGGAGCTGTTCCGGGAGCGGGTTGCCGGGGTCGCGCTGGTCGGCACCATGGCCGGGAACTGGGAGGCCGTCACCCTCGGTCTGCCGTCGGCCGGCGCCAAGCTGTTCAAGAAGGTCGCGCCCGGTGTGGTGAAGCTGCTCGGCCGGCAGGTCGAGCTGGTGGAGGCGACGCGGCGGCTGGGGGCGGACGTGAGCGCCGTCTTCTACCGGAAGTTCTCGTTCGGGGGGAAGGACGTCGACCCGGGCGTCGTCAGGTTCGCCGAGCAGCTGCTCGACGCCACCCCGATCGACGTGGTGGCCGAGTTCTACCCGGTCTTCGGGGCGCACGAGAAGACCGAGGCGCTGGCCGCCCTGCGCGGCATCCCCACCCTGGTGCTGGCCGGCACCAAGGACCTGCTGACCCCGCCCGGCCACAGCGAGACGATGGCCCGGCACCTGCCCGGCGCCGAGCTGCTGCTGATCGAGGAGGCCGGGCACCTGGTGATGCTGGAGCGGCCCGACATCGTCGACCGGCGCCTGGCCGCACTGCTCAAGCAGGCGGTCGACCACGGCCGGACGGCCCCGCTGCCGCCCTCGGTGTCCGAACTGGCCTGAGCGCGCGCCGGTCCGGACGCGACCGGCCCGAACACGTGACTCGACGCCCGGTGGCCCGGGCCCTCGTCATGAGGGCCCGGGCCACCGGTCTCTGCTGTGCGGGCGCTGTGCGGCGCGGCGGGCGGCCGTGCCGGGCGACGGCGAGGCGTCAGGCGCTCGCGTTGCCCTTGCGACGGCGCAGCACGAACAGCGTGCCGGCGCCGGCGGTCAGGACGGCGCCGCCGGCCAGCGCGATGGCGGTGGTGTCGTCGCCGCCACCGGTGGTCGCCAGGTTGGCGCCGCCGGACGGGCGCTTGGCGGCCTTCGCCTTCGCCTTGGCCACCGTGTCGGCGGACGGCTTCGGCGCCTTGGCCACGGCCGGGGCGATGTGCGCGGCCGGGACGACCTTGCTGCCGGAGGCGGTCGCCGCCGGCGTGGCGGCGGTCGCCGCGGAGGTGGCGGGCGCGGGCTTGGCGGAGCCGGTGGTGGCGCCCGCGGTGGCGGAGGCGCTCGGGCTCGCCGAGGCCGAGGCCGAGGCCGACGCAGAGGCGGAAGCCGTCGCCGTCGCGGAAGCGGTGGCCGTTGCGGAAGCGGTGGCCGTTGCGGAAGCCGACGCCGAAGCGGTGGCAGTTGCGGAAGCGGAAGCCGACGCGGAGGCCGACGGAGACGCCGTGGCCGTCGCGGTGGGCTTGGCCGTCGCGGACGGCGAGGCCGTCCCGCCGTTGGGCGAGGTGATGGTGAACCAGACCGGCTCGCTCGCGGTGGTGACCGGCAGCGGCTCGGCCGACTCCAGGTCGAAGGAGGTGGTGACGAACTGCAGGCCCGCGGTGTCCGGGACGGCCTCGCCGGTCAGGGAGAACCGGACCTGGATGTCCAGGGTCTCGCCGGCGGGCAGGAAGAGGTAGGCCTCGTCCGCCTCGACGCCGTCCTGCATCGGGCCGAGCAGGGCGAACGGGTAGGGCTGGTCCTCCGGCGTGACGTAGGAGGCGTCGCGCCAGACCTTGGTGTCCACGTCCTGGTACTGGAGCTTCTGGCGCTTGGCGGTCAGCGGCGAGTGGTCCGCGCCGGTGCTGATGAACGGCAGCAGGACGAGGTCGCGGCCGACGGTGTTCTCGACCTCGACCGTGAAGGTCGCGGCGGCGCCGCCGGCGACGATCTGGGCGGGGAGGTTCTTGACCGCGAGGCGCGGGTGGACGCCGTCCTTGGCGTCGGCGGCGGAGGCGGCGACGCCGGTGCTCTGCGGGGCGGCGAGCGCGGCGGGGGCGGCGGCGATGACGGAGGCGGACGCCAGGGCGGCGACCGCGGAAATCGCGAGACCGCGACGGAGCTTCATGGAGAGCGTGACCTCATCGGGTCGGCCGGGCCGTCGGGAGGCCCGGGTGCAGGAGTTCGGACCGGTACGAAGCAAGGCCTCGCGCCGGTCCGGAACGGGGAACAGAAGCAGGACGCTATAGGCAACCTGGGAATCACCTGGGAGCAGGGTGGGATGTCGATCATGAGGAGCGGGTGTCAAATCGGGGCACTCCGGGACGGACCGGGTGCGGAGCGCGGTCGGGCGGGGATGTGGCACCGTAGCGGGGGCGCCCGGTGGTCGGTGCGCCGCCGTCCGGACCGAAGGGCTTGATTCGCGCATGGGCTCGCACGCCACTCTCACCGTCGCCACCCCCGAGCGGATGGGCCGGCTCGGCCGGGAGCTGGCCGCGCTGCTGCGGCCGGGGGACCTCGTGCTGCTCTCCGGCGAGCTGGGAGCGGGGAAGACGACGCTGACCCGCGGGCTGGGGGAGGGGCTGCAGGTGCGCGGCGCCGTCACCTCGCCGACCTTCGTGATCGCCCGGGTGCACCCGTCGCTGGTCGGCGGCCCGGCGCTGGTCCACGTGGACGCGTACCGACTCGGCGGCAACCTGGACGAGATGGAGGACCTCGACCTGGACGTCTCGCTGCCGGAGTCGGTGGTGGTGGTCGAGTGGGGCGAGGGCAAGGTCGAGCGGCTGTCCGAGGACCGGCTGGAGGTCCGGATCGAGCGGGCCCTCGGTGACACGGCGAACGGGGACGACCACGACCCGCGCCGGGTGGTGCTGACCGGGCTCGGGTCGCGCTGGGACGGGGTCGAACTGGACGCGCTGGCCTGAGCGGGCCGCCCGCCCGCCGGTGGGGCCGGTCGGCCGGCCTCTCCCGTTCGGATCGGCCGGCCGGCCGTGGCGGGCTCTTGCCGACAAGCTGTCGGCAAAGTGTTGCGGGCGGGGGACCGGGCGTGATGGGATGGGTGCTGCGGTTAGGTCTGCCTAACTAGGGAGGCGCCATGTCGAGCACCACCCCCGCCCCGGAGCGCGCGCCGCGCGGTGCCGGGGCCGGAGAGCCCGCCCGCAGCGTTCCGGGCGGGTCGATGCGAGCCCTGCTGGCCGCGTGCGCGGCCGCGGAGGCGGTCTCCACCCCGCCGGAGCGCCGGGAGGGCGCGGAGCGGTCCGAGGCTGGCGCCGAAGCCCCGGCGGCGGAGACCAGGCACGCTGCCTGAAGCCGGGGGAAGTCCGACGCTCGTCCCGGACGGTGACGGGCGGGTCCTCACCCGGGCCCTGCCGCGCCCGCTCAGGCGATCACGACCACCTTGGTGCCGTTCGGGGCGAAGTCCCAGATCAGCTGGCCGTCCGTCCGGCCGCTGCGGATGCCGCCGGTCTTGGCCTTCGGATCGGCGGTCGGCGTGGCTCCGTCCACGGCCGCGCTGAAGCCGAACACCACACCGTTCTGCTGGGCGAACCGCACCACGTGCTCGATCTGCCGGCCGTCGGTGCCCGTGGTGATCGGGGTGCGGCTGTAGACCGGGTAGCTGCCCGGGTTCGGCTCCACCGAGCCCGGGGTGACCGAGAAGGCGGCGACCACCTGCGGGTTCTTCTTCGGGTCGACCAGCCAGACGTGGTGGCTGCCGACCGAGTAGACGACCCGCAGCCCGGTGCCCGAGGTGGCGGGCAGCGCCGGGACGGTCGGGGTGGCCGAGGCGGTCGGGGTGGCCGTGGCCGCCGGTCCGCTCGTCGAGGCGGTGACGCTCGCCGTCGGCTGGCTGCCACCCGCGCGTTCCTGGGCGCCGTTGGCCTGGAAGGCCAGCAGGCTCACCACCACCAGGGCCCCCAGGGTCAGCCCCGTGACCACCACTCCAGGACCCATCTTCGCCACGTGTGCTCCCACCGCCGTCCCAAAACCCGTCGGCCTTATCGTGCCAGGTCCGCGTGCTCGGACCCGCACCACGTAGGACGTGTGTTCCGGAGCCGTACGCCCGGCCGATCCGGCGGGCCGGCGGTGGCCTGCGGCGCTGACCTGCGGCGCTCCTGCGACGGATCGCCGGCCGGGGGCCGCCCGCCGGGGCGGCCGAGGACCGGCAACCGCCCGCCGCGCCGACCGGTCTAACCTTGACCCGTGCTGCTGCTCGCGTTCGACACCGCTACCCCCGCCGTCACCGCGGCCGTCCACGACGGGACGACCGTCCTCGCCGAGACCGACCAGGTCGACGCCAGACGCCACGGCGAACTGCTCCTGCCCGCCATCGACCGGGTGCTGCGGGCGGCCGGTGTCGACAAGCACCGGCTGACCGGCATCGCCGTCGGCGTCGGCCCGGGCCCCTACACCGGCCTCCGGGTCGGCCTGGTCACCGCCGCCGCGCTCGGCCACGCGCTCGACCTGCCCGTGCACGGCGTCTGCACCCTGGACGCGATCGCGCACCAGGCCCGCACCGAGGGGCTCACCGGCCCGTTCACGGTGGCCACCGACGCGCGCCGCAAGGAGGTCTACTGGGCCTCGTACGACGCCGACGGCCGCCGTACCGAGGGCCCGGGTGTGGACCGCCCGGCCGAGCTGTCGCCGCACCCGCGCGCGGTCGGCGCGGGCGCGCTGCTCTACCCGGAGACGTTCCCCGGTGCGCACGGACCCGAGCACGTCTCGGCCGGGGCGCTGGCGGCCTTCGCCGCCGCCGAGCTGGCCGCCGGGCGGGAGCTGCTGCCCAACGCGCCGCTGTACCTGCGCCGCCCGGACGCCCAGGTGCCCGCCGGCTACAAGGCGGTGCTCCCGGCGTGAGCGCCCCAGGCGTGAGCGCGCCCGGAGCCGGCACCCCCGGGCCCGCCGGGCCCGCCGCCGGCACGGTGACCGCGGCCGAGACCCGCACCGCCGGGGCGGCGACCCTCCGGCCGATGCGCTGGTGGGACATCGCCCCGGTGATGGAGCTGGAGCTGGAGCTCTTCCCGGAGGACGCCTGGTCCGCCGGGATGTTCTGGTCCGAGCTGGCCGAGACCCACCCCGGCGGCACCCGGCACTTCACCGTCGCCACCGCCCCGGACGGCGCGGTCGTCGGCTACGCCGGCCTGATGGCCGTGGCCGGCGAGGGCGACGTGCAGACCATCGCCGTCGACGTGCGCCACCAGGGCTCCGGCCTCGGCGCGGCACTGCTCGCCGACCTGATCCGGGAGGCCGCCCGGCGCGGCTGCGCCGAGCTGCTGCTGGAGGTGCGGGTGGACAACCCGCGCGCCCAGCGGCTCTACGAGCGGTTCGGCTTCGAACCGGTCGGCATCCGGCGCGGCTACTACCAGCCGGCCAACGTCGACGCGCTGGTGATGCGCCTCGACCACCCAAGCATCGAACCGAAGGACCTGAAGGAAACCCGCCATGGCTGACGAACCGCTCGTCCTCGGCATCGAGACCTCCTGCGACGAGACCGGCGTCGGGATCGTGCGCGGCACCACCCTGCTCGCCGACGCGGTGGCCTCCAGCGTCAACGACCACGCCCGGTTTGGCGGCGTGGTGCCGGAGATCGCCAGCCGCGCGCACCTGGAGGCGATGGTCCCGACCATCCAGCGCGCCCTGGACACCGCCGGCGTCAAGGCGAGCGACCTGGACGGCATCGCCGTCACCGCCGGGCCTGGCCTGGCGGGCGCGCTGCTGGTCGGCGTCAGTGCCGCCAAGGCGTACGCGTGGGCGCTGGACAAGCCGCTGTACGGGGTCAACCACCTCGCCTCGCACATCTGCGTGGACCAGCTGGAGCACGGCCGGCTGCCGTCGCCGACGATGGCCCTGCTGGTCTCCGGCGGGCACTCCTCGCTGCTGCTCAGTGAGGACATCACCAGTGACGTCCGCCCGCTGGGCGCGACCATCGACGACGCGGCCGGCGAGGCCTTCGACAAGGTGGCCCGGGTGCTCGGCCTGGGCTTCCCGGGCGGCCCGGTGGTCGACCGCACCGCCCGCGAGGGCGACCGGAAGGCGATCGCCTTCCCGCGCGGCCTGACCGGTCCGAAGGACCCGGAGTACGACTTCTCCTTCTCCGGCCTGAAGACCGCCGTCGCCCGCTGGGTCGAGGCCAAGCGCCGGGCCGGCGAGGACGTGCCGATCGCCGACGTGGCGGCCTCCTTCCAGGAGGCGGTCACCGACGTGCTCACCCGCAAGGCGGTCAAGGCCTGCAAGGACAACGGCGTCGACCACCTGATGATCGGCGGCGGGGTGGCGGCCAACTCGCGGCTGCGCGAGATGGCCCAGCAGCGCTGCGACCGGGCCGGCATCCGGCTGCGGGTGCCGCGTCCGGGCCTGTGCACCGACAACGGCGCCATGGTCGCCGCGCTCGGCGCCGAGATGGTCTGGCGCGACCGCGCGCCGTCCTCCTTCGACCTCTCGGCGGACTCCTCGCTGCCCGTCACCGACGTGCACGTGCCGGCCGAGTCGACCGGGCACGGCGACGTCCACGGCCAGGCGTACGACGCACTGGGCGGCGGCCGGTGACCACCACCGCCGCCATGTGGGAGGCCCGGGCCGCCGACGGGCGCGGGGCCGACCTGGCCGCCTGGGTGCACGGGACGGCGCTGCCGGCGCTGCGCGGCTCGGCCGGACTGGTCCGGACCGAGCTGTTCGGCGCCCCGGGGGACCGCGTGCTGCTGATCACCTGGTGGGCGGGGGAGCGGCCGGTGCCGGTCGCCGATCCGCCCGCTGAGCTGCTCGGCCGCCCGGTGCACCGTTGGTCCTTCACCAGCGAGCACGTGGAGTAGGACCCGACCCGACCCGACCCGCACGACCGACCCGACCCGCACGACAGGCACGACCCGCACGACAGGCACGACCCGTTCGCCGGGGCGGAGCAGCCGTGCGCAGGCCTGTCCGGGAACCGAACGACCGACCGCTACCGTGCATAGCTGAGAGATCGCTGAACGGGACCGGGGAGCGCGGCGCGGTGAAGAAGTACGGGCGGGGCAGGGCGGGGACGTACGCGGTGGGGGCACTGGCGCTGCTGGCCGCCGCCACCGGCTGCGGCAGCGGCGGCGCCACCGGGCCGGCCGCGGCCGCCGGAACGTCGGCGGCGGCCGCGCCGTCCGCCGGAACCACCGCCGGCCGGCCGACCCCGGCCCCGGCCGGCACCACGCCGGCCGCCGTGCCCGCCGCCGGGGACGCGGCCGTCTGGGCCAAGTGGAACCTCAAGCCGCTGCCGCCGGCCCCGGCGGCGCCCGCCGACAAGCCGGTCAAGCTCCAGCGGACCGGCCCCGTCCCGGTCTTCAGCGACGTGAAGACCACCGACAAGGTCGTCTTCATCACCATCGACGACGGCGCCGAGAAGGACCCGAAGTTCGTCGAGATGCTGACCGACCTCAAGGTGCCGGTCTCGATGTTCCTGACCCGCGACATCGTCAAGGACAACTACGGCTACTTCAAGCCGCTCCAGGCGCTCGGCAACCACATCCACAACCACACCGTGGACCACGCGATCATGAGCAAGGTCGCGCCGGAGAAGCAGAAGTCGGAGATCTGCGACGCGCAGTCAGCGCTCACCCAGCAGTACGGCACCGCGCCGCTGCTGTTCCGCCCGCCGTACGGGGACGGCGCCAACACCCCGGCGCTGAACACCGCGGTGCAGCAGTGCGGTCCGCGGGCCGTCGTGCTCTGGCGCGAGTCGATGCAGATCCACGACATGCAGTACCAGGCGGCCGACAAGAAGCTCCGGCCCGGGGACATCGTGCTCGCCCACTTCCGCGGCCCGAAGGACCTCAAGGGCGAGACGATGACGCAGATGTTCGGGGAGATGCTCGCCCGGATCCAGGAGCAGGGCTTCGCGGTGGCCCGCCTGGAGGACTACATCCAGGCGCCGGCCTCCTAGGCCCTGTCGCTAGGCCCTGTCGCCTAGGGAGCGCCCGGGACCGGCCGGTCGTCGGCCCGGACGGGCCGGCCGAGCATCATCAGCGGGCCGTGGTCGGTGCGGCTGAGGATCACCGTGACGGCGTTCGGGCCGCTCGGCTTCAGCTGGCGGCGCAGCTCCTCGGGGGTGATCGCCATCCCGCGCTTCTTGATCACCACGGTGCCGACGGCCCGCTCGCGCAGCAGCGCCTTCAGCTTCTTGATGTGGAACGGCAGCACGTCGGTGAGCTCGAAGGCGTGCGCGTACGGGGTGGCGACCAGCTCGTCCGAGGTGACGTAGGCGATCTTCGGGTCGATCAGCCGGCCGCCGACCTGCCCGGCCACCTCGGCCACCAGGTGGGCGCGGATCACCGCGCCGTCCGGCTCGTAGAGGTAGCGGCCGACCGGTCCGGCCGGCGGGTCGGGCAGGTCGCCGCCGGTGAGCGTGGCGCCCTGCGGCAGCAGCGTGGCGCGGTGCGGCCGCTCCGCCCGGGTGCCGAACCAGAGCACCGCCTCCTTGACGTCGCCGTGGTCGGAGACCCACTCGGCCTCGGCGTCCGCCGGGACGGCCTCGTGCGGGATGCCCGGGGCCACCTTGAGCGCCCCGACCGGGGTGCGCCGGCCGGCCTCGATCGCCCAGGACAGCGGCGGCGCGTACGCCTCGGGGTCGAAGACCCGGCCGCGGGAGGTGCGGCGGGCGGGGTCGGTGAAGACGGCGTCGTAGCCGGCCACGTCGACCTCGGCGACGTCCGCGCAGCGCACCTCGACCAGGTCGGACAGGCCCAGCGCGGCGGCGTTGGCGGCCGTGGCCGCGCAGGCCGCCGGGTCCCGGTCGACCGCGAGCACCTCGATGCCGATCCGGGCCAGGGCGAGCGCGTCCCCGCCGATCCCGCAGCAGAGGTCGGCCAGCCTCTTCACGCCCAGCTCGGCGAAGCGTCGGGCCCGCCACTCGGCGACGTCGCGCCGGGTGGACTGCTCGACGCCGTTGGGCGTGAAGTACATCAGGTCGGCGTCGGCGCCGAACTTGGCCCGGGCCCGCTGCCGCAGCCTGGCCTGGCCGAACGCCGCCGACACCAGCTCCGCCGGGTGCTCGCGGCGCAGCCGGGTGGCCAGCGCGAGCTCCTCCTCGGGGGCGAACTCGCGCAGCTCGGCGAGCAGGGCCTGGCCCTCGGGCGTCAGCAGGGGCTGCAGGTTCTCGGTCTCCACGGGGCCATTCTCGCCGGTGTCACGGCCCGGGGTGTCCCGCAGCGGCCGGGGCGCCGAGTGTGCGACGGGGGTCCGGGACCGCACGCGCGTGCGGCCACGCGTCCCGCTCCGCGGAATCGGCGGGCGCGTCGTTGGCACTCTGGTTGACTGAGTGCTAACAGCGGCCTATGGTCGTCCTTGGCACTCTCCCCATGGGGAGTGCTAACGCGATGACGCGTGTCTGACCCCCGCGACGGCAGGCCCGCAGGTTCGCCACCTACCCGTTAGAAAACCCCGTAATCTCCGAAGGGGAGCTCGGACGTGACCACCAGCAGCAAGGTTGCCATCAAGCCGCTCGAGGACCGCATCGTGGTCCAGCCGCTCGACGCCGAGACCACCACGGCCTCCGGCCTGGTTATCCCGGACACCGCCAAGGAGAAGCCCCAGGAGGGCGTCGTCCTGGCCGTCGGCCCGGGCCGCTTCGAGGACGGCCAGCGTCTGCCGCTCGACGTCGCCGTCGGTGACATCGTCCTGTACTCGAAGTACGGCGGCACCGAGGTGAAGTACCAGGGCGAGGAGTACCTGGTCCTCTCGGCTCGCGACGTTCTCGCCATCATCGAGAAGTAAGACGTTCCAGCCCGCCCCGGATCCGTGTCCCAAGTGACAGGGGCCCGGGGCGTGGTTGTTGGTTCACGTAGTCCGGCGGCCGCAGTGCCGGCCGTCGCCCCGAGGGAATAGGGAACATGGCGAAGATCCTGCAGTTCGACGAGGACGCCCGCCGCTCGCTGGAGCGCGGTGTCAACAAGCTGGCCGACACCGTCAAGGTGACCATCGGCCCCAAGGGCCGCAACGTCGTCATCGACAAGAAGTTCGGCGCCCCGACCATCACCAACGACGGTGTCACCATCGCCCGTGAGGTCGAGCTGGACGACCCGTACGAGAACCTTGGCGCGCAGCTCGTCAAGGAGGTCGCCACCAAGACCAACGACGTCGCGGGTGACGGCACCACCACCGCCACCGTGCTGGCCCAGGCCCTGGTCAACGAGGGTCTGCGCAACGTCGCCGCCGGTGCCGGCCCGGCCGCCCTGAAGAAGGGCATCGACAAGGCCGTCGCCGCCGTCTCCGAGCACCTGCTCTCGGTCGCCCGCGAGATCGAGGGCAAGGACGACGTCGCCGCCGTCGCCTCCCTCTCCGCGCAGGACACCCAGGTCGGCGAGCTGATCGCCGAGGCGATCGACAAGGTCGGCAAGGACGGTGTCATCACCGTCGAGGAGTCGAACACCTTCGGCGTGGAGCTGGACTTCACCGAGGGCATGCAGTTCGACAAGGGCTACCTGTCGCCGTACTTCGTCACCGACGCGGAGCGGCAGGAGGCGGTCCTGGAGGACCCGTACATCCTGATCAACCAGGGCAAGATCTCCTCCATCCAGGAGCTGCTGCCGCTGCTGGAGAAGATCCTCCAGGGCGGTGCCACGAAGCCGCTGCTGATCATCGCCGAGGACGTCGACGGCGAGGCGCTGTCCACCCTCGTGGTGAACAAGATCCGCGGCACCTTCAACGCCGTCGCCGTCAAGGCCCCGGGCTTCGGCGACCGCCGCAAGGCGATCCTCGGCGACCTGGCCACCCTGACCGGTGCCACCGTCATCTCCGAGGAGGTCGGCCTCAAGCTCGACCAGGCCGGTCTGGACGTGCTGGGCACCGCCCGCCGCGTGACCATCACCAAGGACGACACCACGATCGTCGACGGTGCCGGTGACACCGAGGCCGTGGCCGGCCGCGTCGCCCAGATCAAGGGCGAGATCGCGGGCACCGACTCGGACTGGGACCGCGAGAAGCTGCAGGAGCGCCTGGCCAAGCTGGCCGGCGGCGTCTGCGTCATCAAGGTCGGCGCCGCCACCGAGGTGGAGCTGAAGGAGCGCAAGCACCGCCTGGAGGACGCCATCTCGGCGACCCGTGCCGCGGTCGAGGAGGGCATCGTCGCCGGTGGTGGCGCCTCCCTCGTCCACGCCGCCAAGGTGCTGGACGGCGGCCTGGGCCTGTCGGGCGACGAGGCGACCGGTGTCGCGGTCGTCCGCAAGGCGCTGCACGAGCCGCTGCGCTGGATCGCCCAGAACGCCGGCCTGGAGGGCTACGTCATCACCTCCAAGGTCTCCGAGCTGGAGCAGGGCCAGGGCTACAACGCCGCCACCGGCGAGTACGGCGACCTGGTCAAGGCCGGCGTCATCGACCCGGTGAAGGTGACCCGCTCCGCGCTGGAGAACGCCGCCTCGATCGCCTCCCTGCTCCTCACCACCGAGACCCTCGTGGTGGAGAAGAAGGAGGAGGAGGCCGACAACGGTCACGGCCACTCGCACGGCGGGCACGGCCACTCCCACTGACACCTGACCGGTGAACGGTGACCGGAGGCCCGGTCCGCCCCCCTCGGGGGTGCGGACCGGGCCTCCGGCGTTGACCGTGTCTCGGCGTGCGGTCCGGCCCGTCCGGCGCGTGCTTCAGCGTTCAACTATCAGTAGAATTTTGCAGATGGCAAAGCCTGCCTTACAACTGAGGCATGATCGAGGCCCGCCACCTGCGCGTCCTGCGTGCCGTCGCCCGCACCGGCTCCTTCTCCGCCGCCGCTCGCGAGCTGGGCTGCACCCAGCCTGCCATCAGCCAGCAGATGAAGGCCCTGGAGAAGTCCGTCGACACCCCGCTGGTGGTCCGTTCGGGCCGCGGGATGCAGCTCAGCGAGGCCGGGCGGGTCCTGCTCAAGCATGCCACCGGGATCCTGGCCGGGCTCTCCGCCGCCGAGGAGGAGGTGGCGGCGATCGCCGGCCTGCGGGCCGGACGGGTGCGCCTGGTGTCCTTCCCGACCGCGAGTTCCACCCTCGTGCCGCCGGCTGTCGCCCGGCTGCGGGACAGCCATCCGGGGGTCCGCGTGTCGCTGGTCGAGGCGGAGCCGCCGGAGTCGCTGGCGATGCTGCGCGGCGGCGAGTGCGAGGTGGCGCTGGCCTTCCGGTACCCGCAGTCGCCCGACGGCGCCCCGTCCCCCGCCCCGGCCCCGGCGCACGGCACCCCGCGCGAGGCGCGGGCCGAGGCCAACCTGGAGGCGCAGCAGCTCAGCGCCGGCGCCGACTGGTCCGACCTGGTGGTCACCCCGCTGCTGGACGACCCGCTGGTGGGCCTGCTGCCCGCCGCCCACCCGCTGGCGGGGCGCGGCGGCGGGAACGGGCCGGTGAAGCTGTCCGAGCTGGCCGGGGAGCAGTGGATCGCGGGCTGCCCGCAGTGCCGGGGCCACCTGGTCGAGCTCTGTGCGGGGGCGGGCTTCGAACCCCGGATCGACTTCGCGACCGACGACTACCCGGCGGTGGTCGGCCTGGTGGCGGCCGGGCTCGGGGTGGCGGTGCTGCCCGGCCTGGCGCTGGAGTCGGTGCGCCCTGACGGCGTGTCGGCGGTGCCGGTGCGGACCGCCTCGGGGGTGCCGGCGGTGCGGCAGGTGGTCGCCCTGACCCTGCCGGACCTCGCCGAGGTGCCGGCCGTGGCGCTGATGCTGGAGCGGTTGGCGGGTGCGGCCGCCGGGCGCTGACCGGACTTCAGGGGCCGGGCGGTCGAACGGCCCGGACGGACGTCGAGGCCCGGGCGGCTCCCGCCCCGCTCCGGGCGCAGGCGGCAGGGTGCGCCGAGAAGAAACGTTTCTTCCCGGTGCGGACAAGGGGTCGGGTCAGTGCTGCAGCCCCGTCGGCGCCGCCAGCGGCACCTCCACCAGGCGGTTGCGCGAGCGGCCCATCATCTCCTCGCGCTCGTCCTCGGTCAGCCCTCCCCAGACGCCGTAGGGCTCCCGGACCGCCAGCGCGTGCGCGGCGCACTCGGTGCGTACCGGGCAGCGCATGCAGACCTCCTTGGCGCTCGCCTCGCGCGAGCTGCGGGCGGCGCCGCGTTCGCCCTCCGGGTGGAAGAAGAGCGAGCTGTCCACGCCGCGGCAGGCCGCGGAGAGCTGCCAGTCCCATAGGTCCGCGTTGGGGCCGGGGAGGCGGGAGAAATCTGCCATGGCTCATTCCCTTCAGAGGCTCGTCGACCGCGGGCCGACCGCCGGCGGGCTGTGCGGTGCGGCGAGGCTTCGATGCGCTGGTGTGGACACCTGGAAATATGACTTACGGCAACTCCATGGACAAGTCACCCACAGAGTGGCACAACAGTCAATGACCATACAAAAGCTATAAAACCGGGCAAAGTGGGCATGGGCTCCGGCGGATCCGGGCATGGCAATCGGGTGGCCGACGGGCGCGCGACATCCCGCACCGGTGTGCGGGTGGTGCGCCGACCGCGCGCGAGCTGCACAAAAGTGCGGCGTGTGCACCGCGATGCGGCTGATCGGTAACGGGTTGGCCACGTACAGTGGTGGAGATGGCCCTGAAGGCCGTAACTCATTCGAGTGACGGTCGTTGGAAGTGCGGAGGCGGTTAGCGGGCGCCGGAGGTCGGGAACGATCGCGGGGAAGTTCAGGCGATCGGCACCGAGTCCGTCGCCAATCGGCCGTGTCGGAGAGATTCGTACCAGCCAGGAGGCTCAACGTGACGCGGATCAGCTGCGGAGGACGACGGTCATGACTTCCGTTCTCGTTTGCGACGATTCCCCGCTCGCCCGCGAGGCGCTTCGCCGCGCGGTCGCGACCGTACCCGGCGTCGACCGGGTCACCACCGCGACGAACGGGGAGGAGGTCCTCCGCCGCTGGGTGGCCGACCGCTCCGATCTCGTCCTGATGGACGTCCGGATGCCCGGCCTCGGCGGGGTCGAGACGGTGCGGCGGCTGCTGTCCGCCGACCCGGGCGCCCGCATCATCATGCTCACCGTCGCCGAGGACCTCGACGGCGTCGCCCTCGCGGTGGCCGCCGGTGCCCGTGGCTACCTGCACAAGGACGCCTCGCGCGCCGAGCTGCGGGCCACCGTCACCCAGGCGCTCGCCGACCCGACCTGGCGGCTCGCCCCGCGGCGGCTGCGCAGCCCCGACATGGGGGCGGCGCCCACGCTGACGGCGCGTGAGATCCAGGTGCTGGAGGGCATGAGCCACGGCCGCAGCAACGCCGAGATCGGCCGCGAGCTCTTCCTCTCCGAGGACACCGTCAAGACCCACGCCCGGCGGCTGTTCAAGAAGCTCGGCGCCTCGGACCGTGCGCACGCGGTGGCCCTGGGCTTCCGCTGGGGCCTGGTCCGCTGACCGCCGGCGGCCCCGCCGGTCGCGGCGGGCTGCTCAAGGTTCCTTCCGTCGGGGCGTGTGACGTTACGGTCCCGAGGTTGCACCATGGAGTAGTGGAGCACCTCGGGGACCAGCGGACAGGCACTGCGGCGAACCACACAGCCGCAGGACACTCGGCGGACGGCGCGGCGGACGGGACCACCGGAGGCTGCGGGGCGGGAGGCGGCGCGGTGCAGGAGGGGCCGGTGGTGCGCGGCGGTCACGGGCCGGGTGGCCTACCGCATAACGTTCCGGTGCACAACTCCGGACGCGGTGCCGCGTTTTCCCGTTCGACCAGGCACCATGGACCGATGCGTGACGACGTTGCCGGTGCGGCCGGCGAGGCGGACCCGGTGGAGGCGGTCGAGCCCTCCGGCCCGGGTCGCGATCCGTCGTACGCGGATCAGGGCGGTCCCGGTGACCACGGCGGCCCCGCCGGCGACGTGCCGGGCGACGGCTCCGCCGGGCGGGCGGGCGCCGGAAGCGGGATCGAGCGGGCGCCGGTGCTCGGCTCCGGCGGCTCCTCCCCGCTGGTCGGCGAGCTGGTCGCGGCCGCCGTCCGCGGCGAGGGCCCGGCGATCGATGCGCTGCTCGCCTACGTCCACCCGCTGGCGCTGCGCTACTGCCGCGGCCGCCTGGTCCGGCTGCCCGGCGGCGCCCGGCACCACGTGGACGACATCGCGCAGGAGGTCTGCGTCGCGGTGCTCTGCGCACTGCCCCGGTACAAGGACCAGGGGCGCCCGTTCGAGGCCTTCGTCTACGGCATCGCCGCCCACAAGATCGCCGACCTGCAGCGCGCCGCGATGCGCGGCCCCGGGTCGACGGTGATCCCGCCGGACGACCTGCCGGAGGTTCCGGACGAGGCGCTCGGCCCGGAGGAGCGCGCGCTGCTGAGCAGTGACGCCGCCTGGGCCAAGGAGCTGCTCTCCAACCTGCCGGCCCGTCAGCGCGAGCTGGTTCTGCTGCGGGTGGCCGCCGGGCTCTCCGCGGAGGAGACCGGCGAGGTGCTCGGGATGTCGCCCGGCGCCGTCCGGGTCGCCCAGCACCGCGCGCTCAGCCGGCTGCGGGCGCTCGCGGAGGAGTCCTCCTGACGCAGCGGAGCCGTTCGGTCGGCGCCGGGCGCCGGGCGATGGTGCTCCCGGCCCCGGCCCCGGCCCGGTCCCCAGCGGGACCGGCGCGGGCGGGTTCGGGTGCGAGCGGAATGGCTCACGGGTGCCGGGTGTTGTCAAGGGCACACGAGGACACATTCCCGGTGCCAGTACCATGGGGTATCGGCGCCTGGGCGGGTCGCCAAAGTTCCGTGGGTGCGCGCGGGGATTCCCTGGAGGTTCCTCCAAAGGCACTGAGCTTTCGGCGGCCTGAGCGAGTGAGCGATGAGAGCGCCCCCACCCTCAGGGCGCGAGCGGATTAGGCCGGCCACGGAAGGTACCCCCGAAATGTCTTACAACGCCGCAGGCGTACCCGAGAAGTTCGCGATGCTCGGGCTGACGTACGACGACGTGCTGCTGCTGCCCGGGGCCTCCGAGGTGCTGCCGAACCAGGTCGACACCTCCTCGCGGGTCTCCCGGAACGTGCGCGTCAACATCCCGTTGCTCTCCGCCGCGATGGACAAGGTCACCGAGTCCCGGATGGCGATCGCCATGGCCCGCCAGGGCGGCGTCGGCGTGCTGCACCGGAACCTGTCCGTCGAGGACCAGGTCAACCAGGTCGACCTGGTGAAGCGCTCCGAGTCCGGCATGGTCACCGACCCGATCACGGTCGGCCCGGAGACCACCCTGGCCGAGGCCGACGCGCTCTGCGCCAAGTTCCGGATCAGCGGTGTGCCGATCGCGGACGGGGCCGGCAAGCTGCTCGGCATCGTCACCAACCGCGACATGGCCTTCGAGTCGGACCGCAGCCGCCAGGTCCGCGAGATCATGACCCCGATGCCGCTGATCACCGGCAAGGTCGGCATCTCCGGCGAGGACGCCATGGCGCTGCTCCGCCGCCACAAGATCGAGAAGCTGCCGCTGGTCGACGACGAGGGCCGGATCAAGGGCCTGATCACGGTCAAGGACTTCGTCAAGGCCGAGAAGTACCCGAACGCCGCCAAGGACGCCGAGGGCCGGCTGCTGGTCGGTGCCGCCGTGGGCGCCAGCGCCGAGGCGTTCGACCGGGCCCAGGCCCTGGTCGAGGCGGGCGTGGACTTCCTGGTCGTGGACACCTCGCACGGCCACAGCCACAACGCGCTGGCCTGGATCGCCAAGATCAAGTCGGCCGTCGGCGTCGACGTGGTCGGCGGCAACGTGGCCACCCGGGACGGCGCCCAGGCGCTGATCGACGCCGGCGTGGACGGCGTCAAGGTCGGCGTCGGCCCCGGCTCCATCTGCACCACCCGCGTGGTCGCCGGCATCGGCGTCCCGCAGGTCACCGCGATCTACGAGGCCGCACTGGCCTGCCGGGCGGCCGGCGTCCCGGTCATCGGCGACGGCGGCCTGCAGTACTCCGGCGACATCGGCAAGGCGCTCGCCGCCGGTGCCGACACCGTGATGCTGGGCTCGCTGCTGGCCGGCTGCGAGGAGTCCCCGGGCGAGCTGCTGTTCATCAACGGCAAGCAGTTCAAGTCCTACCGCGGCATGGGCTCGCTGGGCGCCATGCAGTCCCGCGGGCAGGCGAAGTCCTTCTCCAAGGACCGCTACTTCCAGGGCGAGGTCACCTCCGACGAGAAGCTGATCGCCGAGGGCATCGAGGGCCAGGTCCCGTACCGCGGCCCGCTGTCGGCCGTGCTCTTCCAGCTCGTCGGCGGCCTGCGCCAGACCATGGGCTACGTGGGCGCGGCCACCGTCGCCGAGATGGAGAGCAAGGGCCGGTTCGTCCGGATCACCTCGGCGGGCCTCAAGGAGAGCCACCCGCACGACATCCAGATGACGGTCGAGGCGCCGAACTACAACAGCCGCGGCTGATCGCACGCACCGCACGCATCCGAGGGGCCCGCCACCACCAGGTGGCGGGCCCCTCGCGCGTGCTGCGCGCTGTGGACACGAGCGCGCGAGCCCCCCGCGCCGAGCCGCATGGACACGAGCGCGCGAGCCCCCCCGCGCCGAGCCGAAGGGGTGCGCCGGTGCCGAAAGGGATGGAGCGAGAAGGCCCTGAGGTACGAAGGGCCTTGGAGCGACGACCGTCGGTGCCGGGCCGGAGCGCCCCGGAGGCGAGCGCGCGAGCAGTGGCCCGTGCGGGATACTGGGGGCGGCCGGGGTGACCCGGCGGGCATGAGCAACAAACCAGAAGGGCTCGAAGTGACTGAGATCGAGATCGGGCGAGGCAAGCGCGGCCGCCGGGCGTACTCCTTCGACGACATCGCCGTCGTCCCCAGCCGCCGTACGCGTGACCCGAAGGAGGTCTCGATCGCCTGGCAGATCGACGCCTACCGCTTCGAGCTGCCGTTCCTGGCCGCCCCGATGGACAGCGTGGTCTCCCCGCAGCAGGCCATCGCCATCGGCCGTCTCGGCGGCCTGGGCGTGCTCAACCTGGAAGGCCTCTGGACCCGCTACGAGGACCCGCAGCCGCTCCTGGACGAGATCGCCTCGATCCCGGACGAGGCCGCCGCCACCCGCCGCCTCCAGGAGATCTACTCCGCCCCGATCCAGGCCGAGCTGATCAAGCAGCGGATCCAGGAGGTCCGCGACTCCGGCGTGGTCACCGCCGCCGCGCTCTCGCCGCAGCGCACCGCCGAGTTCTCCAAGGCCGTCGTGGACGCCGGCGTCGACGTCTTCGTCATCCGCGGCACCACCGTCTCGGCCGAGCACGTCTCCGGCGCCGCCGAGCCGCTCAACCTCAAGCAGTTCATCTACGAGCTGGACGTCCCGGTCATCGTCGGCGGCTGCGCCACCTACACCGCCGCGCTGCACCTGATGCGCACCGGTGCGGCCGGCGTGCTGGTCGGCTTCGGCGGCGGCGCCGCCCACACCACCCGCAACGTCCTCGGCATCCAGGTGCCGATGGCCACCGCCGTCGCCGACGTCGCGGCCGCCCGCCGCGACTACATGGACGAGTCCGGCGGCCGCTACGTGCACGTGATCGCGGACGGCGGCGTCGGCTACAGCGGCGACATCCCCAAGGCGGTCGCCTGCGGTGCCGACGCGGTGATGATCGGTGCCGCGCTGGCCCGCGCCACCGACGCGCCCGGCAAGGGCTTCCACTGGGGCATGGAGGCCGTGCACGAGGAGCTGCCGCGCGGCAAGCGGGTGGACCTCGGCACCGTCGGCAGCACCGAGGAGATCCTCACCGGCCCGTCGCACACCCCCGACGGCACCATGAACCTGTTCGGCGCGCTGCGTCGGGCGATGGCCACCACGGGCTACACGGAGCTCAAGGAGTTCCAGCGCGTCGAGGTGACGGTCAACCCGGCGCTCAACCACCGCTGAGCCCGACGACCGCAGCAGGGCCCCCGCCGGACGCGATCCGGCGGGGGCCCTGCCGTCAGCTGGGGGTGGCCGTGCGGCGGGTGAGCAGGAATCCGCCGATCACGGCGATCCCGTAGAAGGCGAGGTCCAGCGGGTGGCGCTCGGCCCGCCAGGTCGTCAGGGCGCCGTGCAGCAGCTCGCCGTACGGGGTTCCGGCCAGGTCGTGCAGGCGCAGCGTCTGGCCGAGCAGCTGGCCGAGGAAGAGCGAGCCGGCCGCCAGCAGTGCGCCGAGCGGGGGCAGCAGGCGGTTGCGGCCGCCGAGCCGGCCGAGCGGCCAGGCGACGGCGGCGGCCGGGGCGATGGCCAGCCAGCCGATGGTGCTCTCGACCCGGGCCGGGGCGGTGCCGTACGCGGCCGCGCCGGCCAGCATCGCGGCGACGGCGACGGCGACCGCCGCGCCGGTCCGGCGGGGGCGTGCCCGTGCGGCGGCGGGGTCGGGCCGGTGGTCGGCGGCCGGGGTGCCGGGCATGCCGGGGGCGACGTAGCCCTCGGGGGCGGCCTGCGCCGGTGCCACCGAGTAGTGCTGGGCCGTCCGCGGCCGTCCCGACTGGCCGTCAGCGCCTTCTGCGGGTGCGGTCATGGGCGTCGGATCCCCCCGGAAAGACTGTGAGCTGCCGAACGGTAGCAGCGCCCCGGCGTGCTCGAACAGCGTTTTCGATCACAGATCGGGCACGGAGCGCCGGTTCGCGCCGGGTGCGGAGCCAGGGTGGCCGGGGGGCGGGTGGTCGTGACCCCGCGGGACAGGGGATGATGGAGGCTTGGCGTTCGGGCCCGGCGTCGGGCCGATGCGTCGTCACGACCGGCCAGCACCACATGGGGGAACGTTCCGAATGACCCAGGCGCAGGGTTCCACCGGCCGGCTCCTGGCCGGCCGATACCGGCTGAACGCCGTGCTCGGGCGCGGCGGCATGGGCACCGTCTGGCGCGCCGAGGACGAGATGCTCGGCCGGATCGTCGCGGTCAAGGAACTGCGGATGAACGGCAGCGTCGAGGAGGACGAGAAGCACCGGCTGATCGTCCGTACGCTGCGCGAGGCCAAGGCGACGGCCAGGATCCGGCACAACTCGGCGGTCACCGTCTTCGACGTGGTCGAGGAGGACGACCGGCCCTGGATCGTGATGGAGCTGGTCGAGTCCCGCTCGCTGGCCGACGTGATCAAGGAGGACGGGCCGCTGGAGCCCGGCCGGGCGGCCGAGATCGCGCTGGACGTGCTGGGCGTGCTCGTCGCGGCACACGCGCTGGGCATCCTGCACCGCGACGTGAAGCCGTCCAACGTGCTGATCGGCGAGGACGGCCGGGTGGTGCTCACCGACTTCGGCATCGCCAGTGTGGAGGGGGACGCCTCGGTGACCTCCACCGGCATGCTGGTCGGTGCCCCCTCGTACATATCCCCGGAGCGGGCCCGCGGGCAGAAGCCCGGCCCGCCGGCCGACCTGTGGTCGCTGGGCGGCACGCTGTACGCGATGGTCGAGGGGCGGCCGCCGTACGACCGGGGTTCGGCGCTGGCCACCCTGACGGCGGTGATGACCGAGGAGCTCAGCGCGCCGCTGAACGCCGGGCCGCTGCGGCCGGTGATCGAGGGGCTGCTGGCCAAGGACCCGGCCGAGCGGCTGGACGCCTCGCAGACCCGGTCGATGCTCAAGCGGGTGGTCGCCGAGGCCACCGCACGGGCGGAGTCGACCACCGAGCACGCGATGCCGGTGAAGGCGGCGGGCACCGGTGCCGCCACCGACGGCAAGAAGCCCGAGGGGGCGCCCGAGAGCCCGGCGGAGCCGGCGAAGCCGACGAAGCCGGCCGCGAAGCCGCCGGTCGGCGGGCTGCTCGGCACCGTCCGGGTCGGCAGCCGGGCCAAGGACGAGGAGCCGCCGGCGGTCGAGGCCGCTGCCGGTGGTGCGGCGGCCGTGGAGCCGCGCGGCGCCGGCGAGGCCGCCGAGCGCGCCGCCACCCCGCCGGCCGAGCCGATCCGGCCGGTGACCAGCGAGTGGACCCTGGGCGCGACCCAGGCGGCCGGCGCCGACCCGCGCACCGGCCGGCGGCGGCTGGCCGTGGCCACCGCGGTCGTGGTGCTGCTGCTGATCGCCGGCGTGGTCGCGGTGGTGCAGGCCTTCGGCGGTTCCGGCCAGGGCTCGTCCAAGGGCGCCGGCCGCAGCTCCGCGGCGGCGGCCACCACCGGCGCGAGCGCCACCGGCACCTCGCCGGCGGCGCAGGAGTCCTCGGATCCGGCCGCGAGCACCCCGGCGGCGAGCACGCCCGCGGGGACGACCCCGTCCGCCGCGCCCACCGGTGCGGCGCCCCCGGCGTCCGCCGCGCCGACCGCGGCCGCGCCCGGCGGTGCCACCCCGGCCGCCACGGCCCCCGGCACCGCGTCCGCCGGCCCGGCGGCCCCGTCCTCCGCGGCGGCGTCGACCCCGGCCGGCCCGGCGGTACCCGCCGGCTTCCGCGAGTACAAGGACCCGTCCGGCTTCTCGGTGGCGCTGCCCGACTGGCTGCAGCCCGCCGGGTCGGACTCCAACCGCCGCATCTTCAAGGGCGCCAACGGCAGCCAGCTGCGGATCGAGTGGACCAACACGCCCGGCCCGAGCGCCGTCGCCGACTGGCAGGAGTCCGAGCCCTCGGTGCGCGGTCAGGTGAGCAACTACCAGCGGCTGAACCTGGCGGCGATCACCTACCGGCAGTGGACCAACGCGGCGGACTGGGAGTGGACCAACGGCACGCCCAAGATGCACTCGCTCAACCGGGGCTTCGTCACCGGCACGCCCGCCAAGTACGGATACTCGATCTACTGGATCGTGCCGGACGCGGACTGGGGTGCGCAGGCGAGCGTCCGGGACGTCGTGTTCAGCACCTTCCAGCCCGCGCCCTAGGGTCTGAAGACAGACCCTTGCTGGGGGCGGCCTGGGGGCCGCGCCGGGTGGTCAGCCGATCAGGCGCTGCTTGGCGCGGCTGAACTCCTCGTCGGTGAGCGCCCCGGCGGTGTGCAGGGCGGCGAGGCGCTCCAGCTGGTCCAGCAGGTCGGTGCCGGAGGAGGGCGCCGCGGCCGGGGCGGCCTGGGGCTTCTGCGCCGCCTCCCGGGACAGCCGGGCGGCGGCGCGGACCTGCTCGGCGAAGACCTCGGCCTTGACCACGTCCTCGAACCGGTGCGAGCCGGTGAGCGCGACCACCAGCAGCACCTCGCCGTTGATCCGGCTCTTCGTCACGGTCGCGTCGGTGACCGCGGAAAGCGGAACCGGGATGGGCGGTTTGCCGTCCTTGAGGAAGAGCAGCCGGTGCGTCGTGAGGACCAGCACCCCCTTGCGGAAGTGGTCGGGATGGCGCCCGGCCGTCGACGCGACCGGCTTCTCGTCGGGCGCGACGCTCGCCTCGACGGTGCGCAGAGCCTCGGCCCGCGTGCTACTGCTGCTGTTGCCGGCCACGTCGAAGGCCGTGTCGATCAGATCGGTCCAGTCCATGGGATCGAGCCTAATGCGGCGGTGCCAACTAGGCTGGGGCGCGAGCGAGAGGAACACGCATGCGAGCGGGCCCGGGTCGGACACTGGCAGGGCGCTACCGGCTGACGGACCGTCCGGAGGCGCTGCGTGCCTTCGCCGTGGATGAGCGGACCGGCGGCACCGTCCGGCTGCGCGGCCTGGAGCTGCCGCCCGTGCTGACTGGCGGTCACGAACCCGACGAGCCGATGCCCGAGCAGGGCGAACGGCTCGTCCGGAAGGTGGCGGCGGCCGGGTCCACGGCCCCGGTGCACCCCCGACTGCTGCAGGGGGCCGGGGCGTTCGTCGACGGCGACGTGCTCTGGACGGTGGAGGAGGCGCCGGCCGGCGTCGCGCTCGCCGAGCTGGTGGCGGACGGGCCGCTCCCGCCGTACCGGGTGGCCGAGGTGACGGCCGATCTGGCCGGCGCGCTGCGGGCGCTGCACGAGGCCGGGCTCGCGCACGGCAATCTGACCGTCGATTCGGTGCTGGTCTGCGAGGACGGCGCGGCGATGCTCGGCGGGCTGCTCCCCGGGGTGGCCGAGGAGGCGCTGGCCGAGGAGCTGGGCGGACCGGCCGGGCGCCGCCGCTACGACGTGCGGGCCGCCCTGGTCGGGCCGGTCGCCGAGCGGTGGCCGCTGGACGGTGGCCCGGCCGGCGACTGCTGGGCGCTCGGCGTGCTGCTGCAGCGGCTGGTGACCGGCCGTTCGCCGTTCCCCGAGGCGGGCGTGCCGGAGCTGGTGACGGCGGTGCGGGACGGCCGGCGGGAGCCCGCGGCGGCGTGCGGGCCGCTGGCGCCGCTGGCGGAGCGGCTGCTGCAGCCGGACCCGGTGCTGCGGCCGGGCGCGGCGGCCGTCCGCCGGGAGCTGGCGGCGCTGCTGGTGGGTGTGCCGGAGCCGGCCGACGGAGAGCGGGCGGCCGGGGTGCTCGCGGTGCGACCGGACGGCCCGCTGGTGCCGCTGACCCCGCGTCGGCGCGGCCGGGGCGGCGCGGAACGGGAGCCGGTGGCGGCCGACGCCGGGCCGGCGCCGGTGCGGCCGCCGCGGATTCCGCCGGCGCTGCTGGGCCCCGTCCTGGTCGGCGGGGTCTTCCTGCTGCTGGTGCTCGGCGTGGCCGCCGTGGTGATGTTCGCAGGCTGACGGTGCCCGCCGGGCGCCCGCGGCCGGGTCGGGCGCCGGGGGAGATTACCGGGGCGGGGGCGGGCCGCCTAATGTGTGCGTGGGATTTGTTCGAACTGTGGTCTGCACCAGGCCCTCCGTCGCGGTGACGGCAGGTGGATGAGGGGGAGCGGTCGCCGATGGGCGTGCAGGACCGGCCGGACGCGGCCGAGGCGGAGCGGCTGCTGGCCGGGCGGTACGAGCTGGGCGACCGCCTGGGCCGCGGCGGGATGGGCACGGTCTGGCGGGCCTGGGACCGGATGCTGGACCGCGAGGTCGCGGTCAAGGAGCTCACCGTCAGCCACCTCCCGGAGGAGGAGCTCCAGATCCTGCACGCCCGGATGAAGCGGGAGGCCAGCGCGGCCGCCCGGATCAAGCACCCCGGCGTGATCACCGTGCACGACGTGCTGGAGCACGACGGCCGGCCGTGGATCGTGATGGAGCTGGTCGACGGCCGTTCGCTGGCCGATGTGATCAGCCAGGACGGCACCCTGCAGCCGCGCGCCGCCGCCGAGGTCGGCAGCCAGGTGCTGGCGGCCCTGCACCGGGGCCACCAGCTGGGCGTGCTGCACCGGGACGTGAAGCCGGCCAACGTCCTGCTGGAGCGCGGCACCGGGCGGGTGGTGCTGCTGGACTTCGGCATCGCGACGTACGAGGGCTCGACCGAGCTGACCCGGCCGGGCGACCTGGTCGGCTCGCCGGACTACCTGGCGCCGGAGCGGGCCCAGGGCGAGCGGCCGGGCCCGGCCTCGGACCTCTGGGGCCTCGGCGCGACGCTGTACGCGGCGGTGGAGGGCGAGTCGCCGTTCCGCCGGACCTCGCCGCTGACCACGCTCGCCGCCGTCGTCGGCGACCCGCTGCCGGAGCCGCGCCGGGCCGGGGCGCTGGGCCCGGTGCTGGCGGCGCTGATGGCCAAGGACCCGGCCGACCGGCCGACCGCCGACGAGGCGGCCCGGATGCTGGCCGAGGTGAAGGCCGGGCACACCATGGGCTTCAAGCCGGTCGCGCCGGTGAAGACGCCGACCCAGTCGGTGCCGGTGGTGGACCGGTCCGAGGGCTCGGAGCAGCCGGACCCGCCCGCCGAACCGGAGGCGCCGACCACAGCGCGCCCGGCGGTGCCGGCCACCGTGGCCGACACGGGGTCGGTACCCGTGCTCGGCGGAGGAACGGGCGGCGCGAGCCCCGCCGTACCGGGGGTGCTCGGGACCACCGGGGTGGCGGGAGCGGCTCCCGAGGCGGCTGCGGCGCACACCTCACCGATCGCGCCGGTGGTGCACCCCGTCGCGCCCGCGCGTGGTCCGGCCAAGCGCCGCAATGTGCTTCGGCTCGCCGTGGCCGCGCTGGCGGTGGCCGTCCTGACCGCCGGGGTGACCTTCCTGGCCACCCGGCACTCCGGGCCCCCGGCCGTGGACCCGGTGCCGACCGCCTCGGGCGAGCCGCAGCCCTCCGGCACCGCCGACCCGCCGCCCACCGGCTTCCAGTGGGTGGACGACCCGGCCGGCTTCCGCTTCCCGCTGCCGGTGGCCAAGCCGGCCTGGCAGCGCAGCACGGACACCGCCAACCAGATCTTCTACAGCCCGGACAACAAGTCCCACTACCTGCAGTTCGCCGTCACCGTCGGCCAGTCCGTGAAGCCGCTTGAGCACATGCGGCAGATGGAGGTCACCGTCTCCAAGCTGAAGGAGTACCGCCAGCACAAGCTGACCAGCGTCGCGGTCAACGGGCACGACGCGGCGGTCTGGGAGTTCAGCTACGCGGCGAAGGAGGGCGGCCGGCGGCGGGCGATCGAGGCGGAGTTCATCGACGACGACGGGACCGGCTACGCCGTCTACCTGTCCTGCCCGGACACGGAGAAGGACTGGCCGGAGGGCGAGCGCCGGTTCACCACCGTGCTCAACCACTTCACCCCGACCCGCTGAGGCCGGCGACCGCCGCTCCCGCGCCGGGCCCGCCGTGCGGGACCGGCGGACGACGCCCGTCCGCCACGGCAGTTTTTGTTACCGACGGGTACCGAACGGGCCGCCGAGCGCCTAGGCTGCGCCGTATGACGGACCTCACAGCAGAAGCCACGGCCATCGAGCAGCCCGGCGCCGTCGCCGCGGCCCGAAACCCCGCCGCCCCCGGTGGCGGCCGCACCGTCGCCGCGGCCGTCCCGCCGTCGCTGGTCGCCCGCCTCGCCGCCGGCGTCACCGCGGCCGGCGAGCCGGCCCTGGTGGAGACCGTCGCCCCGCTGACCGGCGAGCGCCTGGCCGGCCTGCCGCAGTCCACCCCGGCCGACGTCGAGGTCGCCTTCCAGCTGGCCCGTCGTGCCCAGCCCGCCTGGGCCGCGCTGCCCGTACGCCGCCGCGCCGCCGTCCTGCTGCGCTTCCACGACCTGCTGCTCAAGCGGCAGGACGAGGTGCTGGACCTGATCCAGGCCGAGACCGGCAAGGCCCGGCTGCACGCCTTCGAGGAGGTGCTGGCCGTCGCCATGGCCGCCCGCCACTACGGCCGCGCCGCGCACTCCTACCTGCGGGACAAGCGGCACGGCGGTGCGCTGCCGGTGCTCACCCAGGCGGTCGAGGCCCGCCGGCCGAAGGGCGTGATCGGGCACATCTCGCCGTGGAACTACCCGCTGGAGCTCTCCGTCGGCGACGCGCTGCCCGCCTTCGCTGCCGGCAACGCCGTGGTCAACAAGCCGGACACGCAGACCGCCCTGACCGCGCTCTGGGCCCGTGAGCTGCTGATCGAGGCCGGGCTGCCGGCCGACCTCTGGCAGGTCGTGATCGGCGACGGCCCGGTGATCGGCCCGGCGGTGGTCGAGCACGCCGACTACGTCTCCTTCACCGGCTCCACCCGCACCGGCCGCGAGGTGGCCCAGCGCGCCGCCGCCCGGCTGGTCGGCGCCTCGCTCGAACTCGGCGGCAAGAACGCCATGCTGGTGCTGGCCGACGCCGACCTCGACCGGGCCGCCGAGGGCGCCGTGCGCGCCTGCTTCTCCTCGGCCGGCCAGCTCTGCATCTCGATCGAGCGGCTGCTGGTGCACCGCTCGGTGGCGGACGAGTTCCTGGCGCGGTTCGCCGAGCGCACCCGCGCGCTGCGCCTCGGCGGCGGCCTCGCCTACGGCGCGGACATGGGCTCGCTCGTCTCCGTCCGGCAGCTGGACGCCACCGTCCGGCACGTGGAGGACGCGGTCAAGGCCGGCGCCACCGTGGTGGCCGGCGGCCGGGCCCGGCCGGACCTCGGCCCGTTCTTCCACGAGCCGACCATCCTGGACGGCGTCACCGCGGACATGGCGGTCTGCGCCGAGGAGACCTTCGGCCCGGTGGTGTCGGTCTACCGCTTCGACACCGAGGACGAGGCGGTCACCGCCGCCAACTCCACCCCGTACGGCCTCAACTCCAGCGTCTGGACCAAGGACCTCCGGCGCGGCCGGGAGCTGGCGGCCCGGCTGCGCACCGGCACGGTCAACGTCAACGAGGGCTACGCGGCGGCGTACGGCTCGGTCTCGTCGCCGATGGGCGGCATGGGCGAGTCCGGGCTCGGCCGGCGGCACGGCGCCGAGGGCATCCTGCGGTACACCGAGGCGCAGACCATCGCCAGCCAGCGGCTGATGCCGATCGCGCCCGCCTTCGGCCTGGACGACCGGCAGTTCGCCGCGGTGTTCACCGGCGGGCTGCGGGTGCTGAAGGCGCTGCGGTTCAAGTAGGCGTCCCGTCCGGGCCGGTCGGTCCGGGCCGGGTCCCGCCCGGCCCGGGACACGGCCGTCCCGAGCCGGGGCGAGGCCGTTCAGCGTTTCGTCGTCGCGTTTCGTTTCCGAAGGAGCAAGGCACATGGTGGGGTCCCGCGATGAGGCGGAGTTCGACTACGACGTGGTCGTGGTCGGCTCCGGCTTCGGTGGTTCGGTCTCCGCGCTGCGGCTGACCGAGAAGGGCTACCGGGTCGCCGTCCTGGAGGCCGGGCGGCGCTTCGAGCGCGACGAGCTGCCCCGGAACTCCTGGGACCTCGCGAAGTACCTGTGGGCGCCGAAGCTCGGCCTCTACGGCATCCAGCGGATCCACCTGCTGGCCAACGTGCTGATCCTGGCCGGCGCCGGGGTCGGCGGCGGCTCGCTGAACTACGCCAACACCCTGTACGTACCGCCGAAGGCCTTCTTCGAGGACCGCCAGTGGCGGCACATCACCGACTGGCAGGAGGAGCTGGCGCCGTTCTACGACCAGGCGCAGCGGATGCTCGGCGTCCGGCTCAACCCGACCGTCACCCCGTCCGACGTCCACCTGAAGGCGGCCGCCGAGAAGATGGGCGTCGGCGACACCTTCCACATGGCGCCGGTCGGGGTGTTCTTCGGCGACGGCAAGGACGCCGACGGCCGGGCCGAGGCGGCCCCCGGCGACGAGATCGCGGACCCGTACTTCGGCGGCGCCGGCCCCGCCCGCAAGGCCTGCGTGGAGTGCGGCGAGTGCATGACCGGCTGCCGGCACGGCGCCAAGAACATGCTCACCGAGAACTACCTCCACCTGGCCGAGCGCGGCGGCGCCGAGATCCACCCGCTCACCACGGTGGCCCGGATCCGCGAGTACCGCGACGCCCACGGGAACGAGGGCTTCGCCGTGGACGTGCGCCGCACCGACGCCCGCTCCACCACCGACCGGGTCAAGGCGGGGGCGCGCACCATCACCGCCGCCCGGGTGGTGGTCGCGGCCGGCACCTACGGCACCCAGTCGCTGCTGCACCGGATGCGCGACGCCGGCCACCTGCCGCGGCTCTCGGCCCGGCTCGGCGAGCTGACGCGGACCAACTCGGAGGCGCTGGTCGGAGCCCAGACCACCGACCGGCGGTACGGCAGCCGGGCGGACTTCACCAAGGGCGTCGCGATCACCTCGTCGATCCACCCGAACGACAACACCCACATCGAGCCGGTGCGCTACGGCAAGGGGTCCAACGCGATGGGCGCGCTCTCGATCGCGCAGGTCAAGGGCGCCGGGAAGGGGCCGCGCTGGCTGCGCTACCTGGGCAACTCGGTCCGGCACCCGGTCACCTTCGCCCGCTCGATGAACCAGCGCCGCTGGTCGGAGCGGACGATCATCGGCCTGGTGATGCAGTCGCTGGACAACTCGATCACCGTCTCGCTCAAGAAGAACGGCCTCGGCAAGGGCCAGCTGACCTCCACCCAGGGCCACGGCGCGCCGAACCCGACCTGGATCCCGGCCGCCGAGCAGGGCGCCCGGGCGCTGGCCGAGCAGATCAACGGCTTCGCGGGCAGCACCGTCGGCGAGATCTTCGACATCCCGATGACCGCGCACTTCCTCGGCGGCTGCCCGATCGGCGACTCCGCCGAGACCGGCGTGGTCGACCCGTACCACCGCCTCTACGGCCACCCCGGCATCAGCGTGGTGGACGGCGCGGCCGTCTCCGCCAACCTCGGGGTCAACCCCTCGCTGACGATCACCGCCCAGGCCGAGCGCGCCATGTCGATGTGGCCCAACAAGGGCGAGAAGGACCTCCGCCCCGCCCCGGGCGACGCCTACCGGAGGGTCGAGCCGGTCGCGCCGGTGCGCCCGGCGGTGCCGGCGGACGCCTTCGGCGCGCTGCGGCTGCCGCTGCTGGCCGTCCCGAAGGTGCCGAAGAAGGCCGGGCCGAAGGAGTCCTGAGTCCGCGTCAGGATTGGTCGGCGGCGTGCCGGTGCCGGTTGACATCCCTCCGGGCACGATGGGATAAACGGGCTCCCTGGGGGGACCAGGGGCTCGTTCGACCGGGGGGAACGCGGTTCATGGCCATCTGCGCAGCGTGCGGTGCGGCTTCGGCGGAGGGGGCGCTCGGCTGCGCCTCGTGCGGACGGCCGCTCGTGCCGCCCCCGCCGCCGCCCGCCCCACCCGCGGACCGAGCGGCCCCGGCGGTGCCGCCGCCCCCGGTCGCGGCGCCGGCCGCTGCGGGGTCGGCCGTGCCGCCGCCTCCGCCGGTGCAGCCCGTCGTGCCCGGGTACCTGCCGCCCGCCGTGCCGCCTGCCGCACCCCCCGCCGTGCCTCCCGCCGTCGGCAGCTGGGGCGCCGGCCGGCCGTACGACCCGGCCGCGGCGCAGCCGGCCGCCCTGCGCCTGCTCACCGGCGAGGACTGGCGCCCGGCACTGCGTGCGCTGATCGCGCCGACCGCGGTGCTCCTGCTCGCCGCCCTGATCGCCGCGATCCCGGACGACTACGGGTACTCCTTCTACTTCGAGGCGCCCGGGTTCGACGACCGCTTCGGCTCCGCGCTCGCCATGGCCCTGGCCGCGCTCGGCGCGCCGTTCCGGCTGAGCGTCGACCTCGGCACGCTGCGCGGAGCGGGCGGCGGCGAGACCACGGTTCGGCTGGTGCCGATGACGGTCACCGCGGCCTGGCTGTTCGCGCTCTGGCTCGGCCTGCGCGCGGGTGCGCGCGCCCGACAGGCCCGGACCGGCGAGCAGCAGACCCGGCGGCAGGCGGCCGGCGAGGCGCTGCGCACCGCGCTGGTCGCGGGCGGCGTGACGCTGCTGCTGGGGCTCGTCGCCGGCGCCGAGTGGCACCCCGGCGGGTCGCGCGGCAGCGGCCGCCCCGGAGACTTCGACTACGGCAGCCTGTTCGGCCGGGCCTCGTACACCACCGACGCCGGCTGGCTGCAGGCGGCCGGCTGGACCGCACTGCTCGCCGGGCTGCTCGCCTTCGCCGTCCACGGCACCGACGCGCTGCGCTGGGCGGCCTGGCGCAACCGGGCGGTGCGCGGCTGGGCGGTGGCCGGCCTCAGCGCGGGCCGGGCGCTGGCGTTCACGGTCGGCCTGTCCTCGCTCGCCGCCTTCGTGCTGATCGCGGCCCAGGGCGAGGGCTGGCAGACCGGCGCCTCGGTGGCCTTCCTGCCCAACGCCGGCCTGCTGCTGCTCGGCCTCGGCTCGGGTGCGACCCTCCGGGGCGGCAGCGACGACGGGCGCGGGGGTTCCACCGGGCCCTGGGGGGCCGACGGCGGGGCGGACGACGCCGAATTCTCCTTCTTCGACCTGCACGGGGAGAGCGCCGACTGGCGGTGGACCGGCCTGCTGGCCCTGGCCGCCACGGCCTACCTGGGCTGGACGGCGTACCGGCGCCGGCTCGACGCGGCCGACCGGCTCCGGCTGGCGGCGATCCACGCGGTGGGGCTGACGCTGCTGATGACGGTGGCCGGGGCGCTGGTCAGCTCCGGCGCCACCTCGACGTACTCCGGCCGCAGCCGGGACCTCGGCCAGGAGTACTCGGCCGGACTGCTCTTCGGCACCGTACTGGCGGCCAATGCGGTGTGGGCGGCGGTCGGCGCGCTCGCGCTGCCGCCGCTGCTGACGGCGGTCCGCGGCGGCGCGCCCGGCGGCCCGGTCGCCGCGGTGCCCCCGCAGGGCGGTCCGCCGGACGCCGCCGGCCTTGCGCCCGGTTCCGCGCCCGCCTCCGCGCCCGGGCACGTGGCGGAGCCGTTCGCGCCGGGTCTGGGGGTGAGCGAGGTGATCGGCTCCCACGGCGAGGACCCGACGCCGCCCGCCGCACCCCCGGCGGGCCAGGCCGACACCCCGTCGGACCCGAGCGTCTGGCGCAAGCACCCGTAGCGGGCCGACCGGGCGCACGCCGCGCGCCGGGCCGCGGGGGCCGTCCCGCGCCCGGCGCGCAGGACGTCGGTCACGCCCGGCGGGGAGGGCGGCTCCGGCAGGGGCGGCTCGGGCGGGGCGCGCAGGACAGGGCGTAAGGACAGGGCGCGAGGACAGGGCAAAGGGCCCCGCGGGGGAACGGGGCCCTTTGTCGTTCAGCACACGGCGTCAGGGCTGCGCCGGTGCTGGGGTGACGGCGCCGGGGGAGGAGCGCCGTCGGGACGGTCGGCTTCGGGTCGCACCGTCGCGTTCCGGCGCGGGTGGGCCGGTCGCGCGGGGCGCGCACGCCCGCGGTGCGGGTCCGGCTGCATGCCTGCGCCGGGCCTTCGCTCACGGAGCGTGAGGTGATAATCGTTGCCACCGCGGGTCTCGGCGGCACCGGTCCGGTACTCCGCAGTAGGCCTTCGGCCATCGGGAGAACCTCTTCCACGCAGCATCGTGCTGGACGAAGGGCTTGGTCTGCAACCGATTCGGCATGATTCGGCACAGTCCATTTTCGGCCCGGCCGCTCCGCTCCGGCCCGGCCGGAGCCGCTCGGAGGCGCTCTGTGACACCCGGGCAGGGTGGGTTGGATGATCACGGTGCGTAGTGGTGGCGCCGGAGCGCACGAGGACGCGCGTAGCGGCGCGGGACGGTGAACGGTGTGCGCCTGGGTTGCGCCGGGGTGCGGCGGCCGGCCTCCGGGCGTCCCCGGGAGCCGACCGCCCCACCTCCTTGGTCCAGTCGCGGCCGGGGTCGCTGTCCCCTGCTGGCCGGCCGCTGCACCCGCGCACGGTCCCACGGCGCCCCCGCTCCCGGCGGAGCCGGGACGGCGGTGGCACCACGTGCGCCGGTGGACTGGGATGAGCTCCACGCGTGGTCCTGCAAGCCCGTGCGGCGGTGCCCCGGCCGGGGCGGAGGCGGCGCGCCTGGCGGGCGCGGCGCGGTGGCACGGTCGTCTGAAGCAACGAACCGGCGGCCCGCACGGTCACGGTCTCCTGGACGGGCAGACGAGTGAAACCGGCCAGCCCGGTAGACTCGGGGTGAGACCCCCGCCCGTCGCCGCCGCCCCAGCCGGGGGCGCCAAGCGTGCGACACGCTAGATACCGCTGCCGGAAGGCCGTCCGTGTCCTCTGCTATTCCCGACCAGACCGCACCCGAGACCGACACCGTCCTGGTCGTCGACTTCGGTGCCCAGTACGCCCAGCTCATCGCCCGACGGGTGCGTGAGGCCCGGGTCTACAGCGAGATCGTGCCGAGCAGCATGCCGGTCGCCGAGATGCTCGCCAAGAACCCGAAGGCGATCATCCTCTCCGGCGGCCCGTCCTCGGTGTACGAGGAGGGCGCGCCGCGGCTCGACCGCGCGCTCTTCGAGGCCGGCGTCCCGGTCTTCGGCATGTGCTACGGCTTCCAGCTGATGGCGATCACCCTCGGCGGCACCGTCGACAACACCGGCGCGCGCGAGTACGGCCGCACCCCGCTGGCCGTCTCCCGCACCGGCTCCACCCTGTTCGAGGGCGTCCCGGCGCAGCACTCGGTGTGGATGTCGCACGGCGACGCCTGCTCCGCGGCCCCGGAGGGCTTCACCGTCACCGCCTCCACCGAGCTGGTGCCGGTCGCGGCCTTCGAGAACGACGAGGCCCGTCTCTACGGCGTCCAGTACCACCCCGAGGTGCTGCACTCCGACCACGGCCAGCAGATCCTGGAGCACTTCCTCTACCGCGGCGCCGGCATCGCGCCGACCTGGACCACCGGCAACGTGGTCGACGAGCAGGTCGCGCTGATCCGCGCCCAGGTCGGCGACAAGCGCGCCATCTGCGGCCTCTCCGGCGGTGTGGACTCGGCGGTCGCGGCCGCCCTGGTCAACAAGGCCATCGGCGAGAAGCTCACCTGCGTCTACGTCGACCACGGTCTGATGCGCAAGGGCGAGACCGAGCAGGTCGAGAAGGACTTCGTCGCGGCCACCGGCGTCCAGCTGAAGGTCGTCGACGCGCAGGAGCGCTTCCTGGACGCGCTGAAGGGCGTCAGCGACCCGGAGGAGAAGCGCAAGATCATCGGCCGGGAGTTCATCCGGGTCTTCGAGCAGGCGCAGGCCGAGATCGTGGCCGAGGCCGGCGAGCACGGCGAGTCGGTCGAGTTCCTGGTCCAGGGCACCCTGTACCCGGACGTGGTGGAGTCCGGCGGCGGCACCGGCACCGCCAACATCAAGTCCCACCACAACGTCGGCGGTCTGCCCGAGGACCTGCAGTTCCAGCTGGTCGAGCCGCTGCGCAAGCTGTTCAAGGACGAGGTCCGGATGGTCGGCCAGGAGCTCGGCCTGCCGGAGGAGATCGTCCAGCGCCAGCCGTTCCCGGGCCCGGGCCTGGGCATCCGGATCGTCGGCGAGGTCACCAGGGAGCGTCTGGACCTGCTCCGCGAGGCCGACGCGATCGCCCGCGAGGAGCTGACCGCGGCCGGCCTGGACCGCGAGATCTGGCAGTGCCCGGTCGTCCTGCTGGCGGACGTCCGCAGCGTCGGCGTCCAGGGCGACGGCCGCACCTACGGCCACCCGATCGTGCTGCGCCCGGTCTCCTCCGAGGACGCCATGACGGCCGACTGGTCGCGCCTGCCGTACGAGGTGCTGGCGAAGATCTCCACCCGGATCACCAACGAGGTCCGTGACGTCAACCGCGTGGTGCTGGACTGCACCAGCAAGCCGCCGGGCACCATCGAGTGGGAGTGATCACTCCCGACCGGTTCTGAACCGGAATTGAACGGCCGCGCCGTCGTTCCCGTATACAAGGGAGCGGCGGCGCGGCCGTTCGCGGTGGACGGGGAGCCCACCGGGTGGGCCATCCCACCGAAAGTGCTCACAACCGTGCAGAATGCGGACCGGACCTGTCAGGCGTTGGCGGGCCGCGAAGGAAGGTGTGGGGAATGTCGGAGGCCAGCGGCGCCGGGGTGACCGTCGCGGACGCGGGCGGCAGGGCCGAGCGAGCGGCCCTGCGGAAGGCGGTGGCGTCGAAGTACGCGCTCCTGCCGCTGCGGATCTTCCTCGGGGTCACCTTCGTCTACGCGTCCCTGGACAAGCTCTCGGACGCGCACTACCTGGCCGGCGCGGGCGACCCGGCCTCCTTCGTCTCGCAGACCCAGGCCGTGAAGGGCACCAGCCCGATCTCCTTCCTGCTCGGCCTCGCGCTGGACGCGCCCACGCTGTTCGCGCTGGCCATCGCCTTCGGCGAGCTGGCGGTCGGCCTCGGCACCCTGCTCGGCCTCTGGGGCCGGGTGGCGGCCCTCGGCGGCGCGCTGATCAACCTGAGCCTCTGGCTGACGGTGAGCTGGAACGTCTCGCCCTACTACCTCGGCAACGACCTCGCCTACCTGATGGCCTGGACCCCGCTGGTGCTGGCCGGCACCCCGTACCTCTCGCTGGACGGCTACCTGGGCAAGCGCGCCGCCCGGGACCGCGAGCGCGGGCTGGCCGAGAGCCACGTCCGCCGGCGGGCCGTGATGGACGGCGGCATCGCGGCCGTCGCGATCGGCGGCGCCGGGCTGCTCACCGGCTCGCTGACCAACACCTTCGGGCGGGACGAGAACGCCGCCAAGTCCAAGCAGTCCGCCGCCCCGGCCCCCGCCGGCCCGGCCGGCCCGCCCGCCTCGGTGGCCGCCGCGAGCGTCCCGGTCGGCGGCTCGGCCCAGGTCAAGGACCCGGCCACCGGCGACGCGGTCTACATCGTGCAGCCCAAGGCGGGCCAGTACTGCGCCTTCTCCTCGGTCTGCACGCACTCCGGCTGCGCCGTCGACGCGCCGAAGAACGGGCAGATGTACTGCCCGTGCCACGGCTCCCGGTTCGACGCCGCGACCGGCGCGGTGGTGAACGGCCCGGCCACCAAGCCGCTGCCGAAGTACGGCGTCACCAAGGACGGCGACAGGTTGAACCTCGGGCCGCTGCAGAGCTGAGCTGCTCGCCCGAAGGCGGAGGCGGGTCGTCGTACGGCGACCCGCCTCCGCCGTACCGTGCTCAGAACGTGTCGTCCTGCTCAGGCTCGTCCGGGCGGCTGCGCCGGGCCATCGCCGCGACCGCGCCGACCAGCCCGCCGACGCCCAGCACGATGAAGGTCACCGGGAGGACGATCCGGCCGTTCACCGACTGGTGGTTGAGTGCGGCCACCAGGTAGAGCACCGCGATCACGGTGAACAGCCCACCCGCGATCAGCGAGAAGAGATCGAGCTGGTGCTTCCTCACGACTGGACCACCTTGATGTCGCCGAGCCCGACCGTCAGTTTCAGGTCGAGCGTGCCCTTGGATGTCTGACCGTTCAACGGGTGGTACTGGTACTGGCGGGTCACGTTCTGCCGGCTGACCGGCTCCCCGGGGGCCTTGACGTCGCCGAGCACCACCCGGGTCGTCAGGTTCACCGTCACGTCCCGCGGCAGGGTGACGGTCAGCTCCCCGGCGCCGAGCTCCACGGTGGTCGCCAGGGCGGCGCCCGCCGGGTCCAGCCCGCCGAGGTCGAGCCTGATCTCGCCGGCGCCGAGGCTGTAGCGCTCCTCCAGCTCGGTGGCCGAGGTGACCGTCCAGGTGCGCTCGCCGGCCGCGTTCTGCATCGACGTCGGCGAGTGGCCGACGAAGGTGAGCGCCAGCGTCAGCAGCAGTCCGGGCACGACCAGCTTGCGGGCCCGGCCGAACTTCGCGCCGACCAGCAGCGTCACCCCGATCACCAGCAGCGCCGTCGCCAGCGCGGCGGCGCTCACCACGGTGACGCTGTGCCCCCGGGAGGAGGCCGACCAGACCGCGGTGGCCGCACCGGCCGCCAGCAGCAGCCCGATCAGGCCGAGCGGCGAGTGTTCGCGCCGGCGCCGGTGCACCACGACCGGCGGCCGGGGCGGGGCGGCGGCCGGGCCGCTCTTGCGCAGCGGATCGCCCTGCGGCAGGTCGGTGCGCTGCCACCACGGCTGGGCCGCGCCCCCGGGCGGCGGGGTCGCGCCGGCCTCGCCGTACGGGTTGCGCTCGGGGTGGCGCGGGTCCCACAGGTAGCCGGTCGGGCCGGCGTGCGGGGTGTCGACCGGCACCGTCCCGGCGGCCCGCTCCCGGGCGTGCCGCTCGCGGATCGCCTCGTCCTCGGCCGGGCGCGTCCAGGTGGTGGCCGAGTCCGTCGGCTCCGCCTGGGGGAAGAGCCGGTCGTAGGGGCCGTGCCGGCGCTCCCGGCCGCGCCGGCGCCCGCGCACCCGGCCGCGGTGGCGCTCCGGGTCGTAGCGGACGGCCAGGAAGACCAGCGCGGCGAGCAGCAGCAGCGGGAAGAACTGGTCGCCGTCGCCCATCGAGGAGAAGAAGACGCCGGTGCCGATCACCGTCAGCAGGACCGCGCCGACCGACTGGCCGTCCACCCGGCCGGTGAGCACCCGCTGGAGCTCGGTGCGGCCCGCCCGGCTGCCGCCCTTGCCGTCCGGGACCGGCTCGGTCGGGACGATCAGCCAGGCCAGCCCGTACAGGAAGAGGCCGAGGCCACCGGAGAGGCAGAGCACCACCGTCACCACGCGGAAGACCACCGCGTCGATGTCCAGGTGCCGGCCCAGGCCGCCGCAGACGCCGGCGACCACGCGGTGGTGCTCGGTGCGGTTCAGCGGGGGGCGGTCCGGCGCCGGCGGGGCGCTCGGCCCGGCCTCCTGGATACGAGGGTCCTCGGTCATGCCCACCATCCTGGTGGCTCCCGGACGCCCGCCCAACCGCTCGCGGCCCTGTCCGTACCCTGACTTGCCCCTGAGAGGGGGTAGGGACCGACCCTGATGCGGCCGCACCCGCCCGCGTGGAACGATCGGTGGCGTGGCAGCCCCCGGTACCGACCCCCGTCCGCTCGTCCCCGACGCCCCGCCGTCGCCGGGCGGCGATCCGACCGTGCCCGGCGAGGGCCGGCCGCCCTACCGGCGCCTCTACCGCAGCCCGCAGGGCCGCATGCTCGGCGGGGTCGCGCACGGTCTCGCGGTGCACCTGGGGCTCCCGGTCGCCTGGGTCCGGATCGCCTTCGTCCTGCTCTTCTTCGCGCAGGGGATCGGTGCCCTGCTGTACGCGGCGTTCTGGTTCGTGGTGCCGATCGGCATCGGCGAGCCCGCGCAGCGCGGCGGCGCGCACTGGGTGTACGTCAACGGCGCCTTCGTACCGGCCGGCTCCTGGCAGGCCTCCGGCGGGCCCGGCACTGAGCTGAGCAAGGGCCGGCGCGGCCGGATCGGCCGGCTGCGGGAGCTGCTGCAGCACGCCCTGCAGGGCGAGCCCGCCACCGTGCCGGCGGCCGATCCCGCGCAGGTCAGGGCGGCCGCGCCGCGCCAGGGCGGCCTCGGGCAGCTCGCCGCGCTGGTCATGGTGGTGATCGGCCTGATCGCCCTGCTGAGCGCGCTCGGCGTGCAGACCGCCCGGCCGTACACCTGGCCGCTGCTGGCCATCGGCGTCGGTGTCGCGCTGGTCTGGCGGCAGGCCGACGACTCGCGCTGGCAGCGCTGGTTCGGCCTGGAGGAGGGCGAGAAGCGTCGCGGCGCCTACACCCGGGTCGGTGCCGGCGTGCTGCTGGTGGTGGTCGGCACCATCGCCTTCCTCGCCCTGCAGGGCAGCGGCTCCACCATCGGCTCGGTGATCGAGGCCGCGCTCGCGGTGCTGGCCGGTGTGCTGGTGCTGGTCGGCCCGTACGCGCTGCGGATGTGGCAGGACCTCGGGGCCGAGCGCACCGCCCGCATCCGCGCCCAGGAGCGCGCCGAGATCGCCGCGCACGTCCACGACTCGGTGCTGCACACGCTGACCCTGATCCAGCGCCGGGCCGAGGACCCCAAGGAGGTGCTGCGGCTCGCCCGGGCCCAGGAGCGCGAGCTGCGGCTCTGGCTGTACCGGCCGGAGGCCGCCGCCGAGGCCGCGCCGGACACCATGGCGGAGAGCCTGCGCGCGGTGGTCGCCGAGGTCGAGGACCGCCACGGCGTCCCGGTCGAGCTGGTCATCGTCGGCGACTGCCCGATGGACGAGCGGATCGTGGCTCAGATGCAGGCCGCGAGGGAGGCGACGGTCAACGCGGCCAAGTACGGTGGCGGGGGACCGGTCCAGGTCTACGCCGAGGTCGAGGGGAGGACCGTGATGGTGTTCGTCCGCGACCACGGACCCGGCTTCGACCCCGACTCGGTGCCCGAGGACCGGATGGGAGTACGGGAGTCGATCCTCGGCCGGATGAAGCGCAACGGCGGCACCGCACGGGTGCGGCCCGCGCCGGACGGCGGGACCGAGGTCGAGCTGGAGATGGAGAGAGCGAATGAGTGAGGCAGCGCCGGACAGGACCGCGCGGGTCGTGCTGGTCGACGACCACCGGATGTTCCGGACGGGGGTCCGGGCCGAGATCGGGCGCACCGAGGCGACCGGCATCGACGTGGTCGGCGAGGCCGACGACGTCGAGTCCGCGGTCCGGGTGGTCGCCGAGACCAGGCCGGACGTGGTGCTGCTCGACGTCCACCTGCCCGGCGGCGGCGGCGTCGAGGTGCTGCGCCGCTCGGCCGGGCTGATGGGGGAGCCGGGCGTCAAGTTCCTCGCGCTCTCGGTGTCCGACGCGGCGGAGGACGTGATCGGCGTGATCCGCGGCGGCGCCCGCGGCTACGTCACCAAGACGATCACCGGCACCGACCTGGTGGACGCGATCTTCCGGATCGCCGACGGCGACGCGGTGTTCTCGCCGCGGCTGGCCGGCTTCGTGCTCGACGCCTTCGCCGCCACCGACACCCCGCCGGTGGACGAGGACCTCGACCGGCTGACCCAGCGCGAGCGCGAGGTGCTGCGGCTGATCGCCCGCGGCTACGCGTACAAGGAGATCGCCAAGCAGCTGTTCATCTCGGTGAAGACGGTGGAGAGCCACGTCTCGGCGGTGCTGCGCAAGCTCCAGCTGAGCAACCGGCACGAGCTGACCCGCTGGGCCACCGCCCGCCGCCTGGTCTGAGCTGCTCCGCGGGCCCGCCGGTCCGCAGCCCGCGCCCGCTCAGCCCGCCCGAGCCCGCCCGGTCCGTCAGGGCCGGGCGGGCTTGTCGGTGCGGGGCCATAGACTCGATGTGCCATGAGTAGCCTCTTTGACGACCTCCCGCTCCCCGGCTTCGAGGCCCCCGCCGCCGGGTCGAAGCAGCAGCCCGCACCCATCGACGAGGAGCCGCCGCCGTACGAGGACGACCTCCCGTACGAGGCGTACGAGGAGTCGATCCCGGAGGGCCTCTTCCGGACCGACCACGCCGCCGAGGCCGAGCGGGACGCCTGGTACCGCAACGGCGCCGCCCGCACGGTGGTGGACCCGGCGCAGCTGCTGGAGGGCATGAACGACCCGCAGCGCGAGGCGGTGCTGCACGCGGGCTCGCCGCTGCTCATCGTGGCCGGCGCCGGCTCCGGCAAGACGCGCGTGCTGACCCACCGGATCGCCCACCTGCTGGGCGCGCGCGGGGTGCAGCCGGGCGAGATCCTGGCCATCACCTTCACCAACAAGGCCGCCGGCGAGATGCGCGAGCGCGTCGAGCAGCTGGTCGGCCCGCGCGCCCGGGCGATGTGGGTCTCCACCTTCCACAGCGCCTGCGTGCGGATCCTGCGCCGTGAGTCCAAGCTGCTCGGCTTCACCTCGTCGTTCTCGATCTACGACTCGGCGGACTCGCAGCGGCTGATGTCGCTGGTCTGCCGGGACCTCGACCTGGACCCCAAGCAGTTCCCCCCGAAGTCCTTCACCGCGAAGATCAGCAACCTCAAGAACGAGCTGATCGACGAGGAGAGCTACGCCGACCAGGCCGCCAACCCGATGGAGAAGAAGCTCGCCGAGGCGTACTTCCTCTACCAGCGGCGGCTGCGCGAGGCCAACGCGCTCGACTTCGACGACATCATCATGACGACGGTGAACCTGCTGCAGGCCTTCCCCGACGTCGCCGAGCACTACCGGCGCCGGTTCCGGCACATCCTGGTCGACGAGTACCAGGACACCAACCACGCCCAGTACACGCTGGTCCGCGAGCTGAGCGGCGGCGCGGTCGCGGACGCCCCGAAGCGCACCGCCGACGGCGACTACGTGAACCCGGCTGCCGGCCGGCTGGCCGAGGTGCCGCCCGCCGAGCTCTGCGTGGTCGGTGACGCGGACCAGTCGATCTACGCCTTCCGCGGCGCGACGATCCGCAACATCCTCCAGTTCGAGGAGGACTACCCCAACGCGACGACCATCCTGCTGGAGCAGAACTACCGCTCCACGCAGACCATCCTGAGCGCCGCCAACGCCGTCATCGAGCGCAACGCCAACCGGCGCGAGAAGAAGCTCTGGACGGCCGGCGAGCACGGCGAGAAGGTCGTCGGCTACGTCGCGGACGACGAGCACGGCGAGGCCCAGTTCATCGCCGACGAGATCGACCGGCTCACCGACAAGGACGAGGCCAAGCCCGGCGACGTCGCGATCTTCTACCGGACCAACGCCCAGTCCCGTGTGTTCGAGGAGGTGTTCATCCGGGTCGGCCTGCCGTACAAGGTGGTCGGCGGGGTGCGCTTCTACGAGCGCAAGGAGGTCCGGGACGTCCTGGCGTACCTGCGGGTGCTCTCCAACCCGGAGGACACCGTGCCGCTGCGCCGGATCCTCAACGTGCCCAAGCGCGGCATCGGCGAGCGGGCCGAGGCGATGATCGACGCGCTGGCCTCGCGGGAGCGGATCTCCTTCGCCCAGGCGCTGCTGCGGGTCGACGAGGCGTACGGCATGGCCGCGCGCTCGGCCAACGCGGTGAAGAAGTTCAACCACCTGATGGCCGGGCTGCGCCAGGTCGTCGAGTCGGGCGCCGGGCCGGCCGCGGTGCTGGAGGCGGTGCTGGAGGAGACCGGCTACCTCGCCGAGCTGCAGTCCTCGACCGACCCGCAGGACGAGACCCGGGTGGAGAACCTCCAGGAGCTCGCCTCGGTCGCCCTGGAGTACGAGCAGGACCCGGGTGAGCGGCCCGACGCCGACGAGGAGGGCACGCCGCCGGTCGGCTCGCTGGCCGACTTCCTGGAGCGGGTCGCGCTGGTCGCCGACTCCGACCAGATCCCGGACGAGGACGAGGAGGGGCAGGGCGTCATCACGATGATGACCCTGCACACCGCCAAGGGCCTGGAGTTCCCGGTGGTCTTCCTGACCGGCATGGAGGACGGGATCTTCCCGCACATGCGGGCGCTCAACCAGGTCAAGGAGCTGGAGGAGGAGCGCCGGCTCGCGTACGTCGGGCTCACCCGGGCGCGGGAGCGGCTCTACCTGACCCGTTCGGTGCTGCGCAGCGCCTGGGGCCAGCCCGCGTACAACCCGGCGTCGCGGTTCCTGGAGGAGATCCCGGACTCGCTGGTGGAGTGGAAGCGGACCGGGGCGGCTTCGGCGCCGGCCTCGCGCGGCTACTCCTCGGGGTCGTCCTGGGGCGGCCGGTCGGCCGGCTCGGGCGGCGGCTCCGCGCGGGGTGCGGCGCGCGGTTCGGCGGCGGCCTCGCCGAAGGCGGGCTGGGGCCAGTCGGCGCGGCGTTCCGGTGCGGCCGTCGAGCGCGAGGTCGTGGCGCTGGCGGTCGGGGACCGCGTCACCCACGACACCTTCGGCCTGGGCACGGTGGTGGCCACCACCGGCGTCGGCGACAAGGCGCAGGCCACGGTGGACTTCGGGACGGAGGGGCGCAAGCAGCTGCTGCTGCGGTACGCGCCGGTCGAGAAGCTCTGAAGCCCTGCCGGTCGGGCCCGCGGCCCGGGCCCGACCGGCAGGACGGGCCCCGGGCGCGGCCCGCGCCGGCGGCCGGCGCGGGCGGATCAGCGCGGGTCGACGCCCTGGGCGAGGAACCAGGGCAGCGGGTCGACCGGGCCGGTGCCGCTCGCCGGGCGGATCTCGAAGTGCAGGTGCGGGCCGGTGCTGTTGCCGCTGCTGCCGACGAAGGCGATGACGTCGCCGGCCTTCACCGTGCCCTTGCGGATCTTGTACGAGCGCAGGTGGCAGTACCAGGCCTCGGTGCCGTCGGCCATCTTCAGTATCGTCATGTAGCCGTACGACGGGTTCCACTGCGTACGGATCGTGCCGTCGGTGACGGCCATGACCGGGGTGCCGCCGTCCACCGGGAAGTCGATGCCGGTGTGCCGCTTCGCCCAGTGCGTGCCGGCGGCGCCGAACATCTCGCCCAGCCCGTGCTGGGCCACCGGGAGCGAGACGGCCGGGCGCTGCTGCTGCGGAGCCTCGGCGGCCGCGGCCCCGGCCGGGTCGGCGCTCCCGGGGTCGGCCGCGCCGGCGGGCTGGGCCCCGGCGAGCGGCTCGCGGGCGTCGGCCCGGGAGGCCTGCGGGGCGCCGTTCCCGGCTAGGGCCTGCTGGGCGGCGTCCAGGGCCGGCGCGTTGTCGGCGGCGGTGGCGGCGGAGGCCTGGTCGGGCACCGTGCCGGCCGCCTGGGCGCGCCGCTGGCCGGCCTCCCCCTGGACGGTGACGGCCGCCGCCGCGGCCACTCCGAGTGCGGCCACCGAGGGCAGCGCGACGCGCAGCAGTGCCGTACGGGTGGCGGCCTTGGCGGCGTCGCGGCGCTGGGCGCGCGACTGCTCACGGGCGGCCATCCGCATCTCCGCCCGGGTCGGGCGGGCGGCTGCATCGGGAGCCATCGGGGGCTGCCTCCTCGGTGGGCCTCGGGCACGTCATCGGGCGAGGGAAAACTGCCGAGACTGTAGCCGCAACGCCGACATCCGGACAAAAGTCCGGATGTCAAGAGGTGAGCTGGCAGGTCGTGGGCGGGCTGGGCGCGGATTCCGCGGGGTATACCGGCAGGTGGTGGGCGGGTCGCGGGGCGGCCCGTTGTGATTTTCCCCTCCAATTGAGGGGCGGCGCGGCCAGGGTGGCCGGGTGGCGCTAACCTCCCCTCAGGTTGGTTATTGCTGGTTAACCGCGCCCGTGGCCCACGAGGCCCGGTGGGGTGGTGGACGACGAGGTCCAGGAGGCAGTGATGGGTGTGTCAGGCCCGATCCGTGTGGTGGTCGCCAAGCCCGGGCTCGACGGTCACGACCGCGGCGCCAAGGTGATCGCGCGCGCCCTGCGTGACGCCGGTATGGAGGTCATCTACACCGGCCTGCACCAGACGCCCGAGCAGATCGTCGACACCGCGATCCAGGAGGACGCGGACGGCATCGGCCTGTCGGTCCTCTCCGGCGCGCACATGACGCTCTGCGCGCGCGTCCTGGAGCTGCTGAAGGAGCGCGAGGCGGAGGACATCAAGGTCTTCTGCGGCGGCATCATCCCGGACGAGGACATCGTCGAGCTCAAGGCGATGGGCGTCGCGGACATCTTCACCCCCGGGACGCCGACCCGGGACGTGGTGGCGTGGGTCGAGGCGAACCTGCGCGTGGCGGGCTGAGCCGACCGTCCCACATGGCTCGCCGGGCCGGTGCGGGGTGTTCACCCCGTACCGGCCCGGTCGTTCTTCGGGAGCGGGCCGAACGGTCAGGCGGCGAGCTCGGCGAGCATGGCCTCGCGGAAGCGCAGGGTGCCGGCCAGCCGGGCGAAGGTCTCGGCCCAGGCCGTCGCCGGTGTGCTGTCCGCCGCCAGCTCCTCCACCGCGGCGGCGGTCTCGGGGGCGAGCGCGCGCTCGGTCATCCCCAGTACCCCGCTGTGGCTCCACGGGTAGGCGCCGGAGGCGGCCGCCCGGGCGAGGGCGGCGACCACCGCGGTGGAGAGCGGCGGTGTCCACGGTGTCGCGCAGGCCCCGAGCAGCTGGAAGGCCTCGCCGAGGCCGTGCACCTCGATGAAGGCGGCCGTCCAGGCGGCCCGCTCCTCGGCCGGCAGCACCGCGAGCAGCTTGGCCGGGGCGCCGGTCGGCCGGGGCGCGCGGGCCCGCCGCTGCTCCGGGGCCGGGGCGGGCGCGGGGCCGAGCAGCGCCCGGGCCCAGTCGGCGTCCTGCTGGCGGACGGCGGCGCGCGCCCACGCCTCGCGCAGGTCGTCGGACCAGCTGCCGTCCGTCTCGTCCAGGCTGTCGCCGACCCGCAGCGCGAGCAGTTGATCGGGCGTCAGCCCGGTGGTCGCGGACCAGCCGGACAGCGGTGAGGCGGCGATCACCTCGCCGAACCACCAGGCCCGTTCGCCGCGCCCGGTGGGCGACTTGGGCGCTATGCCGTCGCGCTGCATGGCCGCGTCGCACTCGGCGGGCGGGGTGACCAGCAGGTGGGTGCCGCGGTCGGAGAGGCGGACGGCGGCGCGGGCCCGCTCGGCCATCCGCCGGGCGAGGGCGGAGCCGGGCAGTGCCGAGAGCAGCTCGGCGGCGGTGGCGCGGACGTTCTTGCTGCGGTCGCCGAGCGCGGCCTCCAGGAAGGGCTCGTCGGCGGCGGAGAGGCCCTCCTGCAGGGCGTCCAGGAAGAGCAGCCGGTCCTCGGCGCGCTCGGTCGGCCAGGTGCTCTGCAGCAGGGCGAGGCCGGCGGCCGGGTCGGTGCGGCGCAGCACGGTCAGGTGGGTGACCCGCTCGGCGAACAGGCCCTCGTGCCACAGGTGGTGGTCACCGTCGGCGCTGCGGGGCGCCGCGGCGCCGGGCGCGGGGGCCTCGCCGGCGGCCGGGGCCTCGCCGTGCGTCGGGGTCCGGCCGGTCGCCGGGACCTCGCCGGTGGTGCGCAGGACGAACCGCCAGTCGGGGTTCCGGGCGGCCAGCCACCGGCCGAGCGGACCGGCCAGGACGACCGCGTCGGGGCGCAGTTCGCTGCGGGCGCGGGCGGCGTCCAGCAGACTCGGGACGAGCGCGGCGGGCGGGCGGAACCCCCGGGCGCGGGCCGTGCTGAGCCACTGGGGGAGCAGTTCGGCGACGTTGGCGAGGACGGCGCTGCCGCCGCCGGGCCTGGTGCCGAGCAGCAGCGAGAGGCGGCGTGCGGCGGGCGCCGGCAGCTCGGGCCGCGCGTCCGCCGGAGCGGGCGGGTCGGTCGGCGTGGTGGCGGCACGGGGGAGGGCGCCGGCACGGCGGCGGACGGTCTCCAGGGCGGCCAGTTCGAGCAGGGCCGTGGCGGGGTCGCTGCGGTCGACCGCACCGGTGGCGGGGACGGCCGGGTCGGCGGCGGGGAGCGGGCGGCGGTCGGTGCCGAGCAGGGCGGTGGTGTGGAGGGACTCCCAGGGGTCGGGCATGCGGGCTCCTGAGGGGTGAGGTGGACTGGCGGGGCGGCCGGGGCGGCCGCCGACGGGCGGGGCTGCGCGCCCGGAGGTCAGGGGGTGGTGAGGCCGATCGGGCGCCCGTCGGGACCCCAGGCGGTGACGGGGGAGAAGCCCCGGTGGCCGTACTCGCCGAACACCGTGAGGGGGCGCCCGGTGGAGACGGCCGCGAGGCGCCAGAGGGCGGACTCGGGGACGCCGGCGCGGTGGACCGGCAGGGTGTGGTGGCCGTCGGTGAGGTGCCAGCCCTCGGGGCTGAGCACGGGGACCACCTCGCTCAGGACGGTGGGCCAGGTGTCGAGCCAGGGGTCGTCGGCGACGGCGGTGCCGTAGCCCGCGACGGCCTCGGCGACGGTGAGGCCGGGCGGCTCGACGGCCGGGCCGGGCTCGGGCGCGCCGTAGCGGGTGCCGAGCGCGGCGCGCAGCGGGCGGGCCCCGGGGTGGAAGGCCAGCTCGGCCTCCAGCAGGTGGCCGGTGGGGAGGGCGAGGTCGGGGGCCTGGCCGGGGCGGCCGAAGGCGAGCAGGAGGGCGGGCCGGCCGGTCTTGGCGCCGCGGAGCCAGACCCGGCGGGTGGTGAGCCGGTCGTCCGAGGTGTCCCGGCTGCCGAGCACGTGCCAGCGGTCGCGGACGGTCGGGCCGGCCAGGAGGTCGGAGGCGTCGGTGGTGTAGCCGACCCGGGCGCGGACGGTGGCCGCGAGCGGGTCGGGCAGCTCGTCGACGCGGGTGGCGGCGGTGGCGAGCAGGTGGAGCATGGCGTACTCCTCCAGGAGGCGGTGCTGGGGTGCGGTGTCGAGCTCGCGGACCCGGGTGGCCAGGCCCGGGGCCTGGGCGTCGACCATGCGGGCGGCGACCTCCTCCCACGGGCCGGCGGTGGACTGGTCGGCCAGGCCGTGGCGGATCCGGTCGGCCAGGCGCAGCCGGAGCTCGGCCGCCCCGGCGGCGACCCGGGTCGAGCGCCGCTCGGCGCGGCGGCGCGCGGCGGCGGGATCGGCCGGGGCCTCGGCCCGGGCGGCCCGCTGCTCGGCGCGGTCGCGGCGCTGGGCGAGCCACTCGGACGCCCAGTCGGCGGGTTCGGCGGCCGGGACGGCCTCGGGGCTGCCGCTCCAGAGCAGCAGCAGCCCGAGCGCGTGCTTGCACGGGAACTTCCGGCTAGGACAGGTGCAGCTGTAGGCGGGCGTGCCGAGTTCGACGACCGTGCGGTACGGCGTCCGGCCGCTGCCCTTGCACTCCCCCCAGAGGGCGCTGCCGTCGGTGCCCGCGGCCGACCAGGGTGCGGGCGAGGAGAGCTTGCCCGCGGCCTTCTGCGACGCGGCGTCGGGTGCGAGGGACAGGACGTGTTCGGTGCTCCAGCGTTCCTCCATGCCGACGACGGTAGGCGGGGGGACTGACAGTCCGGACCGTCGAACTGAGGTCCGGTCAGGATTGTCAGTGGCCCGGTGCAGGGTGGTTCCTGCAGGCCGGGACGCCGACCTGGCTCCCCCCGATCACCCCGCCGCCTGCCACAGGTGTGTCCGGCGGCCGACCCGAAGGAGCCCCATGACCGACGTTCTGCGGCAGCACGCCGAGGACGCCTTCGCGGCCGAACTGGCCGCGCTGGCCGCCCAGGACGACCGTCCGCGTCCGGAGCGCTGGAAGCTGTCGCCCTGGGCCGTCGCCCAGTACCTGCTGGGCGGTGAGCTGGCCGACGGCACCGTGATCACGCCCAAGTACATCGGGCCGCGGCGGGTCGTCGAGGTCGCCGTGACCACGCTGGCGACCGACCGCGCACTGCTGCTGCTCGGCGTGCCGGGGACGGCGAAGACCTGGGTGTCGGAGCACCTGGCCGCGGCGATCAGCGGCGACTCCACCCTGCTGGTGCAGGGCACCGCCGGCACCCCGGAGGAGGCCGTCCGCTACGGGTGGAACTACGCCCAGCTGCTCACCAACGGGCCCAGCCGGGACGCCCTGGTGCCGTCGCCGCTGATGCGGGCGATGGCCGACGGCAAGATCGCCCGGGTCGAGGAGCTGACCCGCATCCCGGCCGACGTGCAGGACAGCCTGATCACGATCCTGTCCGAGAAGACGCTCCCGGTACCGGAGTTGGGCTCCGAGACCCAGGCGGTCCGCGGCTTCAACCTGATCGCCACCGCCAACGACCGCGACCGCGGGGTGAACGAGCTCTCCAGCGCGCTGCGCCGGCGCTTCAACACCGTGGTGCTGCCGCTGCCCGCCTCGCTGGAGGAGGAGGTGGACATCGTCACCCGCCGGGTCGAGCAGCTCGGCCGTTCGCTGCAGCTGCCCGAACTGCCCGGCGGCGCCGAGGAGATCAGGCGCGTGGTCACCGTCTTCCGGGAGCTGCGGGCGGGGATCACCGCGGACGGCCGGACGAAGGTGAAGACGCCGAGCGGCACGCTGTCGACGGCCGAGGCGATCTCGGTGGTGACCAACGGGCTGGCGCTGGCCGCCCACTTCGGCGACGGCGTGCTGCGGGCCGGCGACGTCGCGGCCGGTGTGATCGGCGCGGTCGTCCGGGACCCGGTCGCCGACCAGGTGGTGTGGCGCGAGTACGTCGAGGGCGTGGTGCGCGAGCGGGACGGCTGGAAGGACTTCTACCGCGCCGCCCGGGAGAACGCCCGCTGACGTGGTGACGGTCCGAGGTTGGAGTTCGTGGAGGGAGGAGGGCGCGTGAGCGCTGAGGTGACGCTGTTGGGCGTACGGCACCACGGTCCCGGTTCGGCCCGCGCGGTGGCCGCCGCGCTGGAGGCGCTGCAGCCGGACGCGGTGCTGATCGAGGGCCCGCCGGAGGCCGATCCGATCGTCGCACTGGCGGCCGGGAAGGACATGGTGCCGCCGGTCGCGCTGCTCGCCCACGCCGTGGACGACCCGGCCCGGGCCGCGTTCTGGCCGTACGCCGAGTTCTCCCCGGAGTGGGTGGCGATCCGGTACGGCCTGGACGCCGAGGTCCCGGTGCGCTTCATCGACCTGCCGGCGGCGTACGGACTCGCCCCGGACCCGGTGGAGGACGGCGCTTCGGAGGACGGCGCGGTCGACGGCGGCGCGGCCGGGGACGGTGCCGTCGAGGACCGGCCGGGGGACCCGATCGCCCTGCTCGCCGAGGCGGCCGGCCACGACGACCCGGAGCGCTGGTGGGAGGACGTGATCGAGCACCGCGCCCCCGGCACCGACCCGCTCGCCCCGTTCGCCGCCGTGGCCGAGGCGATGACGGCGCTGCGCGAGGCGGGGGTGGCCGGCAGCGAGGCCCGCCGGGACGACCTGCGGGAGGCGTACATGCGCCAGCAGATCCGCGCCGCCAAGCGGGCCGGGCACCGGCGGATCGCGGTGGTCTGCGGCGCGTTCCACGTGCCCGCGCTGGCCGTGCTGCCGACCGTCGCCCACGACCGGGCGCTGCTGGCCGGCCTGCCGAAGAAGGTGCGGACCGACATCACCTGGGTGCCCTGGACGCACCGCCGGCTCTCCCAGCTCAGCGGCTACGGCGCCGGGATCGTCTCGCCGGGCTGGTACCACCACCTGTTCGCCGAGCCGGGAGACCCGCTGCCCAAGTGGCTGACCAGGGCCGCCGAGCTGCTCCGGGCCGAGGACCACCCGGTCTCCTCCGCCCACGTCATCGAGGCGGTCCGGCTGGCCCGCACGCTCGCGGTGATGCGCGGCCGCCCGCTGGCCGGCCTGACCGAGACGCTGGACGCCGTCCGGTCGGTGATGTGCGACGGCTCCGACGTCGCGCTGGAGCTGGTCCGCGACCGCCTGGTGATCGGCGACGCGCTCGGTGAAGTCCCGGACGGCGCACCGGCGGTGCCGCTCCAGCGCGACCTCGCCCGGCTGCAGCGCTCGCTGCGGCTGAAGCCGGAGGCCGAGCCGCGCGAGCTCGACCTGGACCTGCGCAAGGAGAACGACGCGGCGCGCTCCCGGCTGCTGCACCGGCTCCGGCTGCTCGGCATCGACTGGGGCGTGCCCGCGCGCTCCACGGTGAACTCCACCGGTACCTTCCGGGAGAGCTGGTGGCTCTGCTGGCAGCCCGACTTCGCGGTCCGGATCGTCGAGGCCGCGCAGTGGGGCACCACGGTCGAGGACGCCGCCGCCGGCAAGGCCGTCGGCACCGCGCGGGCCGCGGTGGAGCTGGCCGAGCTGACCGCCCTGGTGGAGACCTGCCTGCTGGCCGGCCTGTCCGGCGCGCTGCCCGCGGTGATGCGGGTGCTGGCCGACTGCGCTGCGCTGGACACCGACGTCGCCCGCCTCGCGGGCGCCCTGCCCGCGCTGGTGCGGGCTCTGCGCTACGGCGACGTCCGCGGCACCGACGGCGACGCGCTCGGCGAGGTCGCGACCGGCCTCGCCGACCGGATCTGCGTCGGCCTGCCGCCGGCCTGCACCGGCCTGGACGCCGACGGCGCGTCGGCGATGCGCGGCCACCTCGACGAGGTGCACGGCGCGATCGGGCTGCTGGACGCGGACGGCGCGGCCGGCCTGGCCGACCGCTGGGCCGGCACGCTGGGCTCGCTCGCCCGGCGGGAGCCGGCCGCCGGCCCGGCCGACGGCGTCCCCGGCCTGCTGCGCGGCCGCGCCGTCCGGCTGCTGCTGGACGACGGTCGGCTGGACTCCGCCGAGGCCGGCCGCCGGATGGGCCTGGTCCTGTCGGCCGCCAGCGCCCCGGCGGACGCGGCCGGCTGGGTGGAGGGCTTCCTCACCGGCGGCGGCGCGCTGCTGCTGCACGACCCCCGGCTGCTGGGCCTGCTGGACGCCTGGCTGACGGCCGTCCCGGCGGAGGTCTTCACCGATGTGCTGCCACTGCTGCGCCGCACCTTCGCCGGGCTTGAGGCGGGCGTGCGCAACACCGTCGGCAGCCGGGTCGCCGCCGGCCCGCTCGACGGTGAGCCGGCCGGGGCCGTCGAGCCCGGTCCGGCGCTCGACCGGGCCCGCGCCGACGCGGCCGTGCCCGTGGTCGCGCTGCTGCTCGGCCTGCCGGCGGCTCCGGCCCACCCCGGCGGTCCGGTCCGGATCCCCCGGCAGGCCTCCGGCCGCGACACCTGACGCCGTACCCGCTGCAGAACCCGAAGACCCGAAGACCCGACCACTTCAGAACCCGACGACCCGAAGACCCGAAGACCCGAAGGAGCGTCCGATGGCAGTGACCACCCCCCTCGCCGCCGAGGAGCGGCTGCGCCGCTGGCGGCTGGTGCTCGGCGGCGAGGCGGACGGCACCGGCTGCACCCTGCGCGGCCGGGACGCCGCGATGGACGGCGCGCTCGCCGCTCTGTACCGGGGCGCGCCGGAGGAGGGCCGGGCCGGGCGGGCCGGCCGGCGCAGCGCCGGGCTGGGCGGATCGGCGCCGCAGGTGGCGCGCTGGCTGGGGGACATCCGCGAGTACTTCCCGACCAGCGTCGTCCAGCTGATGCAGCAGGACGCCATCACCCGGCTCGGGCTGGACCACCTGCTGCTGGAGCCGGAGATGCTGGAGGCCGTCGAGCCCGACGTCCACCTGGTCGGCACCCTGCTCTCGCTCAAGCACGCGCTGCCCGAGACCACCCGGGAGACCGCCCGCGCGGTGGTCGGCAAGGTGGTCGCCGAGCTGGAGCGCCGGCTCGCCGACCGGACCAGGGCCACCCTGGGCGGCGCCCTCGACCGCAGTGCCAAGGTGAACCGCCCGCGCCACCGTGACATCGACTGGGACCGCACGATCCGGGCCAACCTGAAGAACTACCTGCCCGAGCACGGCACCGTCGTGCCCGAGCGGCTGGTCGGCTACGCCCGGGCGCAGCGAGCGGTGAAGAAGGACGTCATCCTCTGCATCGACCAGTCCGGGTCGATGGCCCCCTCGGTGGTGCACTCGGCGGTCTTCGGCGCGGTGCTGGCCTCGATGAAGTCCCTGGACACCCGGCTGGTCGTGTTCGACACCTCGGTGGTCGACCTGACCGAGCAGCTCACCGATCCGGTGGACGTCCTGTTCGCCACCCAGCTCGGCGGCGGCACCGACATCAACCGGGCGCTCGCCTACTGCCAGTCGAAGATCACCCGCCCGTCGGAGACCGTCGTGGTGCTGATCAGCGACCTCTACGAGGGCGGCATCCGGGACGAGATGCTCAAGCGGGTGGCGGCGATGAAGGCGTCCGGCGTCCAGTTCGTCGCCCTGCTCGCGCTCTCGGACGAAGGTGCGCCCGCGTACGACCACGCGCACGCCGCCGCGCTGGCCGCGCTGGGGGCCCCGGCGTTCGCCTGCACTCCCGACGCCTTCCCGGACATCATGGCCGCGGCGATCGAGAAGCGCCCGATTCCGGTGCCCGACCGGAGTGTGTAGCCGACCGGTGCGCGGGTTCACCCGGACGGGCGAACCCGCGCCCGTCGGGGCGCCCGGACCGGCGCCTGATCGCACCCGCTGCACGTCACCCGGCCGTAGGCTGGCTGTGACGGTTCTCACCCAATACGGGCATGCCCCGGGCGAAAGAGTCCCGTCGGACGGGGATAACCTGCCAGACGGACGTGACGCGCGTGTTGATTGACGTGTGCGCCCGTGGCTGTGTGGGCCGCAAGGCCGTACCTCTGCGTACCCGCACCGCCCCGACGACCCGCAGCGAAGATCCTGCCGTGGCACGCTCGTAGAGACACAATCCGCGACCACGAACAAGGACAAACACGTGGACCTGTTCGAGTACCAGGCGAGGGACATCTTCGCCAAGCACGGCGTGCCCGTGCTTGACGGTGATGTCATCGAGACCGCCGCAGACGCTGCCGCCATCGCGGAGCGCTTCGGCGGCCGCGCCGTCGTCAAGGCTCAGGTGAAGGTGGGTGGCCGAGGCAAGGCCGGTGGCGTGAAGCTCGCCTCCGACCCGGCGGACGCCGTCACCAAGGCCGAGGCGATCCTCGGCATGGACATCAAGGGCCACACCGTCCACAAGGTGATGCTGGCCCAGACCGCGGACATCAAGGAGGAGTACTACGTCTCCTTCCTGCTGGACCGCACCAACCGCACCTTCCTGGCCATGGCCAGCGTCGAGGGCGGCGTGGAGATCGAGGTCGTCGCGGAGGAGAACCCCGAGGCGCTCGCCAAGATCCCGGTCGACGCCAACGAGGGCTGCACCCCGGAGAAGGCCGCCGAGATCGTCGCCGCGGCGAAGTTCCCGGCCGAGGTCGCGGACCAGGTCGCCGAGGTCCTGCAGAAGCTGTGGGCCGTCTTCATCGCCGAGGACGCCCTCCTCGTCGAGGTCAACCCGCTGATCAAGTCCGGCGACGGCAAGATCATCGCGCTCGACGGCAAGGTCTCGCTGGACGAGAACGCCGAGTTCCGCCAGCCGGAGCACGAGGCGCTCGAGGACAAGGCCGCCGCCAACCCGCTGGAGGCGGCGGCGAAGGCCAAGGGCCTGAACTACGTCAAGCTCGACGGCCAGGTCGGCATCATCGGCAACGGCGCGGGCCTCGTCATGAGCACCCTCGACGTGGTCGCCTACGCCGGTGAGAAGCACGGCGGCGTCAAGCCGGCCAACTTCCTCGACATCGGCGGCGGCGCCTCCGCCGAGGTGATGGCGAACGGCCTGGAGATCATCCTGGGCGACGCCGACGTCAAGTCGGTCTTCGTCAACGTCTTCGGTGGCATCACCGCGTGCGACGCGGTCGCCAACGGCATCGTGCAGGCCCTCGCGCTCCTGGAGAGCAAGGGCGAGGCCGTCACCAAGCCGCTGGTCGTCCGTCTCGACGGCAACAACGCCGAGCTGGGTCGTCAGATCCTGACCGACGCCAACCACCCGCTCGTCGAGCAGGTGGACACCATGGACGGTGCGGCCGACCGCGCCGCCGAGCTGGCCAACAAGTAAGGAAGGGGACTACACAACCATGGCTATCTTCCTTACCAAGGACAGCAAGGTCATCGTCCAGGGCATGACCGGCTCCGAGGGCATGAAGCACACCCGCCGCATGCTCGCCTCGGGCACCCAGATCGTCGGTGGCGTGAACCCGCGCAAGGCCGGCACCACGGTCGACGTCGACGGCACCGAGGTGCCCGTCTTCGGCACCGTCGCCGAGGCCATGGAGAAGACCGGTGCCGACGTCACCGTCATCTTCGTGCCGCCGAAGTTCACCAAGGACGCCGTCGTCGAGGCCATCGACGCCGAGATCGGCCTGGCCGTCGTCATCACCGAGGGCGTCCCGGTGCACGACACCGCCGCCTTCTGGGCCCACGCCGGTTCGAAGGGCAACAAGACCCGGATCATCGGCCCGAACTGCCCCGGCCTGATCAGCCCCGGACAGTCGAACGCCGGCATCATCCCGGCCGACATCACCTCCTCCGGCAAGATCGGTCTGGTCTCGAAGTCCGGCACCCTGACCTACCAGCTCATGTACGAGCTGCGGGACATCGGCTTCTCCTCGGCCGTGGGCATCGGCGGTGACCCGGTCATCGGCACCACCCACATCGACGCCCTCAAGGCGTTCCAGGAGGACCCGGAGACCGAGCTGATCGTCATGATCGGCGAGATCGGCGGCGACGCCGAGGAGCGTGCCGCGGCCTACATCGCCGAGCACGTCACCAAGCCGGTCGTCGGCTACGTCGCGGGCTTCACCGCCCCCGAGGGCAAGACCATGGGCCACGCCGGCGCCATCGTCTCCGGCTCCTCGGGCACCGCGCAGGCGAAGAAGGAGGCCCTTGAGGCCGCCGGTGTCAAGGTCGGCAAGACGCCGTCCGAGACCGCCCGCCTGGCGCGCGAGCTGATCGGCTGACGCCACCCGCTCGTCGAGCGCCCCCGTCCGGATCCCGGGCGGGGGCGCTCGCCGTTTCCGGGCCCGGCCACGCGGGTGCCCGGACAGGGCCCGGGCCTCAGGCGTCGTCGGTCGGGCAGGGGTGCAGCGTCCAGCCCGTGCAGGCCGGCGGGCCCTCCACGACCGCGCCGGGCGGCGGCAGCGCCTCGGCCGTGTGCCCGGCGGACGGCAGCTCCCAGAGGCGGCGGGGCGGCGGCGGGTCCACCACGACCGGCTCGACCCCCGGTGTGGGGCTGCACCAGAGGCTGTGCACGCCGGTCGGCGGGGCCTCCGGCAGAGCCGGGACGGCGGCGGTGGTCTCGGCCGTGGCGCAGAGCGTCGGCGCGGGCGGCTCGCCGGGCCGGAACAGCTGCCCGGGCCCGCCGCCGCTCAGCGTCGCCACCACGGCCGCACCGACGGCGGCGGTGAGCAGGGCCGCGGCGCCGGTCCGGCCGGCGTCGGCCAGCCCGTGCCGGGCGCGCAGCAGCGGCGCCGGCGGGCGGTGCGGCTCCGGGCAGCCACGGACGGCCGCGCGGTGCAGCAGCCCGCTGAGCCGGTCGGCGAAGCCGTCCGCCGCCGGATCCGGGCCGACCAGCTCCGGCACCCAGTGCGCCAGCGCCGCCCGGGCCGCCCAGACCCGGCCCTCGGCGGCCGTCACGGTGGACTCCACCTCGACGGCCACGGCGTCGGCGGGCAGGCCGAGGCCGTCGTGCAGGACCAGCGCCCGGCGCTGCGGGCGGGAGAGCCGCTTGAGCGCCTTGAGCAGGGCGCGGTCGTGGTCGGTGAGCCGGTCGTGGTCCGGCAGCACCGCCTGCGTCTCGTCGGCCGGGCGGACCTTGATCCGGCGGTGCGGCAGTCGCCAGACGTGCGTCCGGCGCGGGCCGCCGCGGTGCCACGGCGAGAGCGCCGCCTCGAAGGCCCGGGTCCGCAGCCGGCCTTCCGGGTCGGGCTCGCCCGACACCTCGATCCAGTGCCGCTGGGCCTCGGCGAAGGCCCGTCCGACGCAGTGCAGGGCCCGGTGCTTGCAGGCGGTGAGCAGGAACGTCTGCTGCACCAGGCGGGCGTGGACGGTCTCGTACAGCTCCTCGAAGGTGAGGGTGGGGGCGGCCGCCGGCACGGGGGTGCCGGGCCCGGCGGGGGCGGCGGGGGCGGCGCTGTGCTGCCGCTCGGCCGGTCGGTCGGCCTGGCGGTGTGCCGGAGGCGTCTGGCCGGCCGGGTCCTTGCGGCGGTGCCGTCCGCCGCCGGGCCGCTCAGCGGTGTCCGGCGGCGCACCGTCCGGCGCGCCGGGGCGGGCACCGTCGGCCGGGTCCTTGCGGCGGTGCCGCCCGCCGGGCGCGGCCGGGGCTGCCGCACCGCCCGGTGCACTGCGGTCCGGTGCACTGCGGTCCGGCACGCCGACGAGGGCGCCGCCCGCCTCGCTCCCGCCCGCCCCGCTCCCGCCCGACCGGCTCCGGTCCGGTCCGGCCGGGGGCTTCGCCGCGCCGCGTTCGGGCGGGGCCGGGTCGGGACGGCCCGCGGCACCCGCCGTCTCCCCGGCCGCGGGCGAGGCCTGAGCCGGGCTCAGCAGCGCGGCGAAGGCGCCGATCTCCGCGCGGGTACGGGTGCCGAGCTTGCGCATCGCCCGGTGCTGGTAGGTCCGCGCGGTGGCCGGGGTGACGCCCAGTACGGCCGCCGACTCGGCGAGCGGGCGACCGGCCGCGAGATGGGCCAGCGCCTGGGCTTCACGTGGAGTCAGCTGCCGCAGCAGCCGGGACGCCTCCGCGGGATCGACGGAGCCCCCGCCGGCCGCCCTGCCGCGCGCGCTTCCGGCGGCCTGCCCGGCGGGGACGGCCTGCGCCTCCGGCGCACTCGGTGTCCCCTTTGCGGGCTTCGCGGCGGCGCGGCCGCGTCCGGGCCGGCCCTTCCCGGGGCGCCCCTGCGGTGCCGGGGCGTCGGTGGGGGCGGGCGCGCCGGTGGGGCGCTCGGCGGTTGGTGGTGTGCTCATCAGACACTCCGGGCCGGGGTGGGGGCCGCAGCGAGCGGGCCGGGTCCGAAAATGCGCATAAGCCAATAATCTGGGACACGACGGCGGTTTGCCTCTTCACGAAGCATGGCGAGTCGCCTTGGCACCATGAGGCGCATGACGCAGCTGATGGGCCGTCCGATCGTGGAAGTGCCGGGTGAACTGGGGGCCAGGCCCGTCCTGGCCGACCTGCTCACCGGGGCGCGGACGGCGCTGCTCGGGCTGGCGGCGGTCGCCGTTCCGGTGCTCACGCTCTGGGTGGTGACCCCGTTCGCGGACGACGGTGCGGCCGGGGCCGTCCGGCTCGCCGGTGCGCTCTGGCTGCTCGGACACGGTGCCCCGGTCCTGCGCGGTGCCGCGCAGGCCCCGCTGACCGTCACTCCGCTGCTGCTCGGCCTGCTCGCGGTGGTCCAGCTCCGCCGGGCCGGTGCCCGGGTGGCGGCCCGGCGTGGTCCGCGGCCGCGCTGGGGCGGGCCGTGGGCGGTGTGGTGCGGCTACTGCGCGGTGGCGGGCGCGGTGGTGGCGCAGTGCGCGGGCCCCGGCCTGTTCCGGGCCCGGGTGCTGCCGGACGTCCTGGTGGTGGCGGCGCTGGCCGCCGCGGCGACGCGCTCGGGGGCCCGGGCCGCCCGCCGGCCCGGGCCCGGCGGCGGTGTGGCCGGCCCGGGGTGGTCCGGCCACTGGCGGCAGTGGCTGGACCGGGTGCCGGGGTGGGCGCGGCCCGACGGGGGAGCGCCGGCGGTCCGGGCGGCCGCGCTGGCGGCCGGAGCCGGGCTGGTGGCGGCGGGCGCGCTGGTGGTCACTGTGGCGGCGGTGCTGGCCGCGGTGGGCGGCGCCGGGCCGGCGGCGGCAGCGCCGGCCCGCGGTCCGGCCGCGGTGGCCGGGCTGCTGCTGCTGAGCCTGGCGGTGCTGCCGAACGCGGTGGTCTGGGGCGCGGCGTACGCGCTCGGCCCGGGGTTCGCGGTGGGGGAGGGGACGCTCGTGGCGCCGGCCGGGGCGGTGCTCGGGCCGGTGCCGGACTTCCCGCTGTTCGTGCTGGTGGCGGAGCCGGGGGCGGGCGGCTGGCGGCTCGCGGCCTGCGCGCTGCCGGCGCTGGCCGGGGTGGTCCCGGCCCTGATGCTGGGGCGGGCGGCGGCGGCCGGCCCGCGATGGCCGTACGGCGGGGAGCCGGAGGTACGCGGCAGGGGCGGGCGGCGCCCGGAGGGCGGCGGCTTCGAGGACTACGGGCTGGACGAGCCGGACCCGGCCGACCCGTCGTCCACCGCGACCGGCCCGTGGCATCCGGTGGCGACCGCCGTCGCGGTCCTGGCGGCGGCGCTGCTGACCGGTGCGGCCGCCATGGTGCTCGGCTGGCTCGCCGGCGGGGCGCTGGCCGGGGGCCGGATGGCCGAGCTCGGTCCGGTGCCGTGGCGGACGGGGCTGGCGGCGGCCGGCTGGGTGGCCGTGGTGGCGGTGCCGGGAGCCCTGCTCGCCCGGGCCCGGGCGCTGGCCGGCGCTGCGGCCGGGGCTGCGGCCGGGGAGGGTGCTGAGACCGGGCCCCGGACGGTCGGCGCCGTCGGCCGGTTCGTCGTCACGTTCACCGGCCGGGTCCGCGGGAGCGGGCTCTGGCTGCGGGCCCGGGCGTACGGGCTCGTCCTGCGCCTGAGCGGCGCGCCGATGGCCCCGGACGCCGTCGACGGGCCGGACGGCCCGGACGGGTCGTCCGCACGGTCGACGGCCCCCGCCGCTCCGGCCGCCCCCGCCCCCGGACAGCCCGACACCGACTGAGGCCCGGCGCCGCCCGAGGCCCGACGGCGAGGCCCGGCGCCGACCGAGGACCGGGCGGGACTACTCGCTCTGCCTGGTCACGTCGACGTACCACTTCGGCGCGAGCCGCTCGCAGTTGTCCGCACCGGTCGTGGTGAGCGAGTCCCGGACGCAGGTGACGTAGTCGTTGTAGTAGAGGCTGAGCCCGATCGCCGAGGTCACGAAGACCACGGTCATCGCACCGGTCAGCACCCCGGCGAGCGCCGCCGGGGTGAGCGGGTTCGGAGCGCCGGGCTCGACCGCGGCGGGGGCGGCGGGTGCGCCCCCGGCAGCGCCCGCGGCCGGCTTCGGGGCCCGCATCGCGCCGATGCCCCAGGCGACGGCGAGCGCGCCGACGAACAGGGCGACGTAGTGCAGCGCGGCCAGCGCGCAGATCAGCGAGGCGATGCCGGCCAGCGCGGCGTTCCGGGCCTTGCGCTGCGCCGGGTCGTTCGGGTCGAGGCGGGGCGGCTGCGGGGCCGGGGGACGGGGGTGCCAGCCGCCGCCCTGGTAGCCGGGGCTCCACGGGTGCGGCGGCGGGACCTGCGGGCGCTCCTCCGGTCCGCCCTCGCCGTCGGACGGCTCCGACCCGCCGGTGGGCCGGGGGTTGCGCGGCCGCCACGGCTGGTCCGGGGCATCCGCCGGCGGCGGCGCGAAGGGGTTGCGCTCGCCGGTGTCGTCACCGCTGCTCATGGTTTCAGCCATTCCTTACTCGGTCGGTGGGGCGGACGCCCGCGCCACCCTATGATCCCGCACCCGTCCCGGGGCAGCCCTGCGGCCTGCCGCCGGGCCCGGGACACCCGCCGGGGCGCCCGGCGCGGACGGGCCCGGCGGGCGGGAGGAGATCCCCGTCTCAACTACGCGCGTAGCGCCCGCAGGCCGTTTCAGAGGCCGTCCGACCAGCCGTTATCGTGGTGACGGTCAGCAGCTCACAGAGGTTCCCCGGGGCCCGCGTCGCGGCGGGTTCTCCTGGTGTTCCCCCTCGCTCGACCTGCCGTTCGTAGTGGCCCCACCGCCGGTGGACGTACCAGCGGGCGGCGCCCGACCTACGGAGAATCGCGCAGTGGCCGCCGCCCCCGCTCAGCTCTTCCCGCCCCGCACGCCCGGACCGGCCCGTCTGGTGGTGCTGGTCTCCGGCTCCGGCACCAATCTGCAGGCGCTGATCGAGGCCGCCGCCGACCCGGCCTTCGGTGCGCAGATCCTCGCCGTCGGAGCGGACCGCGACGGCATCGCCGGCCTGGACCGCGCCGAGCGCGCCGGCCTCCCGGTCTTCGTGCACCGGGTGAAGGACCACGCCGACCGCGCCGACTGGGACCGCGCCCTGACCGCCTCCGTCGCCGCGTACGAGCCGGACCTGGTGGTCACCGCCGGCTTCATGAAGATCCTCGGCCCGGCGTTCGTCGCCGCCTTCGCCGGACGGATCGTCAACACCCACCCCGCACTGCTGCCCTCCTTCCCCGGTGCCCACGGCGTCACCGACGCGCTCGCCCACGGGGTGAAGGTCACCGGCTGCACCGTCCACCTGGTCGACTCCGGCGTGGACACCGGGCCGATCATCGCGCAGGGCGTCGTCGAGATCGTCGACGCCGACCACGCCGATGGCGGCGAAGCGCTGCACGAGCGCATCAAGACTGTCGAGCGCAAGCTGCTCGTCGACGTCGTGGGCCGGCTGGCCCGCGAGGGTCACCGCATCGAGGACCGAAAGGTATGGATCCCGGCATGAGTGCCAGCTCCACCACCCCCCCTGTCTCCGAGAACATCCGTCCGATCCGTCGCGCGCTGATCAGCGTGTACGACAAGACCGGTCTGGAGGAGCTGGCCCAGGGCCTGCACGCCGCCGGGGTCGCGATCGTCTCCACCGGCTCCACCGCCGGCCGGATCGCCGCCGCCGGCGTGCCGGTGACCGAGGTCTCCGAGCTGACCGGCTTCCCGGAGTGCCTGGACGGGCGCGTGAAGACGCTGCACCCCCGCGTGCACGCCGGCGTGCTCGCCGACCTGCGCCTGGAGTCGCACCGCGCGCAGCTGGCCGAGCTGGGCGTCGAGCCCTTCGACCTGGTCGTGGTGAACCTCTACCCGTTCAAGGCCACCGTCGCCTCCGGGGCCACCCCGGACGAGTGTGTCGAGCAGATCGACATCGGCGGCCCGAGCATGGTCCGCGCCGCCGCCAAGAACCACCCGTCGGTCGCCGTCGTGGTCGACCCGGCCCGCTACGGCGACGTGCTGAAGGCGGCCCAGGAGGGCGGCTTCGACCTGGCCACCCGCAAGCGCCTGGCCGGTGCCGCGTTCGCCCACACCGCCGCGTACGACGTCGCGGTCGCCTCCTGGTTCGAGGCCGGCTACGCGCCGAGCGACGAGCGGTTCCCGGAGTTCCTGGGCGGCACCTACGAGCGCCAGAACGTGCTGCGCTACGGCGAGAACCCGCACCAGGGCGCCGCTCTCTACGTCGACGGCACCGGCGGCCTGGCGGGCGCCGAGCAGCTGCACGGCAAGGAGATGTCGTACAACAACTACGTCGACACCGACGCCGCCCGCCGCGCCGCGTACGACCACGCCGAGCCGGCCGTCGCGATCATCAAGCACGCCAACCCGTGCGGCATCGCGACCGGCGCCGACGTCGCCGAGGCGCACCGCAAGGCGCACGAGTGCGACCCGGTCTCCGCGTACGGCGGCGTGATCGCGGTCAACCGCCCGGTCAGCGTCGAGCTGGCCGAGCAGATCGCCCCGATCTTCACCGAGGTCGTCGTGGCCCCGGGCTACGAGGACGGCGCCGTCGAGGTGCTGGCCCGGAAGAAGAACCTGCGGGTGCTGCTCGCCCCCGAGGCGCCGGCCAACCGCCAGGAGCTGCGCCCGATCTCCGGCGGCGTGCTGCTGCAGGAGACCGACCGGGTGCACGCCGAGGGCGACGACCCGGCGACCTGGACGCTGGCCACCGGTGAGGCGCTGTCCGGGGCCGAGCTGGCCGAGCTGGCCTTCGCCTGGCGGGCCTGCCGGGCCGTCAAGTCCAACGCGATCCTGCTGGCCAAGGGCGGCGCCTCGGTGGGCGTCGGCATGGGCCAGGTCAACCGGGTCGACTCGGCGAAGCTCGCGGTCGAGCGGGCCGGTGAGCGGGCCAAGGGCTCGTACGCGGCGTCCGACGCGTTCTTCCCGTTCGCGGACGGCCTGCAGATCCTGATCGACGGCGGCGTCAAGGCCGTGGTCCAGCCCGGCGGTTCGATCCGTGACGAGGAGGTCGTCGCGGCGGCCGCCGCGGCCGGCGTGACGATGTACTTCACCGGCACCCGCCACTTCTTCCACTGACGGTACGACAGAGCGGCCCGGCCCCCTCCGCGGGGACCGGGCCGCTCCGTCGTGTGTGCGGGAACCGCTACTTCTTGATCACCAGCGTGCCGGCGGCACGGTCGTGCCAGCCCTGCAGCTTGCCGGAGTTGTCGAAGAACGGCGACAGGTAGACCAGCGCGGCACCGATGTAGCAGAGGAAGGCGCCGACGATCGGGATGATGAAGCGGATGAAGCCGCCGCCGAGGCCGGGGACCTGGCCGGTGCTCTCCTTGACCACGCGCAGGCCCATGGCCATCTTGCCGAGGGTGGCGCCCGCGAACGAGACCATCAGCCACTCGTAGAGCAGGTTGAACAGCGAGAGCACGCCGACCATGATCATCATGGTGACGAAGAAGCCGGCGGCGGCCTCGTTGTTGCTGTTCAGGCAGTCGTAGTACGCGGAGTTGGAGCCGCTGTACGAGTACAGGCCGCTGCAGTCCTTCTGGTCCTTGGCGATGCCGAGCGCGCTGGCCAGGCCGAGCGCCATCACCAGCGCGATGATCGCGCCGATCGCGAGACCGTCGATCAGGCGGGCCAGGAACCGCTGGCCCATGGTGGCGAGCTTCACCGCACCCAGGTGGTGGAGGTTGATGTAGCCGTTGTTCGCCTGGAGGGTGCCCGGCATCGGCGTGTACCCGTACGCCTGCTGCTGCGGGACGCCGTAGGCCGGGGCCTGCGGCGGCTGCTGCGGGTAGCCGTAGCCGGCAGCCGGCGGAGCCTGCTGCGGGTAGCCGTAGCCCTGCGGCGGCTGCTGGCCGTACGGGTTGTTCGGGTCGGGCGGGTAACTCATCGATGCCTCCGGGCAGGATGTGGGGACTGGTGGCGGGACAGCACGGGACCCGGAACGGACCGCCGGTCGGGCCTGCGGTCGCTCGGGAGGGTGGCGGAGCGCGGCGACGAAGGGGGCGCGCAGGAAGCGGCGCCCGCCGTCCGGCTCAGAGCCGTGGGAAGCGCGGGAACGAGGGCCGTGGTGCGGACGGGAGCAACCAGGGCTGCGGGCACGGCGGCACGCCGCCGTGGCGGTCGGGCGGCACGGTCTGGTGTGGTCGGCTCACTCTGTTCTTCCCCCGGGTACGCCCCGCCGGTGTGTCCGTCGGCCCGTCACCGGGCCGGATGCGGCAGGGAATGCCCGCTCATCGTCAACCCGACCACCCGGCGCTGTCCAGCCGCGTTCGCGCACCGGACCGGACTGTGGCGCAACCGCAACGTGGGCCGCACCCTCCGGGCCCGCCGGGCGGCCGCGGACCGGACCTCCGCGGGGGTGCCGCCGGGGCTGGCGCGGAAGCTTGCGGCGATCCGGGAGAATGGGGTCATGACTGCCCAGATTCTCGATGGCAAGGCCACCGCGGCCGCGATCAAGTCCGAACTCGCCGCCCGCGTGGCGGCCCTCAAGGCGAAGGGTGTCACGCCCGGCCTCGGCACCGTCCTGGTCGGCGACGACCCGGGCAGCCGCTGGTACGTCAACGGCAAGCACCGGGACTGCGCGGAGGTCGGCATCGCCTCGATCCAGCGCGAACTGCCCGCCACCGCGACCCAGGAGGACGTCGAGAACGTCGTCCGCGAGCTGAACGCCGACCCGGCCTGCACCGGCTACATCGTCCAGCTCCCGCTGCCCACGGGCCTCGACCAGAACCCGGTCCTGGAGCTGATGGACCCGGACAAGGACGCCGACGGCCTGCACCCGACCTCGCTCGGCCGCCTCGCGCTCGGCATCGAGGGCCCGCTGCCCTGCACCCCGCTGGGCATCGTCGAGCTGCTGCGCCGCCACGACGTCGAGATCAACGGCGCCGAGGTGGTCGTGATCGGCCGCGGCGTCACCGTCGGCCGTTCGATCGGCCTGCTGCTCACCCGCCGCAGCGAGAACGCCACCGTCACCCTCTGCCACACCGGCACCAAGGACCTCGGCTACCACCTGCGCAAGGCGGACATCGTCGTGGCCGCCGCGGGCGTGCCGCACCTGGTCAAGCCGGAGGACGTCAAGCCCGGCGCGGCCGTGCTGGACGTCGGCGTCAGCCGCAGCGAGGGCAAGATCGTCGGCGACGTCCACCCGGGCGTGGCCGAGGTGGCCGGCTGGATCTCCCCGAACCCCGGCGGCGTGGGCCCGATGACCCGCGCGATGCTGCTCAACAACATCGTCGTGGCGGCCGAGCGCCGCGCCGGCGTCTGACACCAGAGGGATTGGGACGTCCAGCCATGAGTGAGGCACGGTCGCGGCGCAGGCCGGTCAAGACCACCGGCACGCTGCCCCCCGAGGGCTCGGCCGCGGCGCTGGGGCGCGAGCACTCGCTCCCGGTGCGGCAGTGGCCGATAACGCTGGTCCTGCTGGTGGTCGGCGCCGGGCTCGCCGTCACCTGGTTCGCCGACTTCCAGGACGGCTTCAAGTACGGCCTGCTGATCCTCGGCGGCGGCGTGCTGCTCGGCGCGGTGCTGCGGCTGGTCCTGCCCGAGGTCGGCATGCTCGCGGTGCGCAGCCGGTTCACCGACGTGATCGTGCTGAGCGTCATGGGCGTCTCGATCGTGCTGCTGACGCTGGTGGCCCAGCCCAACCCGTGGCTGGAGATCTCGCTGCTCGACAACATCGGCCAGCTGATCGGCCGCCCGCGGCGCTGACGCCGGCCCCGGAGCAGTCACCGACAGCGGCGCCCGCCCGGAATCCCCGGGCGGGGGCCGCTGCTTCTGTGACGTATCAGCCACGCCCGCACACGCGGCGTAGGCTTCCCTTTGCGATAACCTGACGCCGGTCTCTCGACGTCGAGAGACCGTCCTCGGCTCCAGTGCGCCGGTGTGCCTGGGGCACCTGGCGATTTGCTGGAGAAGGTAGAAATGACCCGCACCCCCGTCAACGTCACCATCACCGGAGCGGCCGGCCAGATCGGCTACGCGCTGCTCTTCCGCATCGCCTCGGGCCACCTGCTCGGCGCCGACGTGCCGGTGAACCTGCGCCTCCTGGAGATCCCGCAGGGCCTCAAGGCCGCCGAGGGCACCGCCATGGAGCTCGTCGACTGCGCCTTCCCGCTGCTGCGCGACATCAAGATCACCGACAGCGCCAACGAGGCCTTCGACGGCGCCAACGTCGCGCTGCTGGTCGGCGCCCGCCCGCGCACCGCCGGCATGGAGCGCGGCGACCTGCTGCAGGCCAACGGCGGCATCTTCGGCCCGCAGGGCAAGGCCATCAACGGCCACGCCGCGGACGACATCAAGGTCCTGGTCGTCGGCAACCCGGCCAACACCAACGCCCTGATCGCCCAGCGCAACGCCCCGGACGTCCCGGCCGAGCGCTTCACCGCGATGACCCGCCTGGACCACAACCGCGCGCTCGGCCAGCTGGCCCTGAAGACCGGCGCCACGGTCGGCGACATCAAGCGCGTCACCATCTGGGGCAACCACTCCGCCACCCAGTACCCGGACATCTTCCAGGCCGAGATCGCCGGCAAGCCGGCCTTCGAGGCCGTCGGTGCCGACCAGGCCTGGCTGGAGGGTGACTTCATCCCGACCGTCGCCAAGCGCGGTGCGGCCATCATCGACGCCCGCGGCGCCTCCTCGGCCGCCTCGGCCGCCAACGCCGCCATCGACCACGTCTTCACCTGGGTCAACGGCACCGCCGAGGGCGACTGGACCTCCGCGGGTGTCGTCTCCGACGGCTCCTACGGCGTGCCGGAGGGCCTGATCTCCTCCTTCCCGGTCACCGCCAAGGACGGCAAGTTCGAGATCGTCCAGGGTCTGGAGATCTCCGAGTTCTCCCGCGGCCGCATCGACGCCTCGGTCAACGAGCTGGTCGAGGAGCGCGACGCGGTCCAGGGCCTCGGCCTGATCTGAGCGCAGCTCCGCTGAGCGACCCGGCCCGCCGCCTCACCACGAGGCGGCGGGCCGTCGCTCTGGGGTGCCCCTACACTGCCCCCCGTGAGCGAAACCATCGAAGACGCGGCGCTCGTCCTCGTCTTCATCATGCTGGGCGGCCTGTTCAACGTCGCGGAGATCTCGCTGATCTCGCTGCGGGAGGGCCAGATCCGGTCGCTGGAGGCGCGCGGCACCCGCCGGGCGGCCCGCGCCGCGCACCTGGCCGCCGACCCGAACCGCTTCCTGGCCGCCGTCCAGGTCGGCGTGACCTGCATGGGCTTCCTCTCCGCCGCCTTCGGCGCGGACACCCTGGCCGGCAAGGTGGCCCCGCTGTTCGTCGAGGCGGGGCTCAGCGAGGGCGTCGCCGACGCGGTCGCCCTGGTCGGGCTGACCCTGGTGATCAGCTACGTCTCGCTGGTGCTCGGCGAGCTCACCCCGAAGCGGATCGGCCTCCAGCGCGCCGACTCCATCGCGGTGCTGTCCGCCCCGGTGGTGGACGTGATGTCGGTGGTGCTGCGCCCGGCGATCTGGCTGCTCGGCCACTCCACCAACCTGATGGTCCGTCTGCTCGGCGGCGACCCGGCGGCCGGCCGCGGCTCGATGAGCTCCGAGGAGCTGCGCGGCCTCGTCGCCGCCAACACCGAACTCGGCAGCGACCAGCGCGCCCTGATCGCGGACGTGTTCTCGGCCGGCGAGCGCCAGCTGCGCGAGGTGATGGTGCCGCGGACCGAGGTGACCTTCCTGGACGCAGAGCAGCCGCTCGGCGAGGTCCGCGAGCAGGCCGGCTCCGCCCCGCACTCGCGCTACCCGGTGGTCGAGGGCAGCTACGACGCGGTCACCGGCTTCGTGCACGTCCGCGACCTCTACGGCGCCCGCGGCGAGCAGGCGGTGAAGGTCCGTGACCTGGCCCGCCCGGTCAAGCTGCTGCCCGGCACCAAGCGGGTGCTGGAGGCGATGGGCGAGATGCGCCGCGAGGGCCACCACCTGGCGATCGTGGTCGACGAGTACGGCGGCACCGCCGGCATCGTCACCCTGGAGGACCTGGTGGAGGAGGTGATCGGCGAGATCCGGGACGAGTACGACTCGCAGGAGCCGACCACCACCCGCCGGCTGGCCGGCGGCGGCATGGAGCTGGACGGCCTGCTGAACCTCGGCGACTTCACCGAGGAGACCGGCGTCACCCTTCCGGAGGGCCCGTACGAGACGGTGGCCGGCTGTCTGGTGGCCGCGCTGGGCCGGCTGCCGGCCGACGGTGACCAGGTCAGGATCCCGATCGGTGACGAGGAGGTCCGGCTGACGGTGGCGAAGCTGGAGGGCCGGCGGATCGCCCGGGTGAGGGTGAGTGCGGTCACACTGTCGGAACCTCCAGGGGCGGACGTTTCCTGAGCGGTCGGTGGAACTGGAACAATGGCCCCCATGGTCAACGCAGCGGTCACTGGTCCGGTCAAGGACCGTCCCCGGGTGCTCTCCGGGATCCAGCCCACCTCCGGCTCGTTCCACCTGGGCAACTACCTGGGCGCGGTGCGCCAGTGGGTCGACCTGCAGGAGGCCAACGACGCCTTCTACATGGTGGTCGACCTGCACGCGATCACCGTGCCGCAGGACCCGAAGCTGCTGCGCGAGAACACCCGGGTCTCCGCCGCCCAGCTGCTCGGCGCCGGTCTGGACCCGGAGCACTGCACCCTGTTCGTCCAGTCGCACGTCCCCGAGCACGCGCAGCTCGGCTGGGTGATGAACTGCCTCACCGGCTTCGGCGAGGCCGCCCGGATGACGCAGTTCAAGGACAAGTCCGCCAAGCAGGGTGCGGACAGCACCACGGTCGGCCTGTTCACCTACCCGATCCTCCAGATCGCCGACATCCTGCTCTACCAGGCCGACGCCGTCCCGGTCGGTGAGGACCAGCGCCAGCACGTGGAGATCACCCGCGACGTCGCGGAGCGCTTCAACACCCGCTACAGCCCGACCTTCACCGTGCCGAAGCCGTACATCCTCAAGGAGACGGCGAAGATCCAGGACCTCCAGGACCCGGCCGTCAAGATGAGCAAGTCGGCCTCCTCGCCCAAGGGCCTGGTCAACCTGCTGGACGAGCCGAAGGCCAGCGCCAAGAAGTTCAAGAGCGCCGTCACCGACACCGGCACCGTCGTCTCCTACGACGAGGAGGAGAAGCCGGGCGTCTCCAACCTGCTGCGGATCCACTCGGCGCTCAGCGGCCAGACGGTGGAGCAGCTGGTCGCCCACTTCGAGGGCAAGATGTACGGCGCCCTGAAGACCGAGCTGGCCGAGCTGTTCACCGAGTGGGTGACGCCCTTCCAGGAGCGCACCCGCACCTTCCTGGACGACCCGGCCGAGCTGGACCGGGTGCTGGCGATCGGCGCCGACAAGGCCCGCGCGGTGGCGTCGCAGACCCTGGAGACGGTGTACGACCGGATCGGCTTCCTCCCGGCCGCCAAGCGGTGACCGGCAACTCGCCGTCCGCCTCCGGGCACCCCGCCGACGAGTCCCTCCCCGCCGAGCCCTTCGGCGGGGAGGTGCTCACCATCGGCGTGTCCGTGAGCGTCCCGGAGCCGTACGGCTCGGCGGTCCAGGACGCCCGGGCCGGGCACGGCGACCCGCTGGCCCGCTCGATACCCACGCACGTCACCCTGCTGCCGCCCACCGAGGTGGCGGCCGCGGACCTGCCGAAGATCGAGGAGCACCTCGCGACGGTGGCGCGCGCGCACCGGCCGTTCCGGATGCTGCTGCAGGGCAGCGGCACCTTCCGGCCGGTCTCCCCGGTGGTCTTCGTCCGGGTGGAGGAGGGCGCGCAGGAGTGCCGGCTGCTGGAGGCGGACATCCGCTCCGGCCCGCTGGCGCGGGAGCTGGCCTTCCCGTACCACCCGCACGTCACGGTGGCGCACGGCCTGCCGGACGACGTGCTGGACCGGGCGTTCGAGCAGGCCCGCGGCTTCCGGGCGGCCTTCCCGGTGCCCGGCTTCAGCCTCTCCCGCTTCGACGAGGACGAGGTCTGGCGGCCCTGGCGGGCGTACGACTTCTCCTGAGCGCCCGGCGGTCACGGTGGCCGTGCCGTCCCGGCGGCCCCGGGGCCCGGGCGGTCAGGCCCGCCCGAGCCGGAGCATCCGGTCGACCACCCGGCCTGCGGCGCCGCCGTCGTCCAGCCCGCAGTGCTCGGCCCGGAACCGGCGGTGGCGCTCCTCGTAGCCGGCGGGCACCGCGGCGCCGCGGTCGGCGAGCTCGCGCAGTTCGTGCAGGAGCTCGGCGGAGGTGGGGACGAGCGGCCCCGGTGCCTGCGCCTCGAAGTCGAAGTAGAAGCCGCGCAGGGTGTCGCGGTAGTGCTCCAGGTCGTAGGTGAAGAAGAGCAGCGGGCGACCGGTGATCGCGAAGTCGAACATGATCGACGAGTAGTCGGTGACCAGCACGTCCGCGATCAGCAGCAGCTCCTGGACGTCCGGGTAGTCGCCGCAGTCCCAGAGGAAGCCGTCCCCGGCGCCGGGCAACGGCTCGCGGACGTGCACGTGCGGGCGGATCAGCAGCACGTGGTCGCGGCCGAGGGTGTGCCGGGCCCGGTCGAGGTCGATCTTCAGGTCCAGCCGGAACCCGTCGCCGTCGCCGTGCTGCTGGTCCTCGCGCCAGGTCGGCGCGTACAGCACCACCCGCTTGCCGTCCGGGATGCCGAGCCGGCGTCGGACCGCCGCGATGCGGCCGGCGTCCGGCCGGGCCAGTACGTCGCCGCGCGGGTAGCCGGACTCCAGGATCTCGCCGTCGAAGCGGAACGCCCGGCGCAGGATCGGGGTGGCGAACGCGCTGGGGGAGAGCAGCAGGCTCCACTGCGGGGTCTCCCGGTCGAGTGCCTCCAGGTAGCCGTGGTCGGCCAGCCAGGGGTTGTCGACGTCGTGGGCGATCCGCTTGAGCAGCGAGCCGTGCCAGGTCTGGACGACCACCTGGCCGGGGCGGCGGCGCAGGAAGTCCGGGAAGTGCGTGTTGCCGACCAGGTACCGGCTGGTGGCCAGCGCCCGGTACCACTCGGGGCTCCAGATCCGCACCGGGCGCACCCCGGCGGGCAGTTCGGCCTGGGCGTCGTCGACCACCCACAGGTGCTCCAGCGGGGCACCGCGGCGGGCGAGTTCGGCGTGCACCGCGCGTGGGGAGTCGGAGTAGCCGCGGCCGCCGAAGACGTCGTACAGCACCGCGTCGCGCAGCGGCTCGCGGCGGGCGGCCGGGTAGCCGGCGGTGCGCTGGCGGGTCTGGGTCCAGGCGCTGCGCTCGGTGGCGGTGAGGACGGGCGTGGAGTCCAGCAGCAGGGTGTCGTGCCAGCGGCGCTGGAGCAGGATCCGCTTGCCGCCGGCCTGGGTGGCGGTGGGCAGCGCGGGGACGAGGGCGGGCGCGGCGATCAGCGGGCGCCGCGGACCGGGCCGGCCGGCCGGGTGGAGGGCGGCCTCCCAGACGCCCTTGCGCAGCGGCAGGGCGGCGCCGTCGGAGCCGGTGCGGGTGGCGGGCAGGTGGATCCGGAAGCGTCCGTCGGCGCCGAGCTCGACCGGGTGGCGGACCTCGCCGGCGGTGCCGCTGTGCCGCAGGACCAGCTCGAACGGTCCGGTGCCGGGGCAGTGACCGGTGAGCTCGAATCCGCCGGCCCGCGGCTCGGCCCGCTCGACGTAGCCGGCCGGCGGCTGGACGCAGAACTGGAGCCGGCCGTCGGACAGGTGCTTGAGGTAGAGCGCCCGGTCGGGCGCGCCGGGCAGCCGGTGCTGGCCGGCCACCGGGCCGCCGCGCTCGTCCAGGGTGAGCTGCTCGGTGGAGCCGTCCGGCCGCAGCAGCTCGGCGTCCCAGTGCTCCAGCTCGCGGGTGCCGCGGCCGTCCGCGGTGAACGGCCGGTACGGCAGGTGGACGGCGAAGCTGTTGCCGGTGCGGGCGACCGGGCGCTCGACGACGGCGTCGCTCTCGCGGTGGCGCAGCCGCAGCACGGAGCCGGACGGGCAGTGGTCGGCGGTGCCGCGCAGGTCGAGGCCGTCCGCGTCGGGGACGGCGTGGGTGAGCCGGACGCCGGGGCGTTCGAGCAGCAGGCAGAGCCGGCCGTCCTCGAACCGGGGCTGGAGCCGGACGTCCCGGTCGACCCAGCGGGCGGGCGGGTACTCGCCGGAGCCGCACCAGTGCGGGGCGAGCAGGCCGTACTGGCGGCGCAGCCGGGTGGGGCGGGGGCGGGTGAAGAGGGTGGCCTCGACCTGCCACTCGCCGAGCAGCCACTCCTCGCCGCGCCGGAGCCGGCGCGGCTCGATCAGGGCGGTGAATCCGGACCAGTCGTGGTTGTGGTCGGGCTGGGCGCTGTCGTCGGTGACCTCGGGCAGACGGCGCGGCCTGGTGCGGAGGTGGACCGGGGGCTCGTCCTCGCTGCGGTGCAGGGTCAGCCAGGTCCAGGCGGAGCCGGGGCGGGCGGTGTCCGCGTCCTCGGGGCGGGCGAAGCCGGTGAGCTCCAGCCCGCGGGCGCTCCAGCGGGCACGCAGTAGGCCGAAGACGGCCTCCTCGTCGGCGGGTGGCAGGCCGTCCGCGGACCGGGGATCGGCATGCGGCAGTACGAGCCGGGTGAGGACAGGCATGGGAGGTCCTTCGGAGCGGGATCCGGTCCATGGCGGCGGGCCGGAGACCTGCGCACGGTGGGGGGAAGTGCGAAGGCCAATGCGCATCCCATACCGGAATGACACCCGGGGTCAACTGTACGGTCCGGCAGATTTGCTCGGAAATTCGTTCGCGAAACGTGAGTTCGAGTGCAATGCGGGTGTAAAGGACGGGCAACTCCCAGAGAACTCCCAGAAAGCCCGGAGGCGCCCGACGCGGTTCGCGTCGGGCGCCTCCGGGACGGGCTGCGCTACTGCTGGCGGAGCATGCCGTCCACCACGCGGGCCGCGGCCTGGCCGTCGTCCAGGTCGCAGTACGCCTCGCGGAACGCCGTGTACTTCTCGGCGTGCTCGGCGGCCACCGCGTCGATCCGGCCCAGCGCGGAGACCAGCTCGGCGGAGGTGGCCAGCAGCGGGCCGGGCGCCTCCGACTCGAAGGCCAGGCTGAAGCCGCGCAGGTTGTCGCGGTAGTGCTCCAGGTCGTACGTGAAGAACAGGATCGGCTTGCCGGTCGTGGCGAAGTCGAAGACCGACGCCGAGTAGTCCGTGACCAGCACGTCGGCGATCAGCAGCAGCTCCGCCATGTCGGGGTAGCTGCCGACGTCCCAGACGTAGCCGTTGCCGGCGTCGGGCACCTGGCCGCACATCACGCTGTGCCGGCGGACCAGCAGCACCTGGTCGTCGCCCAGCGCGGCCTTGGCCGCATCCAGGTCGATCCGCAGGTCCATCTGGTAGCCGCCGTTCGGGCGGCGCCGGTCCTCGCGGAAGGTCGGTGCGTAGAGCACGACCTTCTTGCCCTCGGGCAGGCCGAGCCGCTCGCGGACCTGCTCCGCCGTCTTCTCCCGGTCGGGGGCGAACAGCAGGTCGTTGCGGGGCGAACCGCTCTCCAGGATCTCGCCCTTGTAGTCGAACGCGCGCCGCAGCACCGGGGCCGACCAGGTGTTCCCGGCGACCAGCAGGCTCCAGTTCGGAACCTCCTTGGCGACGCCCTTCAGATAGTTGGCGTCGGTGAACCAGACCTTCTCGAAGTCGTAGCCGATCTGCTTCAGCGGGGTGCCGTGCCAGGTCTGGACGACCACCTGGCCGGGGCGGCGGACGAAGAAGTCCGGCAGGTGCGCGCTGGTGACGATGTACTTGGCGGTGGCCAGGGTCTCGAACCACTCCGGGCTCCAGAGCCGCAGCGCGCTCGTGGTCTGCGGCAGGTCGGCCTGCATGTCGTCGCTGCCCCAGTGGTGCTCCAGCGGCAGGCCGCGGCGGACCAGCTCCTCGTGGATCGCCCGCGGCGAGTCGGCGTAGAGGCCGCCGAGCGCCACGTTGTAGAGCACGGTGTCGCGCAGCGGGAGCCGGCGCGCTGCCGGGTAGTCCACGGTGCGCAGCTGGCGCTGGCGCCAGCCGCTGCGCTCCTCGGGCAGCAGCGCGTTGTGCGACTCCAGCGAGAGGCCGTCGTAGTGGCGGCGCTCCAGCACGATCCGCTTGCCGCGCGACTCGGTCTCCAGCGGCAGTGCGCCGAAGCAGCTGGGCGCGATCAGCGCGTGCAGCGTGGCCTCGGAGTCGACCGGCGCGCCGACCGGGCGGAAGAAGACGTCCCAGGTGCCCTGGGCGAGCGGCACCCGGCCGGCGAAGGACGCCGTCGGGACCGAGGGCAGCGTGGTGCGGAAGCGCCCGTCCGCGATCTCGACCGGGTAGACGTGCTCCTCCTCGCGCCAGTTGTGGCGGACCACCAGCTCCCAGCGGTGCGCGCCGGGCAGCGGGAAGGCACCGCTGAGCAGGAAGCCGTCGGCGCCGCGGGAGACGACCTCGTCCACCACCGGCTGCAGCAGCTGGTCGGTGAGCTGCAGGTAGCCACCGGGGGAGGGCTTGGCGTAGAGCGCGCGGCGCTTCGGGCCGGCGGCCTCCGGGTTGAGCGCGACGTGCAGCTGCTCGGGCGCGTTGCGGTCGTCCCAGGCCATCGGGACGGAGGTGCCGTCGGCGAGCAGCAGGACGGCGTCCCAGCGGTCGCGGGCACGGGTCGGCGCGACCGGGTCGAGCTCCGCCCAGGCCTCGCGGACGGCGGTCAGCTCGGCGGTCGGGACCGAGACGCTGAACGGCCGCAGGGTGCCGACCGGGTCGGCGAGCTCCAGCGGGTACTGCAGGTCGCGGTCGGACTCGACGTGGGTGAGCTTGAGCCGGGCGCCGGCCAGGCTCGCGCCGGTGCGGATCGCGCCGGAGACCTCCAGCCGACCGCCGTGCGCGGCCATGCCGGTCACCCGGGCCTGCACGGTCTCGACGCGCAGGTAGACGTTGCCGTCGCGGACCCAGGGGACGATCCGGACGTCCGGCTCGACCCAGTGCGCCGGCATGTAGAGCGCGGTGTCGCTCCAGCCGGCCCAGATCCGGCCCTTGTACACGCCGCCCTTGCCGCCGCCGGCCATCAGGACGCGCCAGTTGCCGTCCTTCCACTGACCGCGCTGCTTGAGCTTCTTCGGGTCGATGGAGGCGGTGAAGCCGGCCCAGTCGCAGTTGTACAGGTCGTGGTGGCAGGTGGCGGTGGCCTCGGGGCTGTACGTGGTCCTGGTCGGGATCGCGACCACGCGGCGGCCCTTGGCCTCGCGCAGGATCAGCACCCGGACCATGTCGTGCTTGTTCTCGGCGCCCAGCTGCTCCGGGTACGCGTGCCCGGTCAGCTGGAACTTGCCGCCGACCCAGGCCGTCTCGTACAGCCGGCTGCGGATCACCAGCGAGTTGTCCAGCTTGAGGACGCTGGAGGGCACGCTCTTGCGGCCGCCGCGCAGGAACGGGTAGTCGGCGTACGGCCGCAGCAGGCCGCGGGCGGTGACGCCGCCGTTGCTCTCGCCCTCGAACTTGATCTGCTCGACGAACTCGTCGATCCGGCCCTGCAGGGTCAGGTGGTACTTCAGCCGCAGCGGCGCGCGCAGCTTGCGGACCTGCTCCGGGCCGATCGCCCGGAGGAGCCGGCTGACGTTCTTGATGTAGGCGTCCCGGTACTCCTTGTCGCCGTCCACGACGGACCAGAAGAACATCGGGATCTCCTCGACGAGGGTGTTCTCGTCGTAGGTGCGCAGGTACTGCGCGAAGCGCGGGTCGGTCTGCTTCTTCAGCCAGCCGCGGACCAGCTCCACCGAGGTGACGCGGTCGATCAGGCCCTTGGGGTTGGTGCGCATCTGCGTGATCGACATCTCGCCGACCTCGCGCTCGCGCCAGTGGTAGATCGGCTCGGAGAGCACGTCCACGCTCTTGGCGAGGTAGTGGTGCGGCACGCTGACCGGGGCGTCCTCGTACAGGATGCCCTCGGGGTACAGCAGGCCGGCCGCGTCGAAGAACGAGCGGCGGTACACCTTGTTCCACGCGGTGCGGTCGGTGACCAGCGACGGGATCTCGGTGATGTGCGTCTTGAGCGCGGTCTTGGCGAACGGCCGGCTGTGGCCGCCGGACTGGTAGTAGCCGACCGCGCGGAACCGCAGCACGTTGCCGGTGGCGAAGTCCGAGCCGGTCTCGTCCAGCGTGTTGATCATGAGCTCGTACGCGCTCGGCGGCATCGAGTCGTCGCTGTCGACGAAGCAGAGGAACTCGCCGTCCGGGTCGATGTGCCGGATGCCGGTGTTGCGGGCCGCGCCGAGGCCCTTGTTCACCTGCCGGACCAGCCGGAACCGGGAGTCCTTGGCCGCGTACGCCTCGGCGAGGGCCGCGCTGCCGTCCTTCGAACCGTCGTCGACCATGACGCACTCGAAGTCTGTGAAGGTCTGGGCGGCGATCGAGTCGAGGCATTCCACGAGGTAGCGCTCGACGTTGTAGATCGGTACGACGATGGAGAGGCGGGGAGCCATCGGCTACGCAGGCCTTTCTTGGGAAGGAGCGTGGCAGCCCGGTCGGGGTCTGGCCGCACTTTTGATCGGTGCGTACGTGCCCGTCGATCCTACCGTCCGGCCTCCGGACCCCTCCGGGCCCGCCCGGCGCCCGCCGCCGGGGCCCGCGGCGGCGGCCCGCGGACGCGGTGGGCCGGCCGGTCGGAGCGGCCACTACTCTGTGCCCCATGCCCCGCTTCAGCGTGATCGTCCCGGTCTACCGGGTTCAGGAGTACCTCCCCGAATGCCTGGACTCCGTCCTCGGCCAGGGCGGCCCGGACTTCGAACTGATCGCGGTGGACGACCGCTCCCCGGACGGCTGCGGCGCGCTGCTCGACGAGGCCGCCGCCCGCGACCCCCGGGTGCGGGTGCTGCACCTGCCGGAGAACGTCGGCCTCGGCCGGGCCCGCAACGCCGGCCTGGAGGTCGCCACCGGCGAGTACGTGATCTTCCTGGACAGTGACGACACGCTGACCCCCGGCCTGCTCAAGGCCGTCGACGACCGGCTCGCGGCCGGCGACGACCCGGACATCCTGGTCTACGACTACGCCCGCACGTACTCCGACGGCCGGATCACCCGGGCGGCCTCGGCGCACGTCTTCGGCGCCGACTCGCCGGACGTCTTCGACCTCGACCGCCGCCCCGACCTGCTGGACCTGCTGCAGGTGGTCTGGAACAAGGCCTACCGCCGCGGCTTCATCGCCGAGCAGGGCCTGACCTTCCCGGCGGGCTACTACGAGGACACCCCCTGGACGTACCCGGCGCTGCTCGCCGCGGCGAGCATCACCCTGCTCGACCAGGTCGGCGTGCACTACCGGCAGCGCCAGGAGGGCGGCAACATCCTGGCCACGGCCAGCCGCAAGCACTTCGACGTCTTCGCCCAGTACGACCTGGTCTTCGCCTTCCTGGACCGCCGCCCCGACCTCGACCGCTGGCGCCCGGTGGTCTACGGGCGGATGCTGCACCACCTCAACACGGTGGTCTCCCGGCCCGGCCGGGTCCCGCCCGGCGACCGCCGCGAGTACTTCCGCCGCGCCGCCGAGCACTGCGCCCGGCTCCGCCCGGCCGGCTACAAGGCCCCCGCCGGGGTGGACGGCGTGCGCACCGAGCTGCTCAGCCACGGCCGCTACGGCGCCTACCAGACCGTCCGCGCCCTGGCGAAGGCCCGCCGTCTGCTCGGGCGGGCCTGACGATTCCCGCCGGGCGTGCGACGCGAATCGTCAGACACGCCCGGCGCTGACCACCGTCCGCCTCGGTGCGCGTCCGGTGCCCAAACGCCCGGGTGTGCGCCGAGCCTGACGGCCGTTCGGGCGACCGGCCGGTATAACCGGTCGGGTGGACTTCCTGACCCGCCTCCCCGTGATCGGCCCGCTCGCGGCGCGGGTGCTGCGCAGCCGCCCGTACCGGGTGTACGAGCACTTCACCGCCGCCCGCGGCAACCGGCTGGCCGGAGCGATCACCTTCTTCGGCTTCCTCGCGCTCTTCCCGCTGCTCACGGTGGCGCTGGCGATCGCGGTCGCGACCCTCTCCGACACCCGGGTCGCCGACATCGAGAAGCACATCACCGAGCAGCTGCCGGGCATCTCCGACGCGCTCAACCTTCCCTCGCTGGTGGCCAACGCGGGCGCCGTCGGCCTGGTCAGCGGCATCCTGCTGCTGCTCTCCGGCCTCGGCTGGGTGGACACCATGCGCACCTCGATCCGGGACGTCTGGCAGCTGCCCGAAGACGGCGGCAACCTGGCGCTGCGCAAGGCCTGGGACTGCGTGGTGCTCTTCGGACTGGGCCTGGTCTCGCTGTTCTCGCTGGCCGCCTCGGCCGCCGGGACGACCCTGGCGGGGCGGATCGCCGAGTGGATCGGCCTGGGCACCGGGGGCCCCGGAGGCTACCTGCTGACCGGCGTCGGCCTGCTGATCGCGGTCGCCTCGGACGCGCTGCTCTTCGCCTACCTGCTGGCGCCCTTCCCGCGGATCGGCGGCCAGCACCGGCGGGACGTGCTGCAGGGCGCGCTGATCGGCGCGGTCGGCTTCGAACTGCTGAAGATCCTGCTCGCCTCCTACCTCGGCTCGGTCGCCGGGAAGAGCCTCTACGGCGCCTTCGGCGTGCCGGTGGCGCTGCTGCTCTGGATCAACTTCGTCTGCCGGCTGCTGATGTACTGCGTCGCCTGGACGGCGACCGCGGACCCGGCCGCCGCCCGGGACCGGGCCCGGGAGCGGGCCCGGGAGATGGTGGCGGAGGCGGACGAGGCGGAGGCGGCGGCGGGGAAGGACGCGCCGCGGGCCCGGTCCCGGGAGTGAGACCGGGCCCGCGGGGCCTCGGATCGTGACGGCGGCCGGCGCTCGGCCGGAAGCCGTGGGGAGCTACTCGGCCGGCCGGCCGGCCCGTCGCCGCCGGAGCAGCAGTGCCCCGGTGCCGCCCGCCGCCAGGGCGAGCGCGGTCAGCAGCCAGCCGACCGTGCCGAGTCCGCCGCCGTCGCCGCCGGAGGCCGTCCGGGCGGCCGCGGGCTGCGGGGTCCGCGGGGTCTGTTCGGTCTGCGCGGACGGCGAGGGGTGCGGCGGCGGCGCGGGGGCCCCGGCGGTGCCGCCCGCCTGCCCGCCGGGCGACGGCTCCGCGGCCGGCGCCTCGTCCACCAGCCGCCCGACCGGCGTGACCTTGTCGGCCGCGGCGAACCCCCAGTCCAGCAGCGCCGCGGTCTCGTCGTAGACCTTCTGGTACGTGGTCGGGTGCATCACCGTCACCAGCAGGGTGCGGCCGTCCCGTTCGGCGGCGCCGACGAAGGTGGAGCCGGCCTCGGTGGTGAAACCGTTCTTCACGCCGATCAGGCCCGGGTACTTGCCGAGCAGCCGGTCCGTGTTGGCGATGCCGAAGCTGCCGCGCTGGCCGGTGTTCTTGTCCACCGCGCCGGGGAACAGCGCGTCCCGGGTGGCGCAGTACATCCGGAAGTCGGGGTTGCGCAGCCCGGCCCGGGCGAACAGCGTGAGGTCGTAGGCCGAGGAGAGCTGGCCCTCCATGTCGTAGCCGTCCGGCGAGACGACCCTGGTGTCCTTCGCCTGCAGCGCCTCCGCGCGGGCCTGCATCTCGGCGACGGTCTGCTGGATGCCGCCGTTCATGTGCGCCAGGACGTGCACGGCGTCGTTGCCGGAGCTGAGGAAGACTCCGCGCCAGAGGTCCTCGACCTTGTAGTCGAGGTCCTCCTTGATGCCGACCAGGCTGCTGCCGGGGCCGATGCCCTGGATCTCCGCGTCCGCGACGCGGTGCACGGCGTTGCGGTCGAACTTGGGCAGCACGGTGTCCGCGAAGAGGATCTTCAGCGTGCTGGCGGGCGCCAGTCGCAGATGCGGGCTGCTGGCCGCCAGCACGTCCCCTGACGCGGCGTCGGCGACTATCCACGAGCGCCCGGTGAGGTCCCGCGGCAGCGCCGGCGCGCCTGCGAGCGGGTCCACCTGGACGCCGGAGAGCCCCATCCGCTCGCCGCCGACCGCGGTCTGCGGGGGCGGCGGGGAGTACGGGGCCGCGACGGCCGCCGGGGTGGCGAGGAGGACCGGGAACGCCGCGAGGCACGCGGCGATCAGTTGTGCGAGCTTAGGGCGTGTGAGCACCAGCAGACCGTACCCAGTCGGGGCCCCGGTCGTCCGCCACTCCGGGCCCGTCCTCCGCAGGAGGGGGCTGCGGTACGCCGAACGGCCCCCCGCGCATACTGGGGGGACACGCCTTCTTCACGTCACCGCCCGTTGAGGACCTCATGAAGCTCAGCCGCCGCACGTCCTGGTTCCTGACCGCCTTCGGCGTCTGGTCCATGATCATTTGGACGACTTTCGTCAAGAACCTCTGGAAGGACTCGGGCGGCCAGGCCTTCACCGGCGGCGACCACTCGCAGCCCACCGCCTTCTTCTGGGTGCACCTCCTGCTCGCGGTGACGTCCTTCGTCCTCGGCATCGGGATCGGCGCCATCGGCGTCCGCGGCCTCCGCGCCACCCGGCGCGAGCCGGCCGTCGACTGAGCGGTCAAACCCGGTTGCCGGCCGGTGGGGCCACTGGCAAGATCCACACCGTTTGGGTAGAGGTCGAACCTCTCTTCGATTCCAAGGGGTGGATACTTTCATGAAGCCTGCGCACCTGCGCCGGTGGGGCGCCGCGGCGACCGCGGCGATGACCGCCGGCCTGCTGGCGGCCCCGGCCGCCGCGGCCGACACCGGCCTGCGGGTCACCGCGACGACCGCGTCCCCGCAGCCGCGGACCGTCTCCACGGGCGCCGTCACGGACGCCTGCGACTCGACCACCACGCCCGGCTGGATCGGGCGCACCGTCGACGGCCCGGCCCTCAACGCGACGGTCGCCGCCGAGCAGACCAGCGGCCTCTCGGCCCGCTTCGCCGTCTGGGACACGACGACCGGCGCGGACACGGCCGTCTTCAGCGGCATCGCCCCGGCGGTCGCCGGCCAGGCCCGGATCACCGTCCCGGGCCTGACGGACGGCCACGGCTACACCTGGCAGGCCCGCGCCCTCCAGGGCCACAGGATCTCCCCGGCGTCGGCCGACTGCCACTTCCGGGTGGACCTCACCAGCGCCACCGTGTCCGTCACCTCCACGGACTTCCCGGCCCAGGGCTCCGGCCGGACGGCGACCAAGTACGCGGGCGAGACCGGCACCTTCACCCTCACCGGCACCGACCCGGCCCCGGCCGGCGGCGGCGAGGCCTCGGGCATCGCGTGCTACAAGTACGCCTTCAACGACAGTTCCCTGCTGAGCGGTGGTTGCGATGCCGACAGCGTCAAGCCCGGCGCGGACGGCTCCACCACCCTCAACCTGAAGGTGAAGGAGTGGGGCACCAACACCCTCTACGTCGTGGCGGTCGACAACGCGGGCAACAGCAGCTTCACGACCGGCTACACCTTCTACGCCCCGTGGGACTCGCGCCCCAAGCCGAGCGCGCTCGGCGACGTCGACGGCGATGCGATCCCGGACATCCTGCTGCCGGACGCGGCCGGCAACCTGCAGATCATCAGTGCCCGGGCGAACGACACCACGCCGTCCTCGGTCCTCCCGGCGAACCTCGCCCCCGGCACGGCTCGGAACTGGAACAACTACCAGGTCGCGCACCGCAGCCGGAGCAGCTCCCTGGCCGACGACCTGCTGGTCCGGGAGATCGGCGGATTCGGTGGCGTCGCCCTCCTGAAGAACGTCTACGGCACCGGAGAGTTCAGTCGGTCCGCCACCATGGGCGTCAACCGGCCGGACTGCACCGGTGACTGCACGGGATACGGCACCAGCTGGTCGGACGTCCAGGATCTCGCGCTGGTCGGCCGGGTGAGCGGTACCAACCCGGCCAACCCGGGCCTGCTCACGATGTGGAGCGGGGACCTCTACCTGGCCAAGCCGTTCGCCGGGGGCGGCATGTTCTCCAATTCCGCACGCCTCACCAGCGGTGGCGCGTGGAACGGCTACGACCTGATCGCCCCCGGTGCGGACGCCGCCGGGAACCTCGCGCTCTGGGCGCGCGAGCGGGCCACCGGCGCGCTGCACGCGTACGCGATCCCCAAGCGGGCCGATGGCACCTTCGACTTCACCGCCCTGGCCGACCCCGCCTCCGGTGTGGTCGCGACCGGGTTCACCGTGGACGCCTACCCGGCGCTCGGGAGCTCGGGTGACGGGGACGGCGACGGCGTGCCGGACCTGTGGGCCGTCACGGGCGACCGGCACCTGCTGACGTACAAGGGCTTCACCACCCCGAAGGACCTCGGCGTCCTGCGCTGAGCCGGCACGCACGAGGGCCCCGTCCGATCCATCGATCGGACGGGGCCCTCGCCGTGTCAGGCCGGGATCAGAAGCGGCGGGTGACCAGCGCCCGCTTCACTTCCTGGATCGCCTTGGTGACCTCGATGCCACGCGGGCAGGCCTCCGAGCAGTTGAAGGTGGTCCGGCAGCGCCAGACGCCCTCGCGGTCGTTCAGGACCTCCAGTCGCTGCTCCGCACCCTCGTCGCGCGAGTCGAAGATGAAGCGGTGCGCGTTGACGATCGCGGCCGGGCCGAAGTACTGGCCGTCGTTCCAGAAGACCGGGCAGGACGACGTGCACGCGGCGCACAGGATGCACTTGGTGGTGTCGTCGAAGCGCTCGCGGTCCTCGGCGGACTGCAGGCGCTCGCGGGTCGGGTCGTTCCCCTTGGTGATGAGGAACGGCATGACGTCCTTGTACGCCTGGAAGAACGGGTCCATGTCCACGACCAGGTCCTTGAGGACCGTCAGGCCCTTGATGGCCTCGATCGTGATCGGCTTCTCCGGGTTGACGTCCTTGATCAGGGTCTTGCACGCCAGCCGGTTGCGGCCGTTGATCCGCATGGCGTCGGAGCCGCAGATGCCGTGCGCGCAGGAACGGCGGTAGGTGAGGGTGCCGTCCTGCTCCCACTTGATCTTGTTGAGCGCGTCCAGGACGCGCTCCTTCGGGTCCATCTCCAGCTGGTAGTCGACCCACACCGGGTCCGGGTGCTCCTCCGGGTTGAACCGGCGGATCCGGAAGGTGACGGTGATCAGCTGGACGGCACCCGCCTCGGCCGCGTCCAGAGCGGCCGAGTGCTTCTCCACGGTCGGAGTGCTCATCAGTACTTACGCTCCATCGGCTGGTAGCGGGTCGTGACGACCGGCTTGTAGTCGAGGCGGATGGAGGTGGTGCCGTCCTCGGCAACCTCCTGGTACGCCATGGTGTGCTGCATGAACTTCACGTCGTCACGCGTCGGGAAGTCCTCGCGGTAGTGGCCGCCGCGGGACTCCTCGCGCGCGAGCGCGGAGACCGCCAGCACCTCGGCCAGGTCGAGCAGGTTGCCCAGCTCGACGGCCTCCAGCAGGTCCGTGTTGTAACGGAAGCCCTTGTCCTGGATCGCCACGTTCTTGTAGCGCTCCTTCAGCGCGGCGATGTCCTCGACCGCCTGCTTCAGGGTGGCGCCGGTGCGGTACACCATCGCGTTGGCGTCCATGGACTCCTGCAGCTCCTTGCGGATCTGCGCCACGGACTCCGTGCCGGCGGACTCGCGCAGGCCGTCGACCAGGGCCTGGACCTTCTCGGCCGGGTTCTCGGGCAGCTCGACGAAGTCGTTCGCGTTGGCGAAGTCGGCGGCGGCGATGCCCGCGCGACGGCCGAACACGTTGATGTCCAGCAGCGAGTTGGTGCCCAGGCGGTTGGCGCCGTGCACGGACACGCAGGCGACCTCGCCGGCCGCGTACAGGCCCGGGACGATGTCGGTGTTGTTGCGCAGGACCTCACCCTCGACGTTGGTCGGGATGCCGCCCATGGCGTAGTGCGCGGTGGGCTGGATCGGGATCGGGTCCGTGTAGGGCTCGATGCCGAGGTAGGTGCGCGCGAACTCGGTGATGTCCGGCAGCTTGGCGTCCAGCTGCTCCGGCGGCAGGTGGGTGAGGTCCAGGTAGACGTGGTCGCCGTCCGGACCGCAGCCGCGACCCTCGCGGATCTCGGTGTAGATCGCGCGGGAGCAGACGTCACGGGACGCGAGGTCCTTCATGACGGGGGCGTAGCGCTCCATGAAGCGCTCGCCGTCCTTGTTGCGCAGGATGCCGCCCTCGCCGCGGGCGCCCTCGGTGAGCAGGATGCCCATGCGCCAGATGCCCGTCGGGTGGAACTGGAAGAACTCCATGTCCTCCAGCGGCAGGCCGCGGCGGTAGACCAGGGCCTGGCCGTCACCGGTGAGGGTGTGGGCGTTGGAGGAGACCTTGAAGAACTTGCCGGTGCCGCCGGAGGCGAACACGACCGACTTGGCCTGGAAGACGTGGATCTCGCCGGTGGCCAGCTCGTAGGCCACGACGCCGGCCGTCTTGCCGTCGTTGATCAGCAGGTCCAGGACGTAGAACTCGTTGAAGAACTCGACGCCGTGCTTGACGCAGTTCTGGAACAGCGTCTGGAGGATCATGTGGCCGGTGCGGTCGGCCGCGTAGCAGGAGCGGCGGACCGGGGCCTCGCCGTGGTTGCGGGAGTGACCGCCGAAGCGGCGCTGGTCGATCCGGCCCTGCTCGGTGCGGGAGAAGGGCAGGCCCATCTTCTCCAGGTCGAGGACGGCGTCGATGGCCTCCTTGCACATGATCTCGGCGGCGTCCTGGTCGACCAGGTAGTCACCACCCTTGACCGTGTCGAAGGTGTGCCACTCCCAGTTGTCCTCCTCGACGTTGGCGAGGGCGGCGCACATGCCGCCCTGGGCCGCGCCGGTGTGGGACCGGGTCGGGTACAGCTTGGTGAGCACCGCGGTGCGGGTGCGCTGGGTCGACTCGATGGCCGCGCGCATGCCGGCGCCACCGGCCCCGACGATGACGGTGTCGTACTGGTGAATCTGCATGGGGTTCTAACTCGCCTCTGGCCTCTGCCGATTAGATGTTCGGGTCGAAGGTGAAGATGACCAGGGTGCCGAGCAGCACGGTGAAAACCGTGGCGGCGCCCATGAGGCCCTTCAGCCAGAGCCGGGTGGAGTCCTTCTCGGCGTAGTCGTTGATGACCGTCCGCATGCCGTTGGCGCCGTGCAGCATGGCGAGCCAGAGCATCAGGAGGTCCCAGCCCTGCCAGAACGGCGAGGCCCAGCGGCCGGCCACGAAGGCGAAGCCGATCCGGGAGACGCCGCCGTCGAGCACCAGCATGATCAGCAGGTGGCCGAGGATCAGCACCACGAGGACGATGCCGGACAGGCGCATGAAGAGCCAGGCCAGCATCTCGAAGTTGGTACGGGTGCGGCGCGGGGTCTTCTTGGTCCGCTGCCGGGCCGGCTCGATCACGAACGCGTCGGCCGGGTTGCCGGTGCCGAGGCCCTTGCCGGTGTGCGCCTGGGCGGAGGGGACGACCAGGGCGTCGGAGATTTCCGTGGACATGTCTCAGATCACTTCCCGAACCAGGAGGTCAGCGTGTGCTGAAGGATCGGGTAGAAGGCGCCGGCCATCAGGACGACCCACACCCCCACCACGGACCAGAGCATCTGCTTCTGGTACTTCGGGCCCTTCGACCAGAAGTCGACGGCGACGACGCGCAGGCCGTTGAGGGCGTGGAACAGGATGGCGGCCACCAGGCCGTACTCCATCAGGTTCACCAGCGGCGTCTTGTACGTCTGAATGACGGTGTCGTAATCCTCGGGCGACACCCGCACCAGCGCGGTGTCCAGGACATGGGCGAACAGGAAGAAGAAGATGAGGACGCCGGTGACTCGATGAGCCACCCAGCTCCACATGCCTTCCCGGCCGCGGTACAGCGTTCCAGCCGGCACGGAAAAACCCTCCGGAAGCGATTGGGGGCTCGGCCGGCTTCGGTGTCGGTCAGCCCGGCCGGGTACGGTCCACCGGCCGCGAGCATCCTATCGACGCCTTCTCGGTAACCGCCTCCGGGGGCCCGAGGTGTGATCAATCAGGCACGACTGGCCTAGTCTGCCGGGAACTCCGCCCGGATTCGGCACGCAGGGTGACGTTCCGGTTGCGCTACGGTGGCCGCCCGCCGTCCGTGCCGACACCCTGCCGAGGCCGCCGTGCCGCTCCGCCCGCCCCGCCCCCTCGCCGCCGCCGTCCTCGCGCTGATGCTCGCGGCGGGCTGCACCACGGTCGGCGGCTCGGCCGACCGGGCCGGGCCGGCGCGCGAGCTGTCCGCAGGGGAGCTGCGGGCGGCCGCGGTGGCGGACGCCGACCTCGGGCCCGGCTACACGGTGACGGTGATGACCCCCGGCCACGGGGAGACCGGCTCCGGCGGGGCGCGGGAGGTCTCCGACGTGCCGGCCTGCCAGCCGCTGCTGGACGCGGTGACCCCGGCGGCCCCGGCCGCCGGCGCCTCCCCCTCGCCCGGACCGGAGGGCCCGTACGCGGAGACCGGTCTGAGCGTGGCGCGGGCGGCCGACCCGGAGGGCGGGGTGTACGGCGGGCTGCTGGGCTACCGGCCCGGTCGGGCGGCCCGGCTGCAGTCCGAGCTGGAGAAGTTGTTCGGCCCGTGCGCCTCCTTCTCCTCCACGGCGCCGCCCCCGCCGGCGGACCGGTCGCGGAAGGTGCTGCGGACCAGGCACCGGCTGACCCGGGACGACACGCCCACGCCCGGGGGAGTGGACGCGGCGACCGGGTTCACCCTGACGAATGAATCGGGTTCGGTCGTGCTCTCGCAGCGCGCGGTGGTGGTCCGGGTCGGCCAGGTGCTGGCGGTCTTCACGACCGTCGGCGTCGGCGCGAAGCCGGCCGCCGCGCCGGACGAGCGGATCGTCCGGCAGCAGGCGGCCAAGCTCCGCGCCGCGCAGGCGGTGCGGTGACCCGCGGTGCGGTGAAGCGCGGCGCCGTGAGCCGCGGTGCCGTTTCGGCCCCGGTTCAGCGGGCCGTGGCCCCGGAGTGGGTGGCGACCAGGTGCTCCAACCGGGTGAGGGCGATCCGGCGCAGCTCGTCGGCCGCGATCAGCCGCTCCTCGTCCGGGTCGTTGGAGAGCCGGGTGCGGATCGAGTCGAGGACGGTGTCGAGCATCTCCTCGGGGGCGACGCCCTCCAGGCAGACCACGAAGACGTGCCCGAACCGGGCCTCGTACGCGGCGTGGGCCGCGCGCAGGGCGGTGTGGGCGGCCTGGCTGCCCGGAGCGCGCATGCCGAGGAGCGGCTGCGGCATCCAGCTCTCGTCCGCCAGCGCCTCGGCCAGGTCGGCCGGGCGCAGGTCGTAGGAGGCCTCACTGGCGGCGGCCAGCAGGGACTCTATGTCGGGGTAGGGCCGGTGCGCGGTGAGCCGCAGGGCCCAGCGGTGGCTGCCGCAGCAGGCCAGCAGGGCCTCCTCGGCGGCCCCGGCGTCGGCCTCGTTGAAGCGGTGCAGCCCGAGGAGGGTCGGCTCGGAGCGTGGATCGAGCCGCTGCGGCGGGATGTCGCTGGCCAGCGGGTCCTCCTCGTGAGGGCGGGAAGGTGCCGATGGGAAGGGGGTGGAGCAGATGAAGTATGGGGCTGCGGAGCGGCGTCCAGCGCCCGCCGGGCAGCGGCTCAACGGTAGTTGAGCGGTCATCGGTTGGGGAGGGCGCACGCGGAATTCATCCGATCGAGCTATCAAGTTGTGACGTTGACACCTCTCTGTCAGCGCCCTCCCCGCCTTCATCTGCTAATACTCCGGATCCCTGGGCATGCCCGGCCCCTCAGGAGCACCTGGTCCCGGCGGTCGGCATGGTCCCCTCGACGAGGTACGACTCCAGCGCGGCGTCGATGCAGCTGTTGCCCTTGCCGAAGGCGCCGTGGCCCTCGCCCACCCGGGTCAGCAGGGTGGCGTCGGCGAAGCCCTTGGCCAGCGCCTCGGCCGAGGCGTACGGCGTGGCCGGGTCCCCGGTGGTGCCGACCACCAGGATCGGCGCGGCGCCCTCGGCGCGGACGGCGTGCGGCTTCTCGGTGGTCTTGAACGGCCAGTAGGCGCAGGAGGGCTCGTCGTAGTCCTCGACCGTGACGCCCTTGGAGAGCAGCGGGGCCTCGGACTGGAGCCGGGCCACCGCCTGCCGGGCGCGCTCGGGGGTCGGCGCCGGCCGGGAGGTGTCGGCGCAGCTGATCGCGCCGTTGGCCTCCTCCATCGGGCTGTAGTGGCCGTCCTCGTCGCGGCCGTTGTACTCGTCGGCGAAGGCCAGCAGGTAGTCGGGCTTGTCGCCCTTCATCGCCCAGCCGAGGGCGATCCGCAGGGCCTTCCAGTAGGTCTTCTCGTCGCCGTAGAGCATCGAGACGGTCCCGGTCCAGCCCAGGTCGCGGTTGAGCTTGCGGCCGTCCTTGGCGGTCATCGGGTGCTCGTACAGGCCGTCCAGGAAGTCGGCGGCCTTCTTCGCGGCGGCGTCCGGGTCCTTGCCGAGCGGGCAGTCCTCGGGGTGGTTCTCGACGCAGTCCGCGGCGAAGCGCCGGAAGGCCTTCTCGAAGGCGACCTGCTGGTCGATGCCGTGGTCCAGGCGGTCCTGGGCGGGGTCGACGGCGCCGTCCAGGATCAGCCGCCCGGTGTTCTTCGGGAACTCCTCGGCGTAGAGCGCGCCGAGGTAGGTGCCGTAGGAGATGCCGAGGTAGTTGAGCTTCTTGTCGCCGGCGGCGGCGCGCAGCACGTCCAGGTCGCGGGCGGTGTTGCGGGTGCCGACGAAGGGCAGCAGCTTGCCGGCCTTGGCCTGGCAGGCCGCGGCGTGCTCGGTGGCGCCCTTGACGTGCTGCGCCTTGCGGGCGGCCGGCTCCATCGGGGTGTCGCGCTGGTTGGACTCCTCGTGCTGCTTGTCGTCGTAGCAGACGACGGGCGAGCTCTCGCCGGTGCCGCGCGGGTCGAAGCCGATCACGTCGAAGCGGTTGTGCAGGACGCCGTCGTACTCCTTGGCGCCGTACTTGACCATCTCGATGCCGGAGCCGCCGGGGCCGCCGGGGTTGACCATCAGCGAGCCGAGCTTCTGGTCCGGCTTGGCGGCCGGCAGCTTGATCAGCGCGATGTCCAGGGCGTCCGCGGCGGGGTGGGCGTAGTCGAGCGGGACGTGCAGCTTGCCGCAGAGCATCGCGGACATGTCGATCTTGGCCTTGGCGGCCCGGGGGTCCTCCGGGCAGGCGGCCCAGGAGATCTGCTGGCCGTAGAACGGCTTGAGCGCGGGGTCGTCCGCGCCGGTGGGCTTCGGCGTCGGGGTCAGCGTCGCGGTGGGGGTGGCAGACGGGGCGGCGGTGGCCGGGGTGGTCCCGGCGGCCTTGTCCTGGGCGGGCGCGGGGCCGTCGTTGCAGGCCGAGGTGAGGAGCAGGGTGCCGGTCGCCAGTGCGGCCAGCAGCAGCCGCGGGCGGGCGGCCCGAAGAGATGTCATCGCACGTGTGTACCACTGCCGGGTGACACGTTCGATCTTGGCCCTCGGTCCGCCCGCCCCGGGGCCGTCAGGCGCGGTGGACCTTGTGGTTGGCGGCCTGGGCGCGCGGGCGGACCACCAGCAGGTCGATGTTGACGTGCGGGGGCCGGGTGACCGCCCAGGCGACGGTGTCCGCGATGTCCTCCGAGGTCAGCGGCTCGGCCACGCCCGCGTAGACGGCGGCCGCCTTCTCCTCGTCGCCGCGGAACCGGGTGACGGCGAAGCCCTCGGACTTCACCATGCCCGGGGCGATCTCGATCACCCGGATCGGCTCCCCGCACAGCTCCAGCCGCAGCGTCGCGGCGATGGTGTGCGCGGCGTGCTTGGCCGCCACGTAGCCGCCGCCGCCCTCGTACGCGGCCAGCGCCGCGGTGGAGGACATCAGCAGCACGGTGCCGTCGCCGCTCGCCCGCAGCGCCGGCAGCAGCGCCTGCGTCACGTGCAGCACGCCGAGGACGTTCACCTGGTACATCGCCAGCCAGTCGGCCGGGTCGCCGCTCTCCACCGTCTCCGCGCCGATGGCGCCGCCGGCGTTGTTGACCAGGACGTCCACCCGGCCGATCCCGGCCGCGAACGCGTCCACCGCGGCCCGGTCGGTCACGTCCAGGGTGTGGGCGCGCCCGCCGATCTCCTTGGCCAGCGCCTCGATCCGGTCGGTGCGCCGGGCGGTGAGCACCACCTCGAAGCCCTCCTCGGCGAGCCGGCGGGCGGTCGCCGCGCCGATTCCGCTGCTGGCACCGGTGACCACGGCCACCTTCTGCTCGGTCATTGCCACTCCCTGGGTCATTCGTGGAAGCACTTCGGTCGCTGACCCGATCATCTCAATGGTGTCGCCGGCGCCCGCGGCCGCCCGGCACCACTACATTGCGGGTACCAGTGCACCGTCCCGCCGATCCCGCGGAGGACACCATGGCAGCCGAGCCCCGCCGCACCGAGTCGGGCTTCCCCGTCGAGCCGCTGTACGGCCCCGAGGCCCTGGCCGGCTGGGACCCCGGGGAGCGCCTGGGCAGGCCCGGGGAGTACCCCTACACCCGCGGCGTCTACCCGACGATGTACACCGGCCGGCCGTGGACGATGCGCCAGTACGCCGGCTTCGGGACCGCCGCCGAGTCCAACGCCCGCTACCGGCAGCTGATCGCCGGCGGCGGCACCGGCCTCTCGGTCGCCTTCGACCTGCCCACGCAGATGGGCTACGACTCGGACGCCCCGCTCGCGGCCGGCGAGGTCGGCAAGGTCGGGGTGGCGGTCGACAGCGTCGAGGACATGGGCGTGCTGTTCGACGGCATCCCGCTGGGCGAGGTCTCCACCTCGATGACCATCAACGCCCCGGCCGCCCTGCTGCTGCTCCTGTACCAGCTGGTCGGCGAGGCCCAGGGCGTGCCGGCCGCCCGGCTGACCGGCACCGTCCAGAACGACGTGCTGAAGGAGTACATCGCCCGCGGCACGTACATCTTCCCGCCGAAGCCCTCGCTGCGGCTGGTCGCGGACGTGTTCCGGTACTGCCGGGCCGAGATCCCGCGCTGGAACACCATCTCGATCTCCGGCTACCACATGGCCGAGGCCGGGGCGGACCCCGCGCAGGAGATCGCCTTCACCCTCGCCAACGGCATCGAGTACGTGCGCACCGCGGTGGCGGCCGGCATGGCGGTGGACGACTTCGCGCCCCGGCTCTCCTTCTTCTTCGTCGCCCGCACCACGCTGCTGGAGGAGGTGGCCAAGTTCCGGGCCGCCCGCCGGATCTGGGCCCGGGTCATGCGCGAGCGGTTCGGCGCCCGGGACCCGAAGTCGCAGATGCTCCGCTTCCACACCCAGACCGCCGGGGTGCAGCTCACCGCGCAGCAGCCCGAGGTCAACCTGGTCCGGGTCTCGGTGCAGGCGCTGGCGGCGGTCCTCGGCGGCACCCAGTCGCTGCACACCAACAGCTTCGACGAGGCGATCGCGCTTCCCACCGAGAAGGCGGCCCGGCTCGCCCTGCGCACCCAGCAGGTGCTCGCCCACGAGACCGACGTCACGGCCACCGTCGACCCGTTCGCCGGCTCGTACGTCGTCGAGTCGCTGACCGACGAGGTGGAGGCCGCCGCGCTCGCGCTGATGGAGCGGGTGGAGGACCTCGGCGGCGCGGTGGCGGCGATCGAGGCCGGCCACCAGAAGGCCGAGATCGAGCGCACCGCCTACCGCGTCCAACAGGAGACCGACTCCGGCGAGCGGACCGTGGTGGGCGTCAACCGCTTCCGGCTGGACGCCGAGGAGCCCTACCAGCCGCTGCGGGTCGACCCGGCGATCGAGGCGCAGCAGGCCGAGCGCCTCGCCCGGCTGCGGGCCGCCCGCGACGCGTCCGCGGTGGACCGCGCGTTGGGCGCCCTGCGCCGTGCCGCCGAGGGGCGGGACAACGTGCTGTACCCGATGAAGGAGGCGCTGGCCGCCAGGGCCACGCTCGGCGAGGTCTGCGACGCGCTGCGCCAGGTGTGGGGGACGCACACCCCCGTCGAGCGGTTCTGAGGGCACGTCAATCCGCCGAGCGGGTGGGGCCGTGACCGCCGGGGCGGGCGGTCGTTGCACAGTGCAGGCAACCCGGGGAAGGCGGCTGAAACGAGATGTCATACCCACATGCACGGCCGGTATGCGCCCATCCGGGGACTTCTTTTCGGGAAGTCGGGCCAAATCCCCCCAACAGGCCTACCCTTGTTGAGATGAACCGTCCTGAGTCCGCCCAGCCGGCCGTCACGCTCACCGCTGCCCGCCCCGCCGCCGACCTGCGCGGCCGGATCGCGGCGCTGGAGCCCGAGCTGATCGCCTTCCGCCGCGATCTGCACCGGCACCCGGAGCTGGGGCGCCAGGAGTTCCGCACCACCGGCCTGCTGCGCGACCGGCTGACGGCCGCCGGCCTCGCCCCCCGGGTGCTGCCCGGCGGCACCGGCATGACCGTGGACATCGTGCCCGCGGGCACCCCGCACGGTGCCGAGTTCCTCGCCTTCCGCGCCGACATCGACGCGCTGCCGATCGACGACGCCAAGACCGACGTGCCGTACCGCTCGACGGTCCCGGGCCGGGCCCACGCCTGCGGCCACGACGTGCACACCGCGGTGGTGCTGGGCACCGCGCTGGTGCTCGCCGAGGCCGCCCGCGCCGGCGAGCTGCGCCGCCCGGTCCGGCTGGTCTTCCAGCCGGCGGAAGAGGTCATGCCGGGCGGGGCGCTGGACGTGATCAACGCCGGCGGGATGGACGGCGTCGGCCGGATCTTCGCGGTGCACTGCGACCCCAAGGTGGAGGTGGGGCGGATCGGGCTGCGGACCGGGGCGATCACCTCCGCCTGCGACCGCCTGGTGCTGCACCTGGACGGGCCCGGCGGCCACACCGCCCGCCCGCACCTGACCACCGACCTGGTGACCGCGATCGCGCGGATGGCCGCCGACCTGCCGGCCGCGCTGGCCCGCCGGATGGACCCGCGCTGGGGCGTGAGCCTGGTCTGGGGCCGTATCGCCTCCGGCTCCGCCCCCAACGTGATCCCGCAGCACGCCGAGCTGGAGGGCACCGTCCGCTGCCTGGAGCTGGCCGGCTGGCAGGAGGCGCCGGACCAGCTGCACGAGCTGATCGCCAAGCTGGCCGAGACCTACCGGGCGAAGTGGACGCTCGACTACCACCGCGGGGTGCCGCCGGTGGTCAACGAGGCGGTCTCGGTCGGGCTGCTGGACGCGGCGATGACGGAACGGTTCGGGCAGGACGGCCGCCAGGTGGTGGAGGACACCGAGCAGAGCCTCGGCGGCGAGGACTTCTCCTGGTACCTGGAGCACGCGCCCGGGGCTCTCGCCCGGCTCGGCGTCCGCACCCCAGGCGACACCTCCGTCCGCGACCTGCACCAGGGGCGGTTCGACGTGGACGAGCGGGCCATCGGGATCGGCGTGGAGCTGTTCGCGGCCCTGGCGCTGGCCCCGGCGGAGTCGTAGGCCCGGGCGGGAGCGGCCCGGAGAGGGGCGGGGAGGACCGGGGAGGCGGGGGAACCGCGGGGCGGATTGTCGCGATACGGGCTTTATGTCGGGTTACGTAAACTGGGCCGGGCCAGTACCAAGCACTGTTCGCGTACCGGAAAGGAGCGTCGGGTGAGCCGTGAGACCACGGTTTGATAACAACCCGAATGCTCCGGCGGCCCGTAACCCAACCGTGTTCTACGCGCGTTACGGTGGCGTCCGACCACGCTAAACGGGTGCGTGTGAGAAGGAGATATTCCCTTGCGCCGTTCAACTAAGCTCGCCGCGGTTGTGCTCTCGGGTTCCCTGGGCATGGCCTCGCTCGCCGCTTGCGGCGCAAAGAGCAACGACACCACCGCTTCCTCCGGCTCCTCCGAGGGCGGCCTCAAGGTCGGTATGGCCTACGACATCGGCGGCCGTGGCGACCAGTCGTTCAACGACTCCGCCGCTCGTGGCCTCGACAAGGCCAAGGCCGACCTCGGCGTCACCGTCACCGAGGCCGACGCCAAGACCGGCGAGGCCGAGGCCGACAAGGAGACCCGCCTCAAGAACCTGGTCACCGCCGGCTACAGCCCGATCATCGCGGTCGGCTTCGTGTACCAGGCCGCGGTCGAGAAGGTCGCCAAGGAGAACCCGAACACCAAGTTCGCGATCATCGACTCGGCCTCCGACACCCAGCCGGCGAACGTCACCTCGCTGACCTTCTCGGAGCAGGAGGGCTCGTACCTGGCCGGTGTGGCCGCGGCCCTCAAGTCCAAGACCAAGCACATCGGCTTCATCGGTGGCGTGCAGTCCGAGCTGATCAAGAAGTTCGAGGCCGGTTACGTGGCCGGCGCCAAGTCGGTCGACCCGAACATCAAGATCGAGACCACCTACCTGACGACGCCCCCGGACTTCTCCGGCTTCAACTCGCCCGACAAGGGCAAGGAGGCCGCGCAGGGCCAGCTGGACAAGGGCGCGGACGTCATCTACTCCGCGGCCGGCTCCTCCGGCAACGGCGCCATCGAGGCCGTCTCCAACAAGCCGGGCGCCCTGGCCATCGGTGTCGACTCCGACCAGGCCGCCCAGCCGGCCCTGGCGAAGTACAAGAACGTCATCATGACCTCCATGGTCAAGAACGTCGACAAGGCCGTCTACGCCTACATCGAGTCGGCGAAGAAGGGCTCCGTCTTCAGCGGCGTGAAGAACTTCGACCTGAAGGCCGACGGCGTCTCGCTCGCCACCACCGGCGGCAAGATCGACGACATCCAGGGCAAGCTCAACGACGCCGCCACGGCGATCAAGAGCGGCGCCACCACCGTCCCGACCGCTCCGTAAGGCGCGCCCGGACGTCGCTGCCGCTGCCACCTGCCCGGCAGCGCGATGATTGACGCAGCATCAGGGAGGGGCCCGGAAGGGTGCGCTCAGTGCGTACCCCCGGGCCCCGTCCCGTCCCCCCACCGTTTTCTCTTTTGGCCCTCCAGCGCAACGTCGCGCCTCCAGACCACCAGGAGATCGCCATCACCGCATCCGATCCCGCCCTGAACCAGGGCGGTACCCCCAGCGCGGGGACGGCGACACCGGCCGTCGAACTGCGCGGCATCACCAAGCGCTTCCCCGGTGTCGTGGCCAACCACGACATCAACCTGACCGTCCGCACCGGTACGGTGCACGCCCTCATGGGCGAGAACGGCGCCGGCAAGTCGACGCTGATGAAGATCCTCTACGGCATGCAGAAGCCGGACGAGGGCACCATCGCGATCAACGGCGAGCAGTGCGAGTTCAACACCCCCGGCGACGCCATCGCGCGCGGCATCGGCATGGTGCACCAGCACTTCATGCTGGCCGACAACCTGACCGTCTGGGAGAACGTCGTCCTCGGCGGCGAGCACATGCACGGCATCGGCGCCAAGGCCAAGGCGAAGATCAAGGAGATCTCCGACCAGTACGGCCTGGGCGTCCGCCCCGACGCCCTGGTCGAGGACCTGGGCGTGGCCGACCGCCAGCGCGTCGAGATCCTCAAGGTGCTCTACCGCGGCGCCCGGATCCTGATCCTCGACGAGCCGACCGCCGTCCTCGTCCCGCAGGAGGTCGACGCACTCTTCGACAACCTGCGCGAGCTCAAGGCCGAGGGCGTCACCGTCATCTTCATCTCGCACAAGCTGCACGAGGTGCTGTCGGTGGCCGACGCGATCAGCGTCATCCGGCGCGGCACCACCGTCGGCGACGCCGACCCGAAGAGCGTCACCGCGCGCCAGCTCGCCGAGCTGATGGTCGGCGCCGAGCTCCCCTCCCCGGAGAGCCGCGAGTCCACCGTCACCACCAGCGAGATGCTCGACGTCCAGGGCCTGCGGATCGCCAAGACCGACGCCGAGGGCATCGAGCGCGTGGTGCTCGACGACATCTCGCTGCGCATCCACAAGGGCGAGGTCCTGGGGATCGCCGGTGTCGAGGGCAACGGCCAGGCCGAGCTGGTCGAGGCGATCATGGGCATGCTCCCGCTGGACGCCGGCACCGTCACCCTGGACGGCAAGGACCTCTCCGGCACGCTGACCCGCGCCCGCCGCGAGGCCGGCATCGGCTACATCCCCGAGGACCGCCACAAGCACGGCCTGCTGCTGGAGGCCCCGCTCTGGGAGAACCGGATCCTCGGCCACGTCACCGAGATCCCGAACTCCCGGGGCGTGCTGCTCGACCCGGCCGGCGCCCGCCGCGACACCCAGCGGATCGTCGACGAGTACGACGTCCGCACCCCCGGCATCGAGGTCACCGCGGCCTCCCTCTCCGGCGGCAACCAGCAGAAGCTGATCATCGGCCGCGAGATGAGCCACGACCCCAAGCTGCTGATCGCGGCGCACCCGACCCGTGGTGTGGACGTCGGCGCGCAGGCGCAGATCTGGGAGCACATCCGGACCGCCCAGCGGGACGGCCTCGCGGTGCTGCTGATCTCCGCCGACCTCGACGAGCTGATCGGCCTCTCCGACACCATCCGGGTGATCTACCGCGGCCGCCTGGTCGCCGACGCCGACCCGGCCACCGTGACCGCGGAGGACCTGGGCACCGCGATGACCGGCGCGGCCCGCGGCCACATCGAGTCGGAGCCGGAGGCCGTCGAGGAGTTCCACACGACGCTGGCCGAGGGCACCGACGCGTCCGACACCCCCACCGACACCGCCGACGACCCGCAGGCGGGGGAGTAGCCACATGACCAGTTCCACCCCCGCCGCCAAGAGCTCCCTGGCGCAGCGGTTCAACGTCGAGAAGATCGTGCTCGCCCTCGCGGCGCCGGTCCTCGCCGTCATCCTCTCCGTCGCGATCTGCTCGGTCCTGCTGGCGACCTCGGGCAAGAACGCGTTCGACGCCTGGGACGTGATGGTCACGTTCGGCACCAAGGCCGACGGCCAGGTGCTGATCCTCAACCGGGCCACCACGTACTACCTGGCCGCCGCGGCCGCCGCGTTCGGCTTCCGGATGAACCTCTTCAACATCGGTGTCGAGGGCCAGTACAAGGTCGCGGCGCTGTTCGCGGCCTACGTCGGCAGCCAGATGGACCTGCCGTCGTTCATCCAGATCCCGCTGCTGCTGATCACCGCCATGCTGGTCGGTGGCCTCTACGCCAGCATCGCCGGTCTGCTGAAGGTCTTCCGCGGCGTCAGCGAGGTCATCTCGACCATCATGCTGAACGCCATCGCGATCGCCATCGTCGGTCTGCTGCTCGTCCCCGGCATCTTCGCGCCGGAGAAGGGCGGCACCACCAACGCGATCCAGACCGCCCCGGTCTCGCAGTCCAGCCACTTCTTCGCGCTCGACACCAACGGCGGCCCGCTCTACGGCTTCCTCTTCATCGCGATCCTGGTCGGCGTGGCGTTCCAGTTCACCCTGACCCGCACGCGCTTCGGCTTCGACCTGCGCGCCACCGGCCGCTCGGAGTCCGCGGCCACCGCGTCCGGCGTGAACGTCAAGCGCATGGTGCTGATCTCGATGGGCGTCTCCGGTGCGCTGGCCGGCCTGATCGGCCTGCCCGAGCTGCTGCAGAACTCGTACAACTTCGGCCAGAGCTTCCAGGGCGGCCTCGGCTTCCTCGGCATCTCGGTCGCCCTGCTCGGCCGCAACAGCCCGATCGGCATGGCCTTCTCGGCGCTGCTCTTCGCCTTCCTGGACACGACTGGTTCGCTGCTCCCGAACCAGGGCGGTTTCCCGCAGGAGATCGTGCCGGTCATGCAGGGCACCATCGTCATCTGTGTCGTCGTCGCGTACGAGGTCGTGCGCCGCTACGGCCTCAAGCGCCAGCAGCAGCGGGTGGGCGCCGAGCTCGCCGCCCAGGCCGCGGCCAACGAGAAGAAGGAGGTGTCGGCATGAGCACCGCCACCGCTGCCCGTGCGAAGGCGCCGGGCGCTCCCGCCAAGAAGCGCAAGATGTCCTGGCCGGTGGTGCTGCTGCTGATCGCCGGCACCCTGGTCCTGTTCTCCGCCGTCGGCATGATCACCGACAACCACTCGCTGACCTCCTCCGGTCAGGTCACCGCCGCGCTCAGCGCCGCCGTGCCGATCGGCATGGCCGGTCTGGGCGGTCTCTGGTCCGAGCGGGCCGGCGTGGTCAACATCGGCCTCGAAGGCATGATGGTCGCCGGCACCTTCTGCGGTGCCTGGGCCGGCTTCCTGGTCAACCCGTGGGTCGGCCTGCTGGCCGGCATGCTGGGCGGCGCGCTCGGCGGTCTGCTGCACGCGGTCATCACCGTCACCTTCGGCGTCGACCACATCGTCTCCGGTGTCGGTATCAACCTGCTGATCCCCGGCATCTGCGCGTACGTCAACCGGATCTACTACAAGGACTACATCGCCGACGGCGCCGGTGCGAACCAGTCCCCGCCGGCCGATCCGCTGCCGTACATCACCATCCCGGGCCTCTCCTCGGGCCTGAAGGACATCGAGGCCCACCACTGGTTCCTGGTCTCCGACGTCGCCGGCGTGCTCGGCGGCCTGGTCACCAACATCTCGGTCCTGGTGCCGCTGGCCGGCGCGCTGATCGTGGCCAGCTACTTCATCCTCTGGCGCACCGTCTTCGGCCTGCGTCTGCGCTCCTGCGGTGAGAACCCGACCGCGGCCGAGTCGCTGGGCGTCAACGTCTACAAGTACAAGTACTACGCGGTCGTCGCCTCGGGTGCCTTCGCCGGCCTCGGCGGTGCGTACCTCTCGCTGGTCGCGGCGCACTTCTACAAGGACGGCCAGACCCTCGGCCGAGGCTTCATCGGCCTCGCGGCGATGATCTTCGGCAACTGGATGCCCGGCGGTCTCGCCATGGGCGCCGGCCTGTTCGGCTTCACCGACAGCCTCCAGCTGCGCGACCCGGAGTCGGTGCACGTGCTGATCCTGGTGGTCGCCATCGCGATGGCGCTGCTGGCGATCTGGAACGTCTACCGCCGGAAGCTGACCTCCGCGGCGATCACCCTCGTGGTCTCCGGCGGCCTGTTCGCCTGGTACTTCACCACCGACCAGGTGCAGCGTCCGCTGATCGTGGCCACGCCGTACGTGATCACCCTGGTGGTGCTCTCGCTGGCGTCGCAGCGCCTGCGGCCGCCGAAGGCCGACGGCCAGATCTACCGCAAGGGCCAGGGCAAGTGACGTCCGGAACGGCCCCGGCGGTCGACTGGGAGCGGCTGCGCGCCGCGGCGCGGGAGGCGATGGGCCACGCCTACGCCCCGTACAGCAAGTTCCCGGTCGGCGCGGCGGCGCTGGTGGACGACGGCCGCGTGGTCACCGGCTGCAACGTGGAGAACGCCTCGTACGGGCTCGGCCTCTGCGCCGAGTGCGGCCTGGTCTCCGCGCTGCACGCCGGCGGCGGCGGTCGGCTGATCGCGTTCACCTGTGTGGACGGGGACGGCCGACTGCTCATGCCGTGCGGGCGCTGCCGCCAGCTGCTGTACGAGCACGGCGGGCCCGAGCTGCTGGTCGAGCTGCCCTCCGGGGTGAAGCCGATGAGCGAGGTGCTCCCCGACGCGTTCGGGCCGGAGCGGCTCTAGTCCGTCTCTCTGTTACGCGCGTAGAGTGTCGCGAGTAGGCCGAAACCCGGCCAGCTCGCGACACTCTTCGCTTTTTGAACCTCTTCCTGGAGCAAGACATGGACGCCATCTCCGTCATCAGGACCAAGCGCGACCGCGGAGAGCTGAGCGACGCTCAGATCGACTGGGTCATCGACGCCTACACCCGCGGCGAGGTCGCCGACGAGCAGATGTCCGCGCTCGCCATGGCGATCCTGCTGAACGGCATGCAGTCGCGCGAGATCAGCCGCTGGACCGACGCGATGATCCGCTCCGGCGTCCGGATGGACTTCTCCTCGCTGCCGCTGCCCACCAGCGACAAGCACTCCACCGGCGGCGTCGGAGACAAGATCACCCTGCCGCTCGCCCCGCTGGTCGCCGCCTGCGGCGCCGCCGTCCCGCAGCTCTCCGGCCGCGGCCTCGGCCACACCGGCGGCACCCTCGACAAGCTGGAGTCCATCCCCGGCTGGCGCGCCCTGCTCTCCAACGAGGAGATGATGGACGTCCTGCGCGACGCCGGCGCCGTCATCTGTGCCGCCGGCGACGGCCTGGCCCCGGCCGACAAGAAGCTCTACGCGCTGCGCGACGTCACCGGCACCGTCGAGGCCATCCCGCTGATCGCCTCCTCGATCATGTCCAAGAAGATCGCCGAGGGCACCGGCGCGCTCGTCCTCGACGTGAAGGTCGGCTCCGGCGCCTTCATGAAGAACCTGGACGACGCCCGCGAGCTGGCCCGCACCATGGTCGGCCTCGGCACCACGGCCGGCGTCAACACCGTCGCCCTGCTCACCGACATGTCGACCCCGCTCGGCCTCACCGCGGGCAACGCGCTGGAGGTCCGCGAGTCCGTCGAGGTGCTGGCCGGCGGCGGCCCGGCGGACGTCGTCGAGCTGACCCTTGCGCTGGCCCGCGAGATGCTCGCCGCGGCCGGCGTGCACGGCAAGGACCCGGCCGACGCGCTGCGCGACGGCTCCGCGATGGACCACTGGCGCCGGATGATCGCCGCCCAGGGCGGCGACGTGGACGCCGCGCTGCCGGTCGCCCGCGAGCAGCACGTCATCCCGGCCCCGGCCTCCGGCGTGCTCACCAAGCTGGACGCCTACGCGGTGGGCGTCTGCGCCTGGCGCCTCGGCGCCGGCCGCGCCCGCAAGGAGGACCCGGTGCAGGCCGGCGCCGGCGTCGAGATGCACGCCAAGCCGGGCGACACCGTGGCGGCCGGCCAGCCGCTGCTGACCCTGCACACCGACACCCCGGAGCGCTTCGACTACGCGATCGAGGCCCTCGCCGGCGGCATCGAGGTCTCCCCGGCCGGCACCGCGTTCACCCCGAACCCGATCGTGCTGGACCGCATCGCCTGATCACCGGTCCTGCGCACGTACGGCCGATCAGGCGTACGTGCGCAGGACGCCGGTGTCGACGGTCCACGGCCCGACGGCGATGACGTCGCCGAAGACGAACTTCTCGCGGGAGTCGTAGCCGGGCTCCGAGTGCACGATGCCGGTACCGGTGCGGGGGTCGACGAGCAGGTAGAACGGGATGCCCATGGCCGCGTAGTCGCGGACCTTGTCGTGGTGGTCGGTCCCGGGGTTGGACTCGGAGACGACCTCCACGACGAGCAGTACCTCGTGGGGAGCGAGTGACGCGTCCTCGCCCTCCAGAGCCGCCTCGGGGAACACCATCAGATCGGGGTTGCGGCGCAGGCCCAGCCCGACGTCCTCCAGGTCCGCTCCGCCGTGGGCGATGCAGCCCGGGTGAGTGCGCGGCAGCCGGGCATTCAGCTGCTGGGAGATGCGCAGTACTGCGAGCTCGTGCCGCAGCACCGGCGAGAGCGTCACCACGATCCCGCCGTCGGCGATCTCGACCTTCCCTGCGCCCGGGATCCGCGGCAGCTGATCCGCGATCTCGCGCAGTCGCGCGTACGCGGCAGGACCGACGCTCATGTTCCGGAGTGTATCGACGTCTGCCGACGGCTGGGCGGCTCTCACTCTGCCGCTACGGCGGATACCTGACGTGGAGCGTCAGGTATCCGCCGGGCGGTCACGACTTCGGCAGGTCGGTGCGGTTGTGGCGACGGCGGGCCGGTTCAGTGCACCGCGGGCACGGCCCGCCGAGCGGCGTGGGCCTGGCGGGTCGCGTACAGGGTGACCGCGGCGGCCACGGTCATCGCGGCGAGGCCGACGGCGGCCGCGCCGGACCAGCCGGTGGAGTGGTAGGCGTCGGCGCCGATCGTGCCGCCGAGGCTGTTCCCCAGGTAGTAGGCGATCAGGTACAGCGCGGAGGCCTGGGCGCGGCCCTCGGTGGCGGTGCGGCCGACGGCCGAGGAGGCGGTGGCGTGGCCGGCGAAGAAGCCGGCGGTGATCAGTACCAGGCCGAGCAGGGCGCAGACCAGTGAGTCGGTGAGCGAGAGCAGCAGCCCGGTGGCGGTGACGCCGATCGCCACGTAGAGCGCGCCGCGCCGGCCGAGGCGGCCGGCGAGGCGTCCGGCGGCGGCCGAGGTGCCGGTGCCGACCAGGTAGACGACGAAGATCGAGGCGGCCACCGACTCCGGCAGCTGGAACGGCGCGGCGATCAGCCGGTAGCCGACGGTGTTGTACACCGCGCCGAAGACGGCCATGAAGAGCAGCCCGAGTGCGTAGAGCCGGACCAGCAGCGGATTGCGCAGGTGCCGGCCGACCGTGCGGGCCAGGGCGCGGGCGTCCACCGGGGCCGGGGCGAAGTGCCGGGCGGCCGGGATCAGCAGCCGGAAGGCGAGCACCGCGAGCAGGGCCAGGGCGGCCGAGGCGGCCAGGCCGCAGCGCCAGCCGAAGCCGGCGGCGACCCATCCGGAGAGCAGCCGGCCGCCCATGCCGCCGATGCTGTTGCCCGCCACGTACAGGCCCATCGCGGAGGCCAGCGCGGACGGGTGGACCTCCTCGGCGAGGTAGGCCATCGCGGTGGCCGGCAGCCCGGCGAGCGCGGCGCCCTGGAGGGCGCGCAGCACGACCAGGGTGGTGAGGTCCGGGGCGAACGGCAGCGCCAGCGCGAGCACGGAGGCGCCCAGCACGGAGGCGGTCATCACCGCGGTGCGGCCGTATCGGTCGGAGAGCGCGCTGGCCGGGAGCAGGGCGAGCGCGAGGCCGAGGGTGGCGGCGGAGGCCGTCCAGCTGGCCTGGCCCGGGGTGAGGTCGAGATCGGCCGAGAGGATCGGCAGCAGGCCCTGGGTGGAGTAGAGGAGGACGAAGGTCGCGATGCCGGCGGCGAAGAGCGCGAGGTTGGCGCGGCGGAAGGCGCGCTGCCCGGGGCGGAGCCGGTCGTCGGCGGCGGCGGTGCGCGGGGCCGGATCGGTGTGGAGGGACGGCTGGGTGAGGGCATCCGGAGTGGCCACGGATGCCCCGGTACTTGAGGGCTGCATGGCTCCGACGTTAGGCCTGCCGCGGTTGATGCGTCCAATGCATGATCGGCCGATAATGCATACGAGAGTGCATGAGCAGAGGCCGGCGAGGGGAAGGTGGCACCGAGATGGCCGAGGGCGAACCGGAGACCGAGCTCCCGCACCGGTTGGCCGAGCTGGGGCCGGAGCTGCCGACCGCCCGACTCGCCCCCAGGCTTGCTCAGTTCGCGGCCGTGGCGCGGCTGGAGCACGTGACGCAGGCGGCCACACTGCTGGGCATGCCGCAGCCGACGCTGTCCCGGTCGGTGGCCCGGCTGGAGGCGGAACTGGGGGTGGACCTGCTGGCCCGTCAGGGCCGGACCGTCCGGCTGACCCGGGCCGGCCGGCTGCTGCTGGCCTCGGTGGAGCGGGCGCTGGCCGAGGTCGAGCGCGGCGCGGAGGCGGCCCGGGCGGAGGCCGATCCGGCCACCGGGCGGGTGGCGTTCGGCTTCCTCCACACGATGGGCACGGACGCCGTCCCGGCGCTGCTGCGCGACTTCCGGGCGGCGTACCCGCAGGTGCGGTTCCAGCTGGTGCAGGACTACGTCGGCGCGATGCTGGAGCGGCTGCGCGCCGGTGAGCTGGACCTCTGCCTGGTCGCGCCGGTGCCGGACGACGACCCGGCGCTGGTGGCGCGGAGGCTGGACGAGCAGCGGCTGCACCTGGTGGTGCCGGCCGACCACCGGCTGGCCGGCCGGCGCCGGATCCGGCTGGCCGAGGTGGCCGAGGAGCCGTTCGTCGGGCTGGAGCGCGGCTACGGGCTGCGGGCGATCACCGACGGGTTCTGCGAGGAGGCCGGGTTCGCGCCGCGGATCGCCTTCGAGGGGGAGGAGGCGGAGACGCTGCGCGGCCTTGTCGCGGCCGGGCTGGGGGTGGCGCTGCTGCCGCCCGCGCTGGTGCCGCGGCCCGGGGTGGTGGAGCTGGAGGTCACGGCGCCGCGCACCCGGCGGGCGATCGGCCTGGCCTGGGCGGCGGGCCGGCCGGTGACCCCGCCGGTGGCGGCGTTCCGGGACTTCGTCCTGTCGCGGCGGGGGCGGCTGCTGCAGCACGACTGACGGGGACGGGGGCCGGGGCGGGGACCTGGGTGGCTCCTGCCCCGACACAGCCGCCCGGCGGCGGGGTAACTGGCCGGTAGGGAGTGGCGCTCGTCCGATCGGTGGAATTACCGGTGCACATTGGCCGAACCGCCCGTGTGGACGGTGGCCTGTCTACGCGCGTAGGAGCTACACTCCCGCAATGGAGAAGCAGATCCCTGTCACCACCGCGGGCGCCGGCCCCCGGATCCCCACCCCCGAGCAGATCGTCCGCGCCCCCAAGGTGCTGCTGCACGACCACCTGGACGGCGGGCTGCGCCCCGAGACCGTGGTCGAGCTGGCCGCCGCGGTCGGCTACGAGGGCCTCCCCACCACCGACCCGAAGGAACTCGGCGAGTGGTTCCGCGAGGCCGCCGACTCCGGCTCGCTGGTCCGCTACCTGGAGACCTTCGCGCACACCTGCGCGGTCATGCAGACCCGCGAGGCCCTGATCAAGGTCGCCGCCGACTGCGCCGAGGACCTGGCCGCCGACGGTGTCGTCTACGCCGAGGTCCGCTACGCCCCCGAGCAGCACCTGGAGGGCGGCCTGACCCTCGACGAGGTCGTCGAGGCCGTCCAGGAGGGCTTCCGCCTCGGTGAGCGCAACGCCCGCGACGCCGGCCACCGCATCCGCGTCGGCACCCTGATCACCGCGATGCGGCACGCCGCCCGCTCGCAGGAGATCGCCGAGCTGGCCAACCGCCACCGCGACAGCGGCGTGGTCGGGTTCGACATCGCGGGCGCCGAGGCCGGCTACCCCCCCACCCGCCACCAGGCCGCCTTCGACTACCTCAAGGGCGAGAACAACCACTTCACCATCCACGCGGGCGAGGCCTTCGGCCTGCCGTCGATCTGGGAGGCCCTGCAGTGCTGCGGCGCCGACCGGCTCGGCCACGGCGTGCGGATCGTCGACGACATCACCGTCAACGAGGACGGCAGCGTCGAGCTCGGCCGACTGGCCGCGTACGTGCGCGACAAGCGCATCCCGCTGGAGATGTGCCCCACCTCCAACCTCCAGACCGCGGCGGCCACGTCGTACGCCGAGCACCCGATCGGGCTGCTCAGCCGGCTGAAGTTCCGGGTGACGGTCAACACCGACAACCGCCTGATGAGCGGCACCAGCATGAGCCTGGAGTTCGGCCACCTGGTGGACGCCTTCGGCTACACCCTGGGCGACATGGAGTGGTTCACGGTCAACGCCATGAAGTCGGCGTTCCTGCCGTTCGACGAGCGGCTGGCGATGATCAACGACGTGATCAAGCCGGGCTACGCCGAGCTCAAGGCGGAGTGGCTGTTCAGCAGCGGCTCCTGAGGCAGCGGCTCCCGAGGTCGTGCGGTGGCCGGTGCCGGGGGGCGCCGGCCGGCCGCCGGCCCGAACGCCTGGTCGGATGAACACTCTTTTGTCGCAAGGGAATTGACGTTCATCTGACTACCCACTCGTGTGGGTTAACAGCCTTTGATCCTCGTGCGATCCACTCACTACGGTGTGCCAGTCATCGCCGACCGGTCGTGGCGGCGGACCCCGCCGTTCGGCCGTGGACGTCGGCCACCGACGAGGATCCAAGGGGACGAACATGAAGCAGGCCAAGCTCAAGGCCGCCGGCACTGCCGCGCTGGGTCTCGCCATCGCGGCGGTCGGCGCCGGCAGCGCGTCGGCCGACCCGGTCGCCGCCGGTGGCCTCGGGTCTCCCGCCGGCCTGGTGAGCAACCCGGCCGTGACCGGTGCGGTCGTCGACACCGCGGGCAAGCTGCCCGGCGGCGACAAGGTGACCGGCACCCTGGGCACCCTCGCCCCCACCGCCGGCCAGGCCACCGCGCCGATGGCCGACGCGGCCCCCCGGGCCGCCGTCCCGAGCGTGCCGGGCCTGGACAAGACCCCGCTCGGCGGGCTGACCGGCGCCCTCCCGCTGCCGGGCCTCGGCGGCTGACGCGTTCCACCTCGTACGGCGGGCCGCCCGCACCCCGGTGATCCCGGGGCGCGGGCGGCCCGCCGTCGTTGTCGGGGGCTGTGGAGCCCGCGGGGCCCACGAGCCCCCCGCGGTCACGGCTCCTGGGGGAGCACCAGCCAGAGCGCCAGGTAGATCAGGAACTGCGGGCCGGGCAGCAGGCAGGAGGCGAGGAAGATGATCCGGACGGTCCACGCCGACAGGCCGAAGCGCTCGGCGATCCCGGCGCAGACGCCGGCGATGACGCGGTTGTGGCGGGGGCGGGCGAGGCGGCTCATGGCGTTCTCCGTGTCGTAGCGCCTGGGCCGGTCTCTCCGGCTGGCGTACTTCCATGCTCCGCCGTCGCGGCCGCCGAATCCTCAGCCTGGATGGCGATCCCGCCCCGGAGCTCCGTCACCGGGAAGACGGACGTCCTCTCGGGGTTCACCTCAGGGGCGCCCCGGAGGCCTCTGCCCGTCGTGCCGCGGTGGGGCGGTCCGGTGGGGCCCCGCGTGAGAAGTCGGAGGGGCCGACTTCTCGCGCGGGGCCAGGGCTGCGCCGGCCGCTTGCGTCTGCCCCTGGGGCAGGGGCCAGAGTGGCGGCATGCACGAGGACTTGATCGGCATCGGCGAGCTCGCGGCCCGGACCGGGCTGAGCCACAAGGCGCTGCGGCTGTACGGGGACCGGGGGCTGCTGCCGCCCGCACACGTCGATCCGCGGACCGGGTTCCGCCGGTACCTCCCGGAGCAGGTCGAGCGGGCCCGCCGGATCGCGCTGCTGCGCGCCGCCGGGATGCCGCTGGCGCTGATCGCGGGGGTGCTCGACCCGGGCGGTGCCGAGTCGGTCCGGCTGCTCGACGCCTACTGGCGGGGGGAGCAGTCCGTGCACGAGGCCCGCCGGGAGGCGGTGGGCTACGCCCGAGAGGTCCTGGCCGGAAGGAATCCGCGCATGTACGAGATGGCCGAACGCGACGTGCCCGAGCAGAAGGTGCTGTTCATCCGGCGCCATGTGACCAGCGGAGAGCTCCTCGGTTTCCTCTCCGAGGCCACCACCATGATCTTCGACCACCTGCGGTCGACGGACGCCTGCCTGTCCGGGCCGCTCTTCACCATCTACCACGGCATCGTGAGCGAGGACTCGGACGGCCCGGTGGAGGTCTGCGTCCCGACGATGAACACGGTCGAGCCGGTGGGGGAGATCGGAGTGCGGATCGAGCCGGCGCACCGTGAGGCGTACACCGAACTGGGGAAGAACGACCGCGACTTCGGGACGATGGCCTCCGTGCACGACGCGGTGCTCACCTGGATCTGGGAGCAGGGGTACGAGCGCATCGGCAGCTCGCGCGAGGTGTTCTACCCGAACTGGGCGACCGCGGAGGACGGCGAGCACGTGGCGGACGTCGCCGCGGTGTTCACCCGGGCGGTCGGGGAGGCCTGAGGCCCGAGCGGTCGAGCTGTGCTTGTCCTGGAGGCCGGGCCGGTGGTGGCCTGGCCTCCGGGCGTGCCGGCGATGTATCGGATGGCAAGGATGCAATCGACGACTGTCTCAGGGCCGTCCGTGGGGAGCAGGAAGTCGGAGGGGCCGACTTCCTAGGTGGGGTTGAGGCGGGCGGGGTGCCAGGCGGTGTTCCGGCCGGCGGCCTCGCGGTAGGCGATCCGCTGGACGGCGGTGAGCAGGCGGTAGAGGTTGAGGGCGGCGTCGGAGTGGTCGGCCTCGAAGCCGAGCCGGTGGACGAAGGATTCGAGCTGCGACCAGTCGAAGTCGTCGGGCACGGGCGGCACGGGGGTGCTGCCGGTGTGGGCGTTGAAGGCGGCGGCCACGGCGAAGTGGGTGGCAGCGAGGGCGTTGGCGAGGAGGAGGCCGGCGCCGGAGGTGGCGGCGTCGGGGCCGGGCATGGGTGTGGGCCCTTCGGAGGGGTGGATCGGTCAGTCGGGAGGGGTGTCGCTTTCGTCGGGTCGGTGGACCCGGAGGGCGGTGACGACGCCGAGGGCGACGGTGAGGATCGCCAGTGCGAGGAAGGTGACGAAGGCGGTCGCGATGAGGAAGTCGGCGGTTCCGGCCCTCATCGGGTGATGCCGATGACGCGGTGGCCGAGGTGGGCGGCGAGGTCGTGGAGGAGGTCGAGCGCCTGGTCGCGGGTGAGGGGGAGCGCGAGGTGTTCGCCGGGGGCGGCGTGGACGTCGAGGTCGACGGCGACGCGGAGTTGGACGACGGCGTCGGGGGCGGATTCGACGGCGAGGTAGGCGGCGGTGGTGCGCTCGGTGTGGATCGCATCGGTGACGAGGGGGATCAGGACGCCCATGCCTGCGGCCTTCTCACGGCTTCGCGGAGCGCGTGGCGGCTCATGCGGCGGCGTCCAGCTCGAACCAGACGGACTTGCCGTTCTTGCGGGGGTCGGCGCCGAACCGGTGGGTGAGCGAGCGGACCAAGTGCAGCCCGCGGCCGGAGAGTTCGTAGGGGGTGGAGGAAGTGCGGGGCTCGGGGAGGACCGGGCTGTCGTCCGTGACCGAGACCCGGAGGGTGCGGTTGAGGAGCAGGACGACGACTAGGGGCGCCTGACTGCCCGCGTGCTTCCACGCGTTGACGAACAGTTCGTGGAGGGCGAGTTCGGCGTCGGCGATGGTGTCCGGCGGCCAGTTGGAGAAGGTGAGGGCTTCCCGCAGTTCGTGGCGGGCGGCGGACCAGTCGGGAGGGTTGAAGGCACGCACGAGGAACCTCCGGGAGAGGAGAGGGAGTTCGCGACGAAGACGTGACCGTGAGCCAGGCCGTGAATGGCTGCTCTGCGGCGCCCGGGCAGGCATTACTGACGCTCCATCGTGTGATCGGTGCAACACTGAGAGTAGGGGGCTGCATGTCAGAGTTGCAAGCCGATCGATAAGTCTCGCTAAGTGGGACCCCATGCGGTGGCGTCGCGGGCGGCTTGTGCGCGAGACTGCGCGGACAGGGAAGGACGGCCGTGGGATACAAGGGACCGATCAGCCAGCGGCAGCGCCGATTTGGAGACGAGCTGCAACGACTCCGCTTGGCGGTGGGGCTGTCCGCTTCGGAGGCCGGGACTTTGGTGGGGATGAAGGGGCCTGCGGTGAGCCACACCGAGGCAGGTCGGATCACCCTGAACCCGGAGCGCCTGGAAGTCTGGCTCGATGCCTACGGCTGCACTGATGTTGCCTTCCGAGTGGCGCTTGCAGACATGGGGCGCAGCACGGGCAGGGGATGGTGGTCAGCGTACGAGGATCAGGTCCCGCCTCTCGCGCTCGACCTGGCAGAGGCCGAGGACAGGTCGGTTCGTCTCGACAGCTACGACACGCTCTACATCCCCGGGGTTCTTCAACTTCCGGCGTACACGGAAGCCATCTACGAAGATGCATACCGTGATGGCAAGTGGGACGTCGCAGCCTCGGTTCGTTTCCGGATGGATCGGCAGCGCATCCTCGTCGATGGCAAGCAGCGCACGTTCCGGTTCGTGATCCATGAGGCGGCGTTGCGGATGCGATTCGCCGGGGATGCGGTCATGCGAGCTCAGCTGCTTCACCTCCTCGAAATGGCGCAGCTCCCCAACGTCACGATCCAGGTGCTGCCGTTCACCGCACCGAAGCACGGGCCGCTGTCGGCGTCCTTCCTGTTCTGCGACCCCGGCTGCACGGACCTCTCGACGATTGTTGTTGCCGGGCCCAAGCGAGCCGAGCACCTCGGCGATCCGGTCGACATCGCCGCCTATCGTCAGACCTTCACGCAGCTGAGTGATATTGCTCTTCCTGCTGTCGATACCAGGAAGTCCCTCCGAGAACTCCCCTCCCGTGACTCATGGGGGCTTATTCAGCACCTTCTCTACCTGCTTCAGACCTGAAAGGCACACGATGCTCCACCTCTCCTGGCAGAAGTCATCGTTCAGTGGTGCGGAAGGCGCAGACAACTGTCTTGAACTTGCCTCCGGTGTCGGCGACCTCCGCCACCTCCGCGAGTCGGACGACCCGGACGTCATTGTCACGACCACTGCCGCGAGGCTCCGTGCCTTCATCCTCGGAGCCAAGGCCGGCGAGTTCGACCACCTGATCTGAGCGCGCTGTCCAAGCATGACAAGGACGGGCGGGACGCCACCCTCCTTCCGTGCGACCTCCACCGCCTCGCACCGTGACGGAGGCCGACGTGCCCCGGCCCCGACGGGCCGGGGCACGTCGGGGCCGGACGGGCCGACCGGTCAGGCGGACGGCTGCTGCGGCGGGACCGGCTGCGCGCCCGGGTGCGGCGCGTTCGGGTTGTACGGCGCGGCGGACGGCACCGGCTGCGGGGCCTGGTTGCGGCGTGCCATCAGGGTCTTCACCCAGTGGACGGTCAGCAGCACCGGGATGGCGAACGTCTGGTAGTACAGGCGGTACTCGCCGCCCTCGAAGACGAACGCCAGGTAGTAGGCGTAGCCGATGAACGCGAGGCCCGCGAGCACGAAGAAGAGCCGCCCGCCGGGCCTCAGTGCGTTGCTGACGGAGCCGAGGGCGACGATCGCGATGCCGCTGACCGCCAGGGCGACGACGTACCAGGAGAAGACGGGGTCGACGCTGAAGTCGAGGTTCACGGAGATCCTGTGGAGTGAGGATGAACTACTGATGGGGACGAGGGCGCACAGTACTGGAGTGGACCGACACCTGACCTCCCCTTTTCCGCGCGGTACGGTCGGTGGACCGCGCGCAGGGGCACGCGGGGTGGGCCAGGAACGACGGCAGACGACGGCAGGGGTGGGCGAGTGGCGGACTACGAGGTGCTGCGGGTGTTCTGCGGTCCCGGCGGCGAGCACGGCAACGAGCTCGGGGTGGTGCGCGACGGCGCGGCCGTGCCCGAGGAGGCGCAGCGCCAGGCGCTCGCCCGCGAACTCGGTTTCAGCGAGACGGTGTTCGTCGACGACCCGGAGCAGGGCGCGATCGACATCTACACCCCCGGCCTGCGCCTCCCGTTCGCCGGTCACCCGTGCGTCGGCGCCGCCTGGCTGCTCGGCGCGGACCGGCTGGTGACCGAGGCCGGCACCGTCCGGGTCCGCCACGACGGGGAGTTCACCCGGATCGAGGCCCGCCCGGAGTGGGCGCCCGCCCGGACGACCCGGCAGTACGGCTCGGCGGCCGAGGTGGACGCGCTGGAGGTCCCGCCCCCGGGGGAGTGGATCTACGCCTGGGCCTGGCAGGACGAGCCGGCCGGCACCGTCCGCGCACGCGCCTTCCCCGGGCGCGGGGACGGCATCGACGAGGACGAGGCCACCGGCGCCGCGGCCCTGCTGTTGACCGCCCAGCTGCAGCGGGACCTGGCGATCGCCCAGGGCCGCGGGTCGCAGCTCGTCACGGCGATCCGTGACGGCGGCCTCGTCGAGGTGGGCGGCAGGGTCCGGCGGGCCTGAGGGCTCACGAGGGGGAGCAGGGGAGTGCCGAGCATGGACGTCTCGAACGCGATCAGCGGCGGCGAGTTCCAGAACGTGGTGATGGCGGCCCACGCGCATGTCACCCTGGCGTCCGGCGGCGGGCCCGTCGGCCTGCCGGACCTGCCGGAGCTCCCGCCCGTGCCACAGGGGTTCACCGGGCGCGAGGCGGAGTTGGCCGAGCTGCTGGCGCTGCTCGACCCGGAGGCCGTGAGCGCCGAACCGGTCCTGGTGGCGTCCGTCGCGGGGCTGGGCGGCGTCGGCAAGACGACGCTCGCCCTCGCCACGGCCCACGCCGCCCTTGACCGGGCCCGGTTCGCGCACGCGCTCTTCGTCGACCTGCGCGGCTACGACGACTCACCCGTCGCCCCCGGACAGGTCCTGGACACCCTCCTGCGCGCGCTGGGCATCCCGCCCGCCGAGCTCCCCCCGGACGACGGGGGCAGGGCCGCACTCCTGCGCAGCCGGCTCCGCACGGCGGGCGGTCTCGGCACCCTGATCGTTGCCGACAACGCCTCCACCGCCGACCAGGTCCGGCACCTGCGCCCAGGGCCCGGGCCGCACCGCCTGCTCGTCACCTCGCGGCACACCCTGAGCGCGCTGGACGCGACCCTGGTCGACCTGGACGTCCTCACTCCGGACGGCGCCGTCGACCTCATCGCCCGCCGCCTGCGCACGGCACGCCGCCGCCCGGAGCGGATCACGGACGACTCCACGGACGCGCTGCGGCTCGCCGGGCTCTGCGGCCACCTGCCGCTCGCGCTCGCCCTCGTCGCCACCGAGCTGGTCCAGGATCCGCACCTCGCGCTCACCGAGCTCGCCGACGAACTGTCCGAGGAGGGCGGCCGGCTGGAGCGGATCGACGGGCTCTCGGACGGGCAACGCCCGGTCCGGCTCGCCCTCGACCGCTCCCGCCGCCGGCTCGATCCGGCCCAGACCGAGCTGCTGGACCTGCTCGCCCTCGCACCGGGACCGGACATCTCCACCGCGGCCGCGGCCGCGCTCACCGCGAACTCCCCGCGGGAGGCCCGCCGTCGGCTGGCCGGGCTGGCCGCCACGGGTCTGCTCCGGCAGAGCCCGGAGGGCGGCCGGTGGAGCATGCACGACCTGGTCCGCGAGTACGCGGCCGGGCACGCCCGCGCGGCCGGCGACCGGTACGCGCCGCACCTGCGCGCCCTGCTGGCCCACTACGCGGACGAGTTCGAACGGGCCCACCTCGGCCCCGATGCGGACGGTTACCCGGGCGCCGAGGACGTGGGCTGGGTGAGCGACGAGTGCTCCAACCTGATCGAGGCGGCCCAGCTCGCCGAGGCCACGGGGGAATGGGCGACCGCCTTCCGGATCGGCAAGCTTCTCGCCTCCTACGGCCCGCTGTACGGCGATCAGGAGCGCCTGGAGACCACCACGCTGATGCTCAGGGTCGCCCGACGGCTTGACGACCCCGACCGGGAGGGCGAGGCCTGGCACGATCGCGGACTGGCGTTGCGGGCACTGAACCGGCGCGTGGAGGCCGCCGAGGCGCTGAGGTCCGCGCTGCGGCTGTGGAGCGGCCATCCGGCGTTCTGCGTCGTGGCCTGGTTCAACCTGGGCCAGACGTTGAGCGAACTCGGCGAGTTCCCCACGTACGGCGGCAGGGTGGAGCCCGACGGCGGCGTGGACGAGCCGCCGGGCGAGACCTGGGGCATTCCGGAGCCGATGTGGCGGTTCGCGGAGGCCGTCCGGGTCCACGAGGAGTGGCGGGCCGCCGACAGCCGCGGGGGAGACGAGCCGGAACCCGCAGCCGGCCCTCAGCGCACGGGGGAGGAGACCGGGTCCGCGTAGACCGCCGCAGGAGCCGCGGGGGCGGGCGAGGCCGGAGCCGGGACCACCGGAGCGGACGGTGTCGGCCGGGGGCCGTGGGCAGCGCGCTGGAGCAGCGAGCGCGAGGCGGGGACGATCGCCAGGTGGGTGCCGGCCACGCCGATCACCGCGAACAGGATCCGGTCGACGTCGAGCACGTGGCCCGGTGTCCAGGAGGACAGGAACTCCAGGGCGGTGGCCAGCAGGGCCGAGGCGCCGGTGGTGCGGAGGAAGGACGGGAACCAGCGGGCGTGGAGCCGTCCGCCGGCCAGCGGCAGCAGGACGCCGAGCGGAGCCAGGAGGAACAGTTCGCCCAGCACCTGCCAGGCGGTCGCGAAGCGGAGCGAGGCCAGCGGCGTCAGGTTGGCGTCGTAGACCCAGGCCACCGGCAGCGGCCTCAGCACCAGCCAACCGGCCAGCGCCAGATGGACGGTGAGGGCGAAGAGCCCCGCCAGGCGGAAGGGCCGGTGGACGTCCGTCGTCGGCCGGGTCTCGGTCCGCACGCCGGAACGCTCGTCGCGTGTCCTGGTGCCATGTCGCTGCACGGGGGGAAGGACGTGAGCCGGTGGCGCATCGGTTCCACGCCCGGCGCGAACATTCCGGCGCGCCCCCGGAAGGCCATCCGGGAGCACGCCGACAGGTTTACCGGCAGATCGCCGTGGGCGACGCCGAGGGCATCGCGCTGAACGCGTTGTCCGCCGGCGGGGTGGACGCCTTCGGGGTGGACGCCTTCGGGGTCGGCGAGAGCGTCCCCGAAGCGGCGGCCGAAGGGGCGGCGGAAGGGGCGGCGGACGCGACCGCCGACGGCGACGGGCTCGCGCCCGCCTTGGCCGGCGGCGCGCCCTGGACGGTCGGCGCCGATGCCGGAGTGGCCGCCGAGGGCGTGGCGGGCGCGGTGGGTACGAGCACCACGGTCGGGCAGGCGGTCCGGCTGGCCGGCGCGCCCGCGTCCACCGGGACGGCGGTCGGGCGGATCCCGCAGCCGGTCGCCAGCGCGAGCAGCAGCACCGCGCCCGCGGCGGGGCGCAGCAGTGGGCGGAAGGACGTGGCGGCGCTCACTGCGCATTCTCCTCGGTGGCGGCGTCCGCCGGCGGTGGCGGCGGGGTCAGCGGCAGCGTCAGCGTGAACACCGCTCCCACCTCCCCGTTGGCGGCCGTGATCGTCCCCCCGTGGATCTGTGCGTTGGCCATCGCGATCGACAGGCCCAGCCCGCTGCCCTCCGACCGCGCCCGCCCCTTGTCGGCCTTGTAGAACCGGTCGAAGACGTGCGGGAGCACGTCCTCCGGGATGCCGGGGCCGCTGTCGGAGACCTCGACGACGACCACGCCGCCGCCCTCCACACGGGACTCCTCGCGGGACTCCTCGCGGGGCTCCTCGCCGCGCTCCTCGCGGGACTCCTCCCGGACCTTCACCCGCACCGGCGAGCCGCCGTGCTTCAGCGCGTTGCCGATCAGGTTGGCGAAGACGACGTCGAGCCGGCGCGGGTCGACCACCGCCAGGATGCCGCGCGGGGCGTCCACCTCGACCGCGTCGTACCAGGCCCGGCCGTCGATGCAGGACATGATCAGGTCGGCGATGTCCACCTCGTCGGCGACCAGCTTGGCCGTGCCGGCGTCGAAGCGGGTCACCTCCATCAGGTTCTCCACCAGGTCGGACAGGCGCCGGGTCTCACTGACCACCAACCGGACGGCCGGCTCGATCATCGGGTCCAGCGACTCCGCCTCGTCCTCCAGGATGTCCGTCACCGCGGTCATCGCGGTCAGCGGCGTCCGGAGCTCGTGCGACATGTCGGCGACGAACCGCCGGCTCTGCGCCTCGCGTGCGCTCAGCTCCTCGACCTGCTCGTGCAGCGACTCCGCGGTCCGGTTGAACGTCCTGGCGAGGTCGGCCAGTTCGTCCGAGCCGTCGACCTCCAGCCGGGTGTCGAGGTGGCCCTGGCCGAGCCGGCGGGCGGCGTCGCCGAGGCGCTTGACCGGGCGCAGCACGGTCGCCGAGGCAGCCTGGGCGAGCAGCGCCGAGCCGATCAGCGCCAGCAGCGTGGCGATCGCCAGCGACCAGCCGAGCGTGTTGAGGTCGGCCCGCTCGTTCTCCAGCGACTTGAACATGTACGCCGTCGGACCGGTGGGCACCACCTTGGTGCCGCCGATCACGAACGGCCGGCCCTCCAGGTTCTGCCGCTGCCAGTACAGGTGGTACGGGTACGGGTTGCTCTCGGTGACCTCGCGCGGCTTGGCGACCGTGTCCTGCAGCTTCGCCGGGACGTTGGCCAGCGTGAAGCCCATCGGATTCGACGAGGCGACGCAGTCGGGCCGCGCGGGGTCGCTGATCACCACCTCGTAGTTGAGGCCGCTGCTGGCGACGCTGGTGGCGAGCTTGATCAGGTCGTCGCAGGTCGCGTTCAGCGGCAGCTCCGAGACGTTGCGGCTGAGCGAGACGCGGAAGTCGTTGAGGGCGGTGTCCTGGGCGCGCTTGAGCACCGCGTCGCGGTTGAGCCAGTACGCGATGCCGGAGGCCGAGACGGCGGTGGTCAGTGCGACGGCGGCGAACACCGCGATCAGCCGCACCCGCAGGGAGCGCAGCCGTCGCCACGGGCCCGAGGAGAACCGGCTGGTCATCGTCTGGTGGTCAGTCACGGGAGCCTGTCGTAGCGGAAGTTCAGGAGGAACGGGGTATCAGGGCGAGCGGGCGGTCGGCGGCGCTCACGCGGGCGGGTCCAGCCGGTAGCCGACCCCGCGGACGGTGCGGATCAGCGTCGGCGCGGAGGGGACGTCCTCGACCTTGGCCCGCAGCCGCTGCACGCACGCGTCCACCAGGCGGGAGTCGCCGAGGTAGTCGTGCTCCCAGACCAGGCGCAGCAGTTGCTGGCGGGAGAGCGCCTGCCCGGGCCGGCGGCTGAGCTCCAGCAGCAGCCGCAGCTCGGTCGGGGTGAGCTGGAGGTCCTCGCCGTCCTTGGTGACGGTCATCGCCGCCCGGTCGATCACCACGCTGCCGAACGCCGAGGAGTCCGAGCTCTCGCGCTCGCCGCGGCGCAGCACGGCCCGGATCCGGGCGTCCAGGACGCGCGGCTGGACGGGCTTGACCACGTAGTCGTCCGCACCGGACTCCAGGCCGACCACCACGTCGATGTCGTCGGACCGGGCGGTCAGCAGGATGATCGGCAGCTGGTCGGTCCGCCGGATCCGGCGGCAGACCTCGAAGCCGTCGATTCCGGGCAGCATGACGTCCAGCACGATGAGGTCCGGCCGCTGCTCCTTGAAGAGCCTCAGACCGTCCTCGCCGGAGGCGGCGGTGGCCACTTTGTGGCCCTGGCGGGTGAGGGCGAGTTCGAGGCCGGTGCGGATGGCGTCGTCGTCCTCGATCAGAAGGAGGAAAGGCACGGCCTCATTCTGGCTCACCCGGAGCGGCGAATCACCCCCCGGCACCGCTCACCGCCCGGGCGGGAACCGGAATGTGCGCCACCGGCGTCCGTGAGGGCGGGTGGGAGTGCGGGACGAAAGGCCCGGCCCTGTGACACCCCTGTGACAGTCGGCGGACAGGCCCATCACAACCGGCGGGCAGGATTTTCCATGTCGCCGCAGGACAGCGGGCCAACCGGCCGGCTGGAAGGCGGCAACAGGAACCGCTCGTACCGACCAAGGGGGCGCACGATGAACGCCACGCTTCAGACCCGGACCAACCCGGCTGTCCGCACCGCGCGTTCGTCAGCGACCACCCACCGGACCCGGTTCGAGGTCAGGACCGACGAGGCCTCCGGTGCCGTGACCGTACGGGGGTGCGCGCACAGCACCGGTGGAAACACTGCTGCCTGCCGGGTGAGCGGCGGCAGCAGGCAGGGGGAGCTTCACGGAATCGGCCGCATGGGGAGTGCGGTCGACTCCGCCAACACCCTCACGCTGCGGGGGATCCTCCCCGTCCGCGTCGAGGGCAAGGACGCCCTGGGGGGGAACGGGGGAACCCGGGGGATCGGGGGGAGCGGTCTTCGGACGGTCGATTCGGGGGAATCGGCCGGCCGTGAGGCCGCGGGCGCGACGCTGCTGCGGCTGAACCCCGCAGCGGCCCGCGCCACCGAGGCGGGACAGGGAGGCGCGCAGGGGGAGCACCCGGCCGTCGCGGCGGACCACATCAACGAGTTCACCGCGTACGTGCGCGAGCGCCGCGCCTCCCTGTACGCCACGGCGTACCACCTCACCGGTGACCGCTACGAGGCCGAGGACCTGCTGCAGAGCGCGCTCTTCAGCACCTACCGGGCCTGGGGCCGGATCACCGACAAGGCCGCGGTCGGGGGCTACCTCCGCCGCACCATGACCAACCTGCACATCTCCGCCTGGCGGCGCCGCAAGGTCAGCGAGTACCCGACCGAGGAGCTGCCGGAGACGGCCGGCGACACCGACGCGATGGGCGGCACCGAGCTGCGCGCCGTGCTCTGGCAGGCGCTGGCCAAGCTGCCGGAGAACCAGCGGACCATGCTGGTGCTGCGGTACTACGAGGGCAAGACCGACCCGGAGATCGCCGACGTGCTCGGCATCAGCGTCGGCACGGTGAAGAGCAGCATCTGGCGCGCCCTGCGCCGGCTGCGCGAGGACGAGCACCTGAACAAGTCGGGCGACACCGCCCGTGCGTTCGGTGAGCTGGTCGCGTAACGGCGACCGGCCGGCCGCGGGGGACGCGGCCACGGAAACTCCCGTCGGGGGACGGGTAGCGGACGGTCAGCGGATTGGTGGCGCCGGCTCGGGGGAGCGGCGCCGCCGGGGGAGTCCGGCGGCCGTCCAGGAGGAGACGACGGGCCCGGTGCGGGGGAGACGCACTGGGCCCGTCGTCGTTCCGTCGTATCCGGCCCCGCGCGAGGCCGGGGGAGCGGGGAGCGGCGCGCTGCCGCTCAGACCGCGGAGTACTCCGTCGCCCAGGCGGCCGCGGTGATCCGGCGCGCGGCCTCCGACCCGGCACAGGGGTAGGAACCGAGGGCCACCTGGCGCTCGACGATCGAGCGCTCGGCGCGCATCAGCCGCCAGCCGCGGCGCACCAGCACCGGCAGCGACTTGCGGCCCTCGCGGACGTCCCGGCGCAGTCGGCGCCAGGCGGTGGTGAGGGCGCCGTTGCGCAGGCAGAGCGCGTCGCCGAGCAGGCCCTCCGCGGCGCACTCGGCGGTGATCTCGGCGGCGAAGATGCCCTCGGCGATGAACGCGGGGGCGCCGGCGAGGTCCAGGACCCGGGTGTCGATCCGGCCGTTGTGCGGGATCGAGTACACCGGGACGTCGGCGCGGCCGGTCTCGTACAGGCTGCGGATGGCGGCGACGGCCTGGTCGCGGTGCCAGGCGAGCGGGGAGTCCCAGTCCACCGCGCCGTCGGGCAGCAGCGGCAGGGTGGGGTCGTCCCCGTCCTTGTAGAAGTCGTCGAGCTGGAGCACCGGAAGGCCGCTGCGCTCGGCGAGCGAGGACTTCCCCGAACCGGAGGGACCGGACAGCAGGACCACCCGGGCGCGGGTCGTCGGCACAGGGTTCAGCGGGGAGTCACTCACGAGACACCAGTCTGACGCATCGGGACCCGATGCCGAAACCGGGCGGATCAGCCTTTCCGAACGGCCCGTGGGTCGGTGAGGGCGGCCCGGACCAGCGGCAGGTACCGGCTGTCGACCTGGAGGTGGACGGGGTGGCCGTCCCCGCGCGGCAGGTAGGCGGTGGCGGCCCAGTCCTGGCTGTGCCAGGCGTCGGGCTCGGGCTCGTGGAAGGTGCCGCCGCAGGCCAGCTCGATGTGGCCGAGGACACGCGAGCCGAAGCCGACGTGGGCGGCTCCCGGTGTGATGTGCAGCCGGCCGTTGACGTACCCCTGCTGCCGGCCGAAGCGGTCGGAGCGGGCCGAGCAGGGCACCCGGACGGACCGCCCGGCGGCCAGCCGTCGGCGGGTGCGGGCCACGTGCAGTCGGCGCAGGAACCCGTCCGCGAACAGTGCCATCACCTCGGCTGCGAGCTCCCCCACGGCGCCCTCCCCCTCGATCGTCTCCGGTACGGACGATTCTTCCCGGGCCGGGTCCGCGCCGGGATCGCCGAAAGGCGGAACCGCGCGGCGACGAAAGTCGACGGAAAGCGACGGACCCGCACCAGGGGGGGGGAGGTGCGGGTCCGTCCAATGACCGTCCGGGCCCTGGGGGGAGAGGGCACTGGGGACGGCCAGCTTGTGGAGTTGTCGGTCAGCGGGTGACGGGAACGGTCAGATCCCCATCGGGTGCCAGACCGTCTTCGTCTCCAGGAACGAGAGTAGCCGGTCGGTACCGGGCGCATTGGTCCAGTCCTGGGCGAACGGGTCCAGCTCCGGACGGACCACCCGCTTCAGGGTATCCGCGGCAGAGGCCTCCAGGACAGCCGCCGCGCCGGGTCCGTCGGCGGCGACGGCCCCGGTGAGGTCCACCGCGTTGACGTCCTGGTGCGAGGCCAGGGTCGGCGCGATGTCGGCGGTACGGCCGGAGATGATGTTGACCACGCCGCCGGGGACGTCCGAGGTGGCGAGCACCTCGCCCAGCGACAGGGCCGGCAGCGGGGCGTCGGCGGCCGCCGCGACCACCACGGTGTTGCCGGTGGCGATGGCGGGCGCGATCACCGAGACCAGGCCGAGCAGCGAGTGCCCGTAGCCGGCCTGCGGGGCGACGATCCCGACCACGCCGGTCGGCTCCGGGGTGGAGAGGTTGAAGTACGGCCCGGCTACCGGGTTGGCCCCGCCCGCGATCTGGGCGACCTTGTCGGTCCAGCCCGCGTACCAGACCCAGCGGTCGATCGCCGCGTCCACCAGGGCCGCGGCCTTCTTCGGGCCGATGCCCTCGGAGAGCGCCACCTCGGCGGCGAACTGCTCGCGCCGGCCCTGCAGCATCTCGGCCACCCGGTACAGCACCTGGCCGCGGTTGTACGCGGTGGTGCCGGCCCAGCCCTTGACCGCGGCGCGGGCCGCGAGCACGGCGTCGCGGGTGTCCTTGCGGGTGCCGAGCGGGGCGTTGGCGAGCCACTCGCCGTTGGAGTCCGTCACCTCGTACACCCGCCCGCTCTCGGAGCGCGGGAACTTCCCGCCGACGTACAGCTTGTAGGTCTTGAGGACGTCAAGACGCGTCACGACATCAGACATCGAGGTAGGCCTCCAGACCGTGGCGGCCACCCTCGCGGCCGTAGCCCGACTCCTTGTAGCCGCCGAACGGCGAGGTCGGGTCGAACTTGTTGAAGGTGTTGGCCCAGACCACGCCGGCCTTGAGCTTGTTGGCCATCCAGAGGATCCGCGAGCCCTTCTCCGTCCAGATGCCGGCGGAGAGGCCGTACGGCGTGTTGTTGGCCTTCGCGACCGCCTCGTCGGGGGTGCGGAAGGTCAGCACCGACAGGACCGGGCCGAAGATCTCCTCCTGGGCGATCCGGTGGGCCTGGCTGACGCCGGTGAACAGGGTCGGCTTGAACCAGAAGCCGGTGCCCGGCAGCTCGCAGGCGGGCGACCAGCGCTCGGCGCCCTCGGCCTCGCCGGCCGCGGTCAGCGCGGTGATCCGGGCCAGCTGCTCGGCGGAGTTGATGGCGCCGATGTCGGTGTTCTTGTCCAGCGGGTCGCCGACCCGCAGGGTGGCCATCCGGCGCTTCAGGGCGTCCAGCAGTTCGTCCTGCACCGACTCCTGGACCAGCAGGCGCGAGCCCGCGCAGCAGACGTGGCCCTGGTTGAAGAAGATGCCGTTGACGATGCCCTCGACCGCCTGGTCGATCGGCGCGTCGTCGAAGACGATGTTGGCGGCCTTGCCGCCGAGCTCCAGCGACAGCTTCTTGCGGGTGCCGGCCAGCTGCTTGGCGATCGCCCGGCCGACCGGGGTGGAGCCGGTGAAGGCGACCTTGTTGACGTCCGGGTGCGCGGTGAGCGCGGCACCGGTGCGGCCGTCGCCGGTGACGATGTTGACGACGCCCTTCGGCAGGCCCGCCTGGCGGCAGATCTCGGCGAAGCGCAGCGCGGTCAGCGGGGTGGTCTCGGCCGGCTTCAGCACGACCGTGTTGCCGGTGGCCAGCGCCGGGGCGATCTTCCACGCCAGCATCAGCAGCGGGAAGTTCCACGGGATGACCTGGCCGGCCACGCCCAGCGGCTTCGGGTTCGCGCCGAAGCCGGCGTAGTCCAGCTTGTCGGCCCAGCCCGCGTAGTAGAAGAAGTGCGCGGCGACCAGCGGCAGGTCGACGTCGCGGGTCTCGCGGATCGGCTTGCCGTTGTCGATCGACTCCAGCACGGCCAGCTCGCGGCTGCGCTCCTGGATGATCCGGGCGATCCGGAACAGGTACTTGGCGCGCTCGCTGCCCGGCAGGGCCGACCAGTCGGTGAAGGCCTTGCGGGCGGCGGCGACGGCGCGCTCGACGTCCTCGTCGGTGCCCTGGGCGAACTCGGCGAGCACCTGCTCGGTGGCCGGGTTGACCGTCTTCAGGGCCTCGCTGCCGGAGGAGTCGACGAACTCGCCGCCGATGAAGTGGCCGTACGAGGTGGCGATGTCACCCGCGGCGGCGGGCGACTCGGGGGCCGGGGCGTACTCGAAGAGGCCGCCGCGCGTCTCGGTCACGGGCTCCTCGGTGTTCTTCTTCTTGGCCATGGTGATCAGTCCACCGTCACGTAGTCGGGACCGGAGTACCGTCCGGTGGTCAGCTTCTGACGCTGCATCAGCAGGTCGTTGAGCAGGCTGGAGGCGCCGAAGCGGAACCAGTGCGGGGTCAGCCAGTCGTCGCCGAGCGTCTCGTTGACCATCACCAGGTACTTCATGGCGTCCTTGGTGGTCTTGATGCCGCCGGCGGGCTTCACGCCGACCTGGACGCCGGTCTGCGCGCGGAAGTCGCGGACCGCCTCCAGCATCAGCAGGGTGACCGGCGGGGTCGCGTTGACGGCGACCTTGCCGGTGGAGGTCTTGATGAAGTCGGCACCGGCGAGCATCGCCAGCCACGAGGCGCGGCGCACGTTGTCGTACGTCTGCAGCTCGCCGGTCTCGAAGATCACCTTGAGGTGGGCGTAGGTGCCGTCCGGGCGCTTGCACGCCTCCTTGACGGCGACGATCTCGTTGAAGACGTCGAGGTAGCGGCCGGAGAGGAAGGCGCCCCGGTCGATCACCATGTCGATCTCGTCGGCGCCGGCCGCGACCGCGTCGGCGGTGTCGGCGAGCTTCACCGGGAGGGCGGCGCGCCCGGCCGGGAAGGCGGTGGCGACGGAGGCGACCTGGATGTCGGTGCCCTGCAGTGTCGCCTTCGCGGTGGCGACCATGTCCGGATAGACGCAGATGGCGGCGACGCGGGGGGTGGTCGGGTCGGTCGGGTCGGGGGTCCTGCCCTTGGTGCAGAGTGCGCGCACCTTGCCGACCGTGTCCGCGCCCTCCAGCGTGGTCAGGTCGATCATCGAGATGGCCAGGTCGATGGCGTACGCCTTCGCCGTGGTCTTGATGGAGCGGGTACCGAGAGTGGCGGCACGCGCCTCCAGGCCGACCTGGTCGACGCCGGGCAGGCCGTGCAGGAAGCGACGGAGCGAGGCCTCGGACGCCGCGACGTCCTGGAGACCGCTGCCCGCAACGCCGGGGGCATTGGCTGCAAGAGTGGACATAGTCACCACACCAGCATATCTACGCGCGTAGCAAACCGCTAGGGCCGCGACCTTTCGATGCCGGACCGATATCTGCGAACCCCTCCCGCCCCACTCGCCACCCCTGTGGATCGGCTCGGTCATGCGGCAGAATCGTCGGCATGACCGAATCCGACGGCAAGCCCCACCAGGGCCCTGCCGGTTCCGCCGACGAGCCCGTGTACGCCGACCGCGTGTACCGCTCCATTCCCGGGGTGATCTCCGGTGTGCTGTTGCTGGCCGTGGCCGCCTGGCTGATCGGGGACGCGGCGCTGACCGGGACCGGGAAGACGCCGGCCGTGGCGCTGGCCGCCGTCCCGGTGTTCGCCTTCCCGGTGATCGCCTACACCCTGCGGCCGGCCGTGCTGGCCAACGACCGCCGGCTGGTGGTGCGCAACCCGCTGCGGACCATCACGGCGCCCTGGGCCGCGGTGGACGCGCTGCGGGCCGGGTACTCGGTCGAGCTGCTGGCGGACGGACGGAAGTTCCAGGTCTGGGCCGTCCCGGTCTCGCTGCGCCAGCGCAAGCGGGCCAACCGCGTCCGCGAGCGCGGCACCGAGCACGTCTCCCGGCTGGGCATGGTCGTCGGCAGGCAGCCCACCCCGGTGGTGTCCGGTGCGCCGGACCCGACCCGCGCCTGGTCCGACCAGGTCGTCGGAATCCTCCAGGAGATGGCCGAGCGCAACGCCCCCCGCGCCGACGCCGCCGGCCCGGTGACCGTGTCGTGGTGCTGGTGGATCATCGCGCCGACCCTGGTCGGCCTGATCGCGCTGATCACCGTGATCGCGGTCTGACCGAGCAGCCGCACCCGGGTCCGGCCCGGCCGGTCCCGCCGGTCGCGCCGGGCGCGACAGCACCGGCCGGGCAGTACCGGCCGAACAGCACCGACCCGGACACACCGAAGGGGCCCGCCGTGGGAACGGCGGGCCCCTTCGTCGTCGGCGCGGGCGCACCCCGCGGCGCCGTCAGGCGTCGATGCCGGCGGCGGCGGCGAGGTCGCGCTTGATCGCGGCGAGCAGTTCGGCGGCCCGGTCGCGGGCGCCGGCCAGCTCGGCGGCGGAGTCCACCGGGAGGACGACCTCCAGGTAGCACTTCAGCTTGGGCTCGGTGCCGGACGGGCGGACCACGATCCGGGCCGAGCGCACGGCGTCGCCGGCCAGGTAGTAGCGCAGGCCGTCGGTGGGCGGCAGGTCCGGGGTGCCGGCGGTCAGGTCGTCCGCCCTGGTGACGGTGAGCCCGGCCAGCACGGTCGGCGGCTGCTCGCGCAGCGTCCGCATCGCGTCGGCGATCAGCGAGAGGTCCTGCACCCGGACGGAGAGCTGGTCGGTGGCGTGCAGGCCGTGCTCCAGCGCCAGGTCGTCCAGCAGGTCGTTCAGGGTGCGGCCGGACTGCTTGAGGGTGGCGGCCAGCTCGGCCACCAGCAGGGCGGCGGTGATGCCGTCCTTGTCGCGCACGCCCTGCGGGTCGACGCAGTAGCCGAGCGCCTCCTCGTAGCCGTAGCGCAGGCCGTCGGCGCGGGCGATCCACTTGAAGCCGGTCAGCGTCTCGGCGTAGCCCAGGCCGGCGGCCTCGGCGATCCGGCCGAGCAGGGTGGAGGAGACGATGGTGGTGGCGAAGGTGCCGGCGGCCTTCTTGGCGACCAGCGCGGAGCCGAGCAGGGCGCCCACCTCGTCGCCGCGGAGCATCCGCCAGCCGGTGCCGTTGCCGGCCCCCGCGGCGTTGCCGTTGGCCGGGACGGCCACCGCGCAGCGGTCGGCGTCCGGGTCGTTGGCGATGACGATGTCCGGGCCGGTGGCGGCGGCGGTGCGGAAGGCGAGGTCCATCGCCCCCGGCTCCTCCGGGTTGGGGAAGGCCACGGTCGGGAAGTCCGGGTCCGGCTCGGCCTGCTCGGCGACCACCGTCGGGGCCGGGAAGCCGGCCCGGTGGAAGGCGGCCACCAGGGTGTCGCGGCCGACGCCGTGCATCGGGGTGTAGACGACGGAGAGGTCGCGCGGGCTGTGCTCGTCCACGATCGACGCGGCGCGGGCGAGGTACGCCTCGACGACCTCCTCGCCGAGCACCTCCCAGCCGTCCGCGGCCAGCGGGAGGTCGGCGAGCGCGCCGATCGCGTCGATCTCGGCGGCGATCCCGGCGTCGGCCGGCGGCACGATCTGCGAGCCGTCGCCCAGGTAGACCTTGTAGCCGTTGTCCTGCGGCGGGTTGTGGCTCGCCGTCACGGTGACGCCGGCGGCCGCGCCCAGGTGGCGGACGGCGAAGGCGAGCACCGGAGTGGGCAGGGCGCGCGGCAGCAGCGCGGCGCGCAGGCCGGCGCCGACCACGACGGCGGCGGTGTCGCGGGCGAAGTCGTACGACTTGTGCCGGGCGTCGTAGCCGATGACGACGAGGTCGCCCAGGTTCTCCTTCTTCACGTAGGCGACCAGGCCGGCGGCGGCCCGGATCACCACCGCGCGGTTCATCCGCATCGGGCCCGCGCCCAGCTCACCGCGCAGGCCGGCGGTGCCGAACTGGAGGCGGTCGGCGAACCGCTCGGCCAGCTGGGACCAGGCGAGCTTGCTCTCGGACTCGGCCTCCGGAGCCTCGGCGGCGGCCAGCAGCGCGGCCAGCTCCTCGCGGGTCTGCGGGTCGGGGTCCTCGGCCAGCCAGGCCCGAGCCCGGGCGAGGAGGTCGGTGGTGGGTGCCTGCGTCATGCCAGCTCCGATGGAAGAGGTTCCGCAAAGTGGTGGGGGTGCGCATGCGGACGGGGCCCGCAGGCGGGTGTGATCAGCGGATCACAGCCGCCCGCGGGCCCCGTCACTCATGATTGTGCGCCGGATCCGGGTCAGATCCGCTCAAGGACCTTCGCCAGCAGCGCGCCCATGCGCTCGGCGGAGGCCTTGCCGGCCTCCAGCACCTCGGCGTGGTTGAGCGGCTCGCCGGTGATGCCCGCGGCCAGGTTGGTGACCAGCGAGATGCCGAGCACCTCGGCGCCGGCCTCGCGGGCGGCGATGGCCTCCAGGGTGGTGGACATGCCGACCAGCTCGCCGCCGATCACCCGGGCCATGTGGACCTCGGCCGGGGTCTCGTAGTGCGGGCCGCGGAACTGCACGTAGACGGCCTCGTCCAGGGTGGAGTCGACCTCGCGGCAGAGGTCGCGCAGGCGCTTGGAGTAGAGGTCCGTCAGGTCGACGAAGTTGGCGCCGACGATCGGGGAGTCCGCGGTCAGGTTGATGTGGTCGCTGATCAGGACCGGCTGGCCGGGGACCCAGCCCTCGCGCAGACCGCCGCAGCCGTTGGTCAGCACGATGATGCCGCAGCCCGCCGCGGCGGCGGTGCGCACGCCGTGGACGACGGTGGCCACGCCGTGGCCCTCGTAGTAGTGGTTGCGGCCCAGGAAGATCAGGGCGCGCTTCTCGCCGATCTTGACCGAGCGGATCGTGCCGGCGTGGCCGGCGACGGCGGGGGCGGGGAAGCCCGGGAGTTCGGTGACCGGGAACTCCGCCACGGTCTCGCCGAGGGCGTCGGCGGCCGGCACCCAGCCGGAGCCCATCACCAGGGCGACGTCGTGGCGCTCGGCACCGGTCAGCTCGCGCAGGCGCTCGGCGGCGGCCTGGGCGGCGGCGTAGGGGTCGGCGGAGACGACCGACTGAGGAGATGCGTTCACGCATCCGAGGATAGACGGGAAATGGCTACGCGCGTAGAAGATCCGGGTGCGACGTGCCGGATCGTTACCCGGATGGCGGGAAAGTACAGCTCGGGGCCGCCTTTCCACCCGCTCGGACGGGAGCAACCTCCAGTCGTCCTCGCGCTCCGCAGCCGCCGTGCGTACAGGCCGTGGCCGGGCGCGCGGGGCGCCGGGCGGGCCCGCGGCCGCGGCGGGGTTCAGCAGGGCCGGCGGCGCAGGTCCAGGACGTAGTCGTGCGGGGCGCCCGCGCTCTCCGCGGCGTCGGCGATCAGCCCCAGGTAGCGGGCCGCGGGCAGGCCGCCCTCGTAGTCGTTGAGCACGTACGTCCACACCGGGATGTCGCCGTCGAGGGTGTGCGCGCGCAGCTTGATCCTGCGGTAGATGCCGAGCTGGACGCCCTCCCAGCGGTCCAGGCCCTCCTCGTCCATCGGCGACACGTCGTACAGCGAGACGAAGACCTGGTCCTTGCCGTCCTCGACCACGGTCGCCAGCGACCCCTCCCAGCCGAGGTGTTCGCCGCCGAAGGTGAGGCGCCAGCCGTCCAGCCACCCGGTGCCGCGCAGCGGGGAGTGCGGGGCGCGGCGGGTCATCTGCCGGGCATCGAGGTTGGTGGCATACGCGGCGTAAAGGGGCATGGGGCGAAGCCTAGACCGTCGGTGGGCGCTCCCGGGGGACTGGGCGAACGCACGGAAGCCCCGACCCCGGCGTGGCACTGCTCACGGCGTGCGGGACAATGGGGGACGTGACTCGGATCGTGATCATCGGTGGCGGACCCGGCGGCTACGAGGCGGCGCTGGTCGCTGCTCAGCTCGGCGCGGAGGTGACCGTCGTCGACCGCGACGGTCTTGGCGGATCGGCGGTGCTCACGGACTGCGTGCCGTCGAAGACGCTGATCGCGACCGCGGAGGTGATGACGACCTTCGACAGCTCGTACGAGGAGCTGGGCATCATCGTCGCCGACGACACCCCGCCGCTGGAGCAGCAGGCCCGGGTGGTCGGCGTGGACCTCGGCAAGGTCAACCGGCGTGTGAAGCGGCTCGCCATCGCCCAGTCCCACGACATCACCCAGTCGGTGACCCGGGCGGGCGTCACCGTGCTGCGCGGCCGCGGCCGGCTCGGCGCCGGCGGCCAGGCCGTGGACGGCTCCCGCGAGGTCCTGGTGGACGCGCCCGACGGCAGCGTCCAGTCGCTGCGCGCGGACGCCGTGCTGATCGCCACCGGCGCCCACCCCCGCGAGCTGCCGGACGCCCAGCCGGACGGCGAGCGGATCCTGACCTGGACCCAGGTGTACGACCTGGACGAGCTGCCCCGCGAGCTGATCGTGGTCGGCTCCGGCGTCACCGGCGCCGAGTTCGCCGGCGCCTACCAGGCGATCGGCTCCAAGGTCACGCTGGTCTCCAGCCGTGACCGGGTGCTGCCGGGCGAGGACCCGGACGCCGCCGAGGTGCTGGAGGAGGTCTTCCGCCGCCGCGGCATGAACGTGATGAGCCGCTCCCGGGCCGAGGGCGCCAAGCGCGTGGGCGACCACGTCGAGGTGACCCTCTCCGACGGCACGGTGATCAAGGGCACGCACTGCCTGATGGCGGTCGGCTCGATCCCCAACACCGCGGACATGGGCCTGGAGGAGGCCGGGGTCAAGCTCAACGACTGGGGCCAGATCCAGGTCGACCGGGTCTCCCGCACCACCGCCCCCGGCGTGTACGCGGCCGGCGACTGCACCGGCGTCTTCATGCTCGCCTCGGTGGCGGCCATGCAGGGCCGGATCGCGATGTACCACGCGCTGGGCGACGCGGTGCAGCCGCTGAACCTGAAGACCGTGGCCTCCAACGTCTTCACCGACCCGGAGATCGCCACCGTCGGCTACACCGCCGCCGACGTGAAGTGCGGCAAGATGGACGCGGTCGAGGTCAAGCTGCCGCTGCGCGGCAACCCGCGGGCGAAGATGCAGGGCATCCGGGACGGCTTCGTGAAGCTGTTCTGCCGCCCGGGCACCGGCATCGTGGTCGGCGGTGTGGTGGTCGCGCCGCGCGCCAGCGAGCTGATCCACCCGATCTCGCTCGCGGTGGACGCCAATCTGACGGTCGAACAGGTGGCCAGCGCCTTCACCGTCTACCCGTCCGTCTCCGGCTCGACCGCCGAGGCCGCCCGCCAGCTGCACATCCGGAAGCGGGCCGACGGCGAAAGCTGAGCGTCCGACGCGAAGTTGAGGGCGGCTGCCGACCGGCGGCCGCCCTTCGCGCACCCCGGGCATCACCCGGACGGCGGGCGCAGTCCGGGGTTGCTGACGGCGCGTATTGTACGGTCACGCGCCGCTCGGGTGCGAGCAATTCCGGCTACCAGCTGCAAACGCCTGAAAGCAGACGGTCACGCAGGTTACCGTCGGTTCTGTGTTTGCTGCAGAACGTCGCCAGTTGATCCTCGAAATGGTGCGCGCCAACGGAGCCGTGTCGCTCCGCGAACTGGCCCGCGTCGTCCAGACCTCCGAAGTGACCGTGCGCCGAGACGTGCGGGCGCTGGAGGCAGAAGGGCTCCTCGACCGCCGGCACGGCGGCGCGGTGCTCCCCGGCGGCTTCAGCCGCGAACCCGGCTACCCGCAGAAGACCCACCTCTCCGCGGCCGAGAAGAGCGCCATCGCCGACCTCGCCGCGGGCCTGGTGGAGGAGGGGGACGCCGTGGTGGTCGGCGCCGGCACCACCACCCAGGAGCTGGCCCGCCGGCTGGCCCGGGTGCCCGGCCTGACGGTGGTCACCAACTCGCTGCTGGTGGCGCAGGCGCTGGCGCACGCCAACCGGGTCGAGGTGGTGATGACCGGTGGCACCCTGCGGGGCTCCAACTACGCCCTGGTGGGCAGCGGGGCCGAGCAGTCGCTGCACGGGCTGCGGGTCTCCAAGGCGTTCATCTCCGGCAGCGGGCTGACGGCCGAGCGCGGCCTGTCGACCACGAACATGCTCTCCGCGAGCGTGGACCGGGCTCTGGTGCAGTCGGCCGCCGAGGTCATCGTCCTCGCCGACCACACCAAGCTCGGCGCGGACACCATGTTCCAGACCGTCCCGACCGAGACCATCACCCGTCTGGTCACCGACGAGCACGCCACCTCCGACGACACCACCGCCCGCGAGCTGGACGCGCTCGCCGACTGCGGGGTGCAGATCGACCTGGCGCCGCTCGGCGCCGCCCCGGCCGGCGACGCCCCGGTGCACGGCACCGGCAGCGGCCCCGTCCACCAGACCCAGCCCGGCCCGCTGGCGCGCCGGGCCGCGCCGCCGCCCGGCGGGGCCCCGCTGCCCGGCCAGCGCCGCCCCGGCACGCACGGCGGCCCCGCGGGGCCGGGCGGGCCGGTCCCGGTCCGCCTCGCCGAGCTGGGCGGCCTCCCGCGGGTCCGCTGAGCCCGGCGCACCGGCAGCGCCGGGTGCGCCCCGCGGTGACCGCCGCCTCCGGCGGCCCCGCGCGGCCGCCGGACCCGGAAACGGAACCGGTCCGCACACCCACGAGGGGCGTACGGACCGGTTCGGAGCACTCGGTGCCCGTCAGGCCTGGGCCGGGACCGTTCAGTCCTTGATCTCGCAGAGCGCGGCGCCGCTGCTGACGCTCGCGCCGACCTCGGCCTTGAGGCCGACCACGGTGCCGGCCTTGTGCGCGTTCAGCGGCTGCTCCATCTTCATCGCCTCCAGGACGACGATCAGCTCGCCCTCGGCGACGACCTGGCCCTCCTCGACGGCGACCTTCACGATGGTGCCCTGCATCGGCGAGGCGAGCGTGTCACCGCTGACCGCCGAGCCGGCCTTCTTGGCACCCACCCGGCGCTTGGCCTTGGCGGCACCGCCGGCACCGGCCGCCGGGGCGGCGGAGACGCCCAGCGAGGACGGCAGCGAGACCTCGATCCGCTTGCCGCCGACCTCGACCACGACGGTCTCGCGGCCCTCGGCCTCCTCGCCCTCACCGGCAGCGCCGGCGAACGCCGGGATGGTGTTCTCGAACTCGGTCTCGATCCAGCGGGTGAAGACCTTGAACGGCCCGTCGCTGCCGTGCACCTCGGGCGCGAACGCCGGGTCGGTGACGACCGCCTGGTGGAACGGGATGGCGGTGGCCATGCCCTCCACCTTGAACTCGTTCAGCGCGCGCCGGGCCCGCTCCAGGGCCTGCTTGCGGTCCCGGCCGGAGACGATCAGCTTGGCCAGCAGCGAGTCCCAGGCGGGGCCGATGACCGAGCCGGTCTCCACGCCGGAGTCCAGCCGGACGCCCGGGCCGGACGGCGGGGCGAACAGCGTCACCGTGCCGGGCGCGGGCAGGAAGTTGCGGCCCGGGTCCTCGCCGTTGATGCGGAACTCGAAGGAGTGGCCGCGCACCTCCGGGTCGCCGTAGCCCAGCTCCTCGCCGTCGGCGATCCGGAACATCTCGCGGACCAGGTCGAGTCCGGTGACCTCCTCGGTGACCGGGTGCTCCACCTGCAGACGGGTGTTGACCTCCAGGAAGGAGATCGTGCCGTCCAGCGCCACCAGGAACTCGCAGGTCCCGGCGCCGACGTAGCCGGCCTCCTTCAGGATGGCCTTGGACGCCCGGTACAGCTCGGCGTTCTGCTCGGGCGTGAGGAACGGCGCGGGCGCCTCCTCGACGAGCTTCTGGTGCCGGCGCTGCAGCGAGCAGTCACGGGTGGAGACGACCACCACGTTGCCGTGCTGGTCGGCCAGGCACTGGGTCTCGACGTGGCGCGGGTTGTCCAGGTAGCGCTCGACGAAGCACTCGCCGCGCCCGAAGGCGGCGACCGCCTCGCGCACCGCGGAGTCGTACAGCTCCGGGATCTCCTCCAGCGTGCGGGCGACCTTCAGGCCGCGGCCGCCGCCGCCGAAGGCCGCCTTGATGGCGACCGGCAGGCCGTGCTCCTGCGCGAAGGCGACGACCTCGTCGGCGCCCGAGACCGGGTCCGGCGTACCGGCCACCAGCGGGGCGCCGGCGCGCTGCGCCACGTGCCGGGCGGTGACCTTGTCACCGAGGTCGCGGATGGCCTGCGGCGGCGGGCCGATCCAGGTGAGGCCCGCGTCGAGGACGGCCTGGGCGAAGTCGGCGTTCTCCGACAGGAAGCCGTAGCCGGGGTGGACGGCGTCCGCGCCCGAGTCGGCGGCGGCCTTCAGCACCTTGGCGATGTCCAGGTAACTGGTGCCGGGGGTGTCGCCGCCCAGCGCGTAAGCCTCGTCGGCCGCGCGGACGTGCAGCGCATCCCGGTCCGGCTCGGCGTAGACGGCGACGCTGGCGATACCGGCGTCCGAGCAGGCACGGGCGACGCGGACGGCGATTTCCCCGCGGTTGGCGATGAGCACCTTGCGCACTGTGGCTCCCTTCTTGAACCTGGTCGAGTTTATGGATTTCTGGGCGGTACCGGCGAGTAGCCCCAGCTTGTGAACTATCCCACACGCAGGGTGATGGATTCCGGGAGCCGGTCCGCGGTCGGACGGGGGTCGTTGCAGGTGGCCGCGGGTGCCGCGGTCCGCACGCGGTCCGTGCGGACGGTGACGGGGCGGCGTGGCGAAGCGGTGGCCTTGGCCACACTCAGCCGGCGGGGGCCGGGGCGGGCGGCCGTTCGAGTGCCCGGGTGGTCACGTCGGCGGCGAGCTCCACCACGTCCGGCCCGTACGCCTTGGGGTTGACGACCTTCAGGACGAGCGCGAAGGTGCCGTCCTCGCCGTACCGCCGGGCGAGCCGGTGGTGGTTGGCGGCGAGGTAGCGCACGGCGGCGTGGTTGGCGACGGCGCTCTGCCCGGCGACCAGGAAGGCCGGCCGGTTGCCGCGTGTCCGGTGCACCCGGGCGAGCAGGGCGAAGACCTGGCCGCCGGACGGCTCGGACTCGCTCTCGGACCGGAACTCCTCGCCGCCCACCGCCAGGGTGAACACCGGGGCCGCCCCCGAGAGGTCCTGACGGAAGGCCGCCCCGGGCAGCCAGGACGCCAGGTGGGCCGCCGTCCGGTCGTTGCTGACCGGGCCGCCGAGGCAGAACTCGGCCTTGTGGCCCAGCCCCTGGCGGACCTCGTCGTGGACGACCAGGTCGGCCTCGGCGCCGCACTCCTTGACCAGTGCGGCGATCTCCATCAGTGCGAAGACGTCGTTGCGCGAGACGCTCTTCCCACTGGTCGAGGCGGCGTGCCGGTTCACCACGATCAGGCACTCGTTGCCGGCCGGCAGGCCGAAGAACGCGCGGACCCGCTCCAGCCGCCGTCTCCGGCGCAGGTTCTGCGCGAGCCAGCCCAGCCCGGCGCTGATCGCGCTGGCCACCAGGCCCAGCAGCACGTTGAGCAGACTGTCGGTCATCCGCTCGGCCTCCTCCCCGTCGGAACGGCGGTCAGCCTAGCCGGGGTGTTCGACCGCAGCCATGGACGGTCTCCACAGCCACTCCCGGTCCGCATCTGGCGACCTGAACAACGGCGGGACGGCCTCGGGATGCTACGGCGGCAGGGGCGACCGCCCCGGCCGGTGGCCGGCCACCGGCCCGGGGACGTCAGGCCCAGAGGTCGGTGATCCGGACGCCGAGGTCGGCCAGCAGCGAGCGCAGCAGCGGCAGCGAGAGGCCGATGACGTTGCCCGGGTCGCCGTCGATGCCCTCGACGAACGGCGCCGAGCGGCCGTCCAGGGTGAACGCGCCGGCCACGTGCAGCGGCTCGCCGGAGGCCACGTAGGCGGCGATCTCGGCGTCGTCCGGGGTGCCGAAGCGGACGGTGGTGGAGGCGGTGGCCGAGGCCTGCTCGCCGGTGACGGTGTCGATCACGCAGTGCCCGGTGCGCAGCACGCCGGCGCGGCCGCGCATGGACTGCCAGCGGGCCAGCGCCTCGGCGGCGTCGGCGGGCTTGCCGAGCGCCTGCCCGTCCAGCTCCAGCACCGAGTCGCAGCCGATCACCAGCTCGCTGCCGGTGAGTTCGGCGGCGACGGCCTTGGCCTTGGCCTCGGCGAGGACGAGCGCGAGCTCGGCGGGGGTGGCGGCGGTGATCGCGTCCTCGTCGACCCCGCTGACCACCACGCGCGGGTCGAGGCCCGCCTGGCGCAGCAGCCCGAGGCGGGCGGGGGAGGCGGAGGCGAGGACGAGTGCGCGGCGGTCGGTCATGCCCACCAGGGTAGGGGGTGGCCCGGGGGCCCGTTCAGAGCATCAGCAGAACGGCGATCACCAGGGCGAGGACGGCGAGCACGTGGCCGGCCCGGTGCAGTTTCTCCTGCATCCGGCGGGCCTCGGGGGAGGGCTCGTCGCGGGGGTCTGACCAGAGCACGCTTCCAGAGTGCGCCGCGGGGCCGCGGTGACGCCTGAGTATCCGTACTCAGCTTTCGGGGCAATCCGGGCGCGTGCCGCGCCGCGGGGGCGTGCGTCGGTGAGGAGTGCGCGGGTGGGGAGTGCGTCGATACGCGGAGTGGGAAGTCGGACGGGCCGACTTCCCACTCCGCGGGTGGTGCGTGGGCGGCGGCTCAGCCGGCCCAGCCCGAGGTGCGCCAGACGTTGACGCCGGGGCGCGGGGTGGCCCGCAGCCGGCGGGCGCGGTCGTTCCAGGGGGAGTCCGGGCCGGCGCCTGCGCGGCGGGCCGCCTCGGCGGCGGCCTGTGCGGCGGCGGCCCGGGACTGGACCACCGCCAGGACGGTGGCCAGCTCCTCGGGGGTCGGCTGCCCGTGCAGCACGTGGATCGGGGCCATGGCTCAATCCTCTCGCGACGGCCGCTGCTGGGTGGGGGCGATCACAGCGGGATGTTGCCGTGCTTCTTGGGCGGCAGCACCTCGCGCTTGCCGCGCAGCGCCCGCAGACCGCGGACGATGTGCCGGCGGGTGTCGCTCGGGGCGATGACGGCGTCCACGTAGCCGCGCTCGGCCGCCAGGTACGGGTTGAGCAGGGTGTCCTCGTAGGAGGCGATCAGCTCGGCCCGCTTCTCCTCGACGTTGCCGGCGGCGTCCGCCTCGGCGATCTCGCGCCGGTGCAGGATGTTGACCGCGCCCTGCGCGCCCATGACGGCGATCTGCGCGGTCGGCCAGGCGAGGTTGAGGTCGGCGCCCAGGTGCTTGGAGCCCATGACGTCGTACGCGCCGCCGAAGGCCTTGCGGGTGATCACGGTGATCAGCGGCACGGTGGCCTCGGCGTAGGCGTAGATCAGCTTGGCGCCGCGGCGGATGATGCCGTCCCACTCCTGCTCGGTGCCGGGCAGGAAGCCGGGCACGTCGACGAAGGTCAGCACCGGGATGTTGAAGGAGTCGCAGGTGCGGATGAACCGGGCGGCCTTCTCGCTGGCGGCGATGTCCAGGCAGCCGGCCAGGTCCATCGGCTGGTTGCCGACGATGCCGACCGAGTGGCCCTCGACCCGGCCGAAGCCGGTGATGATGTTGCCCGCGTACAGCGGCTGGGTCTCCAGGAACTCGCCGTCGTCCAGGACGTGCTCGATCACCTTGTGCATGTCGTACGGCTGGTTGGCCGAGTCCGGCACCAGGGTGTCGAGTTCGAGGTCCTCGTCGGTGACCGAGAGGTCCGCCTCCTCGGGGAAGGAGGGCGCGTCGGACAGGTTGTTGGAGGGCAGGTACGAGAGCAGGCTCTTGACGTACTCGATCGCCTCCTTCTCGTCCGTGGCCAGGTAGTGCGCGTTGCCGGACTTGGTGTTGTGGGTGCGCGCGCCGCCCAGCTCCTCCATGCCGACGTCCTCGCCGGTGACGGTCTTGATGACGTCCGGGCCGGTGATGAACATGTGCGAGGTCTGGTCGGCCATCACCACGAAGTCGGTGATCGCGGGGGAGTAGACCGCGCCGCCCGCGCAGGGGCCCATGATCAGCGAGATCTGCGGGATCACCCCGGAGGCGTGCACGTTGCGGCGGAAGATCTCGCCGTACAGGCCGAGCGAGACCACGCCCTCCTGGATCCGGGCGCCGCCGGAGTCGTTGATGCCGATGACCGGGCAGCCGGTCTTCAGCGCGAAGTCCATCACCTTGACGATCTTCTCGCCGAAGACCTCGCCGAGCGAGCCGCCGAAGACGGTGAAGTCCTGGGCGAAGACCGCGACCTGGCGGCCGTCGACGGTGCCGTAGCCGGTGACGACGCCGTCGCCGTACGGGCGGTTCTTCTCCTGCCCGAAGTTGGTCGAGCGGTGCCGGGCGAACTCGTCGAACTCGACGAAGGAGTCCTCGTCCAGCAGCTCCACCACGCGCTCGCGGGCCGTCAGCTTGCCCTTGGCGTGCTGCTTCTCCACGGCCTTGGCGGAGCCGGAGTGCACCGCCTCGTCGATCCTGCGGCGCAGGTCGGCGAGCTTTCCGGCAGTGGTGTGGGGGTCGTACGGCGCCTCGGTCATCCGGTGGGCTCTCCCTGATCCATGGGCCGCGACCTGTTGAGTGCTGCGCGGACCGGAAGGGGGACCGCGCACGAGGGCAGGGCGGCGCAACGAACTACCGTTGAGTAGCGTAGCCAGCACGGAGGGCCAGACGTAATGTCCTGCCGTTATGGTCAGCGACACAGTGTGTTAACGCGCGTTCTGCGGGACGATGGGGCGGACTACGCCGTTCTGGGCGCGTCCGGCAATCCCCGACACACCGCCCGACACCGCCTAGGCTCGGGACCATGACCGAACCCGTCACCCCCCGTCGTAGTGGACTGCGCGGCTTCGGCCACGCCGGGCCGTCGCCCTGGACCGATCTGGACCGGCCCCCGCTGGACACTGCGGCGCTCCGGCACGACCTGATGGTTCCGGGCGGGCTCTGGACCTCGGTGGACGTCGTCACCGAGACCGGCTCCACCAACAGCGACCTGGCCGCGCGGGCCCGGGAGGGGGCGCCGCAGGGTGCCGTCCTGGTCGCCGAGCAGCAGAACGCCGGCCGCGGGCGGCTGGAGCGGCAGTGGACGGCCCCGGCCCGTTCCGGTCTCTTCCTCTCCGTCCTGCTTCGCCCGGACGGGGTACCCGTCGAGCGGTACGGCTGGTTGCCGATCCTGGTCGGCGTCGCCGCGGCCAGCACGCTGAACCGGGTCGCCGAGGTCGAGGTCGGCCTGAAGTGGCCCAACGACCTCCAGGTCGAGATCGCCGGCGCGGAGCGCAAGATCGGCGGCATCCTCACCGAGCTCAGCGGCGGAGCGGTGGTGGCCGGCCTCGGCCTCAACGTCTCGCTGCGCGAGGCCGAGCTGCCCGTCCCCACCGCCGGCTCGCTGGCGCTGGCCGGCGCCGCGGTGACCGACCGGTCCATCCTGCTGCGCGCCCTGCTGCGCGAGTTCGCCGGGCTGTACGAGGAGTGGACGGCCGCCGCCGGCGACCCGCAGGCCAGCGGTCTGCTGCCGGCCTACCTGGACCGCTGCACCACGCTGGGCCGCCAGGTCAGGGTGCACCTGCCGGGCGACCGCGAGCTGCTGGGCGAGGCCGTGGCGGTGGACGGCGACGGCCGGCTGGTGGTCCGCACGCCCGACGGCGCCCGGCGGGCGGTGGGCGCGGGGGACGTCGTCCACGTGCGCCCGGAGGCGCGCTGAACGGCACTCTTCACCTCCCCTTGACCCGGGCGGATGCCCCGGATCGCGGGATTCCGTGCGAATATTCCACCTGGCAGGAGTGTGAGGCGCGCCACTGCCCGCGGGCGGCGGGCGCGCCCGGACACGCAGGACACGAGGCAAGTGCGGCGACCGCACGGGGACGGACCGGTGGCAGAGGACGGCAGCAAGGGCGCAGCGGCGGGCACCCACGACCAGACGGTCGCGCTCGACCTCGAACGCCTGATCCTGGACGCGCCGCGCCGCTACACCCCGTACCAGGCCGCGCGTGCCGCCGACGTCCCGATGGAGCTGGCCACCAGGTTCTGGCGGGCGATGGGCTTCCCCGACATCGGGCAGTCCCGGGCCCTCACCGACGGCGACGTGATCGCGCTGCGCCGACTGGCCGGCCTGGTGGAGTCGGGCCTGCTGAGCGAGTCGATGGCGATCCAGGTGGCGCGCTCCACCGGCCAGACCACCGCCCGGCTGGCGGGCTGGCAGATGGACACCTTCCTGGAGAACCTCACCCAGTCCGTCGAGCCGGGACTGACCCGGGCCGAGGTGGCGTACCCGCTCGTCGAGCTGCTGCTGCCGGAGCTGGAGCAGTTCCTGGTCTACGTCTGGCGCCGGCAGCTGGCCGCCGTCACCGGCCGGGTGGTGCAGGCCGCCGAGGACACCGAGATCACCAGCGGCCGGCTGGCCGTGGGCTTCGCCGACCTGGTCGGCTTCACCCGGCTCTCCCGCCGGCTGGAGGAGGAGGAGCTCGGCGAGCTGGTCGAGACCTTCGAGAACACCTGCTCCGACCTGATCGCCGGCCAGGGCGGCCGGGTGATCAAGACCCTCGGTGACGAGATCCTCTACGTCTCCGAGGACCCGGTGACCGCCGCCGAGATCGCGCTCGGGCTGATCGAGGCGCTGGCCGAGGACGACACCATCCCGGCCCTGCGGGTCGGCATGGCCTTCGGCACCGTCACCTCGCGGATGGGCGACGTCTTCGGCACCACCGTCAACCTGGCCAGCCGGCTCACCTCCATCGCACCCAAGGACGCGGTGCTGATCGACGGCGAGTTCGCCATCGCGCTGGAGCAGAACGGCAGTGTCGCCCCGGCGGACGCGGACGGTCCCGGGCTGGCCGACGCGCTGTCGGCGGCCGCCGGGATGCCGGCCTCCGGCCTGCCGGTGCCGGGGCCGGACGCCGGGCACCGCTTCAACCTCCAGCCGATGTGGCGCCGTCCGGTCCGCGGGCTCGGCCTGGTCGAGCCCTGGCTGCTGTCGCGGCGGCAGCGTACGGAGTAGCCCGCGCGCTGCCCGCGCCCGGCGCAGGGCGTGCCCGCCCGGCGCACTCGGCCCGGCGCGCCCCCGCCCCGCCCCGGCCCCGCCGCGGGGCCGCCCGGCCGCGCGGTTGCCGCCCGGCGTGGGGCGTACGCCGGCGTACGTGGTGGAACCGTGGCCGAACGGTGGAAACCCGTCCAGCGGCACGGATCGATCCCGGCAAACGGGGCATAACCGAACGAAACCGCCATAGTCTTGGTGCAAGCGGATGCGAGCGGTACGGCCCCGGCGTGGTCCGAGCCCCCGGTGGTGGCTGCAGGCCCGGGCGGGGAGCGGGCGCCCCCGGTGGGCGGCGCTGCGCGGGACCGGGCAGGACCGGGCACAGGGAACGAGGCGAGCCGGTGAGCAGTGAGGCGACCATGGCGGACCGCGGCTGCGACTGCGACCGGTCGGATCAGCCGCCCGCCGCCCCCGACCTGCGGCTGAAGTCCGTGGTCGAGCTCGCCCAGGACATGTCGGCCGCGCTCACCCCGCTGGAGGCCGTCCGGGCCGCCGCCGCCCGCGCCACCGCGGCGCTCGGCGCGGCCATGGCCGCCGTCTCGGTCTGGGACCGGGAGTCCGGCCGGCTGCGGGTGCTGGTCAACCACGGTGCACTGGCGCCGGGGGAGGAGGAGCTGCCGGAGGACGAGTCCTACCCGGTCGCCGACTTCCCCGAGATCGTCACCTACCTGGAGGAGCGCTGGACCACCGGCCGGCTGCCGCGCGCCTGGGTGCAGACGGCCGAGGAATCCGAGCCGCACGCCGGTCACTCGCACCCGACCGCCGGCGCGTACTGCCAGGAGCGCGCCGCGGCGCTGCGCCGGCGCGGGCGGGCCTGCTGCGTGGTCGCCCCGATCGTGCTGCACGGGCAGGCCTGGGGCGAGCTCTACCTGGCCCGGTTCGTCGGGATGCCCGAGTTCACCGAGGCCGACGCCGACTACGCCACCCTGCTGGCGGCCCAGATCTCGGCCGGTCTGGCCCAGACCGAGCGCCTCGCCGACCTGCGCAAGCTCGCCTTCTCCGACCCGCTGACCGGCCTGGCCAACCGGCGCGCGGTGGACGCCCGGCTGGAGGGCGCGCTGGAGGCGCACAACCGGGACAACACCGTCGTCTCGCTGGTGGTCTGCGACGTCAACGGCCTCAAGCGGGTCAACGACCAGCTCGGCCACGAGATGGGCGACCGGCTGCTGGAGCGCTTCGCCCACCAGCTCTCGCTGGCCGCCGCCCGGCTGCCCGGCAGCCTGGCCGCCCGGCTCGGCGGTGACGAGTTCTGCCTGCTGGTCGAGGGCCAGAAGGCGGACGAGGTGGTCGCCGTCGCCGAGGAGCTGTGCGCGCGGGCGCTGGCGCTGGCCGAGGGCGAGGGCGTGGCCTGCGGGGTCGCCTCCACCGGGGACTCGATCGGCCCGGTCACCACGCCCGACCGGCTGTTCCGGCTCGCCGACGCCGCACAGTACCGGGCCAAGGCCGCCCGCTCGGCCCACCCCGTGGTCGCCGGGCGCAGCCACGGCCCCGGCTTCGCCCCCGACCCGACCGTGCTGCTCGCCGACGCCGCCGACCCGCACCACCGGGCCGACGCCCGGGGCCGCAGCGGCCGGGCCGGCGCCGGCGACCGGCGGCGGTTCCGCGGTGCGGCGCACAGCGCCGACCCCGGCCAGCTGCTCACCGCGGTGCTGGCCGCGCTCGACCGGCACGGCGAGGCCCGCTCGGTCCACCCGGCCGACACCATCGGCAAGCTGGTGGTGGTCGCGGAGACCTCGGCCCGGCTGCTGGACGCGGTCGGCTGGTGGGTGTCGTACGTCCCGCCCGGCTCGCCGCTGATGCGCACCGTCCAGCACGCGGTGTACCGGATGACCAGCGGCCCGAGCAGCTCGCGCGCGGAGACCCAGCGGGCGCAGATCGAGGCCCCGGACGCGGTCTTCGACCTGCGGCACTACCCGCTGACCCGGGGGGCGGTCCGCGGCGGCGCCTTCGCGCTGCGGGCGGGCGCGGCCGGGAACGACCCGGCGGAGGAGGCCGTGCTGGTGGTCTCCGGCTACCGCGGCATGCTGGCGGCCGGCGGCCAGAACCCGGCGGGCGGCTGGCTGGTCGAGCTGTTCGCCGACGACGCCACCCTGCCGCTCGGCCAGGTGGCCTCCGGGCTGCGTGCCCTGGTCTCGGTCGCCCTCGCCGGCCCCTCCTCCGCTCCGCCGGCCTGACGGCGGCACCGGGGCCGTCCTCGGAACTCCCACCGGCGGGCGACGCGCCCCACACCTGACGGCCGGGAGGTGCCCCCACCTCCGCCTCGCGACGCGTGCACCCCGGAGCCGCCCCGGCGGGTTGTGTCGGTTCGGTGACCAGGGTGTTCCGAGCGGGTCGCGGTCCGGGGCGGACCTTGCCGCAGGGCTGGGCGGCGGGGGGCGGGCGTGGGATGGTGTTCGGCGGTCGGCGGGCCACGGGGGCCGGACCGGATAGGGGTTCACAGCATGCGCGCTCGTCTGACGGGCCTTGTCCTCTCCGCGGTGCTTGCGTTCGGCGGCACCGCGCTCGCCGCCGCTCCGGCGGCCCAGGCCGCGCCGCGCGCGGCCGCGGTCGGTGCAGCCTCGGCCACCTCGGCCACCTCGGCCGGATCGGTCCAGGCGGGCACCGCCGGTGCGGGCGCGCAGGCGGCCCCGGTCGCCGGGGTGGCCGCGGACCGGCACGACGGCACCCGGCTGGCCGCCTCCAAGGACAAGTCCAAGAAGAAGAAGAAGAAGGGTCTCGGCAAGCTGCTCGGCGTGATCATCGGCATCGTGGCGGTGCTGGTGGTGATCGCCGTGATCATCGCGGTGATCGTCATGATCCGCCGCCGCAACCGTCAGTGATTCTTCTGGCGCTCCCGGTGGAGTCGTTGCGCCGAGCGGGGTTTGACGACCGGTCGGGGCTCGGGCGTGCGGGTCCGGGCCGCCATGCCGCTCCAGAACAGCTGCAGGTCCTTGCCCGTCATGCCCTGCCAGGGGGCGCGTTTGCGGGTGAGGGCGTAGAACGACCCGCGGCGCCAGCGCACCAACGCCTGCTGCTGGAGACAGAAGACCTCGGTCAGCTCGGCGCGGGGCAGTTCGCCCTTCGGAGGGTAGGGGCACAGCTCGAACGGACAGTCGCGAGGACAGGTGCTGCCGGGTTCGGCGTACTTGGCCCTGCCGACGGTGTGGCCCGGCTGGAGCGGTGCGCGGTCGTCCGTCAGGCAGGGCGGCAGGGAGTTGCGGCGGGCACGCTCGAGCCTGCCCTCCACCTCGTCCGGCTCGCCGCAGCGCTCGGCGAGGTTGAGTAGCAGGAGGACGTCGGCGAGCAACTGCTGGGCCCGCGGGTCGAGTGTGCTCCAACCGACCGACGGCGGGATCCAGAGGTTGTGCCGGCGGTAGAAGCGCGGATCGCCCGAATCGGAGCCGACCTTCTCCATCGCCCCCTTCTCGTCGATCCAGATGTACTGCTCGGGGCGCCCGGTCTCCAGTGCCAGGACCGCGAGGTGGGCGGCGCGGGCCACGAAGGGGTGCAGGCGCTCGCGGGTGTCGTGGCGACTCTGGTCCTCCGGCCGGCGGTCGGCGGGTGCACGTTCGCTGCCGGCCAGACGGAGCCAGCGCTGCACGGCTGCCCGCGGGGCGTCGGCGATCGGCGGGGACTGCTCGTCGGCCTCGTGCTCGTCGTCGGAGACCGGGCCGGAACGGTCGGGCAGCTCCCAGAGGCAGAGCGCGTGGATCAGGGTGAGCTGGGAGAACCAGAATCGCGATCGCGCGAGCATGGACTCGGCCTGGGCGATGAGGAAGCCACGGGTCTCGTTGTTCGTGTGGGGGTGGCGCAGTCGGCGGTTGGCCGCGCGCTTGAACCCCTGGGCCAGGGCGACCTCGAAGGAGAGCGGCAGGTCGGCACGGCCGTGGGCGTTCGCCGGGTCGAGGTGGCCGAGCCAGGCGTTCAGCCGCTCCTGGGCGTCCGCCCGGCGCTCGATACTGACCGACCCCACGAGCATGGGGATCAGCCAGGCCCGGGTGGCGTACTCGCGCCAGATGGCCTGCTTGGCCTCGTAGGCCCGCTTGACCTCGTCCTCCGCGTATCTCTGCCTTCGCTGCTTCGGATCGCCGCCCCGGCCGACCGACGCATCACTGGCCGCGTGCTCGCGATCGCGTTCCACGTCCATCTTCTTCCGGTAGGCCGCTACCGGGTCCTTGTCCTCCGCATCGTGCGCGCGGGCCAGCTCGCGGACCGCGTGGAAGGCCGGATCACCGCCCGCGCCGATCTCCTGGGTGACGGCCAGCCGCAGGGAGTAGGACCGCTCCTTGATCGCGATCTCGAAGAACTCCTCGTAGGCGGGAGCCACGTCGGTCGGCCAGCGGCCGTCCTCCTGGAGGCGGCTGATCTCGCGAAGGATCTCGCCGAAGCGGTGGACCAGCCGTTCCCTGGCCTCGTCGAGGGTCCGGCGGTCCTGCGAGTGGATCTTCAGCCACCTGTCGTTGACCTGCTGTGCGATGCTGCGGTGCTCGCTGATCCTCGCCGTGGGGCAGGCCTGCTGCGCGTGCAGGTCCACCTCCAGGGCCGCTGCGAACAGGTCGAGGGCCTTGGGGTCGGTCCGCGACCTTGCCGCCACGGCGAGCTCCGAGGAGCACCTCGCGGTCTGCGCCGGGGCGTCGCAGCCGTTCGCCGCGCGCAGCACGAGGGCGATGAGCAGCTCCCGCCCCAGCTGGTCGCTGCGAAGGGCATTGCCGACCGCGGGCCAGAGCCTGTCGAGGTGCCGCGAGCCGAGATAGGCCTGGACGATGCTGTGCGGGAAACGCACCCGTTCGCCGCGCGTCTCGACCAGGCCGAGCAGCTCGCCCCGGGTGGCGTGGAGGGCGAGGACGCTCTCGCAGTCCGCGGTCACGGAGGCGTTGATGCCGGTCAGCTTTCGCCGGAGGATGCGCGCCGGGTCGTCCCGCCCGCCCGGTCCGCCGAGCAGGTCCGCGAAGTCAACCTCCAGGCGGTCACCGAGCAGGCCCAGGGCGGCGAGCATCGAGATCACGTCGACGGTGTCCCGTCGTTCCTCTGCGGTCAGGGCGACCTCGTCGCGCAGGTGCCCGTCGACGAGAGCGGTCTCCCAACTGCTCAGCAGTCCCAGCCGCAGCTTCGAGCGGTCCCGGCTGCGCGTGTCGAGCCGGCTCCCCGCCCTGTCCTTGTCGAGATGCGTCAGCTGGCGGTGCCGGCCCAGCTCCCGGGCTATCTCCATGTACAGCGGCGACTCGCTGACCACGGCCGTCTCGACGATCCAGTCCAGCCGCTTGGTGTCGGGCTGGGGATCGTCGCGGGCCAGGAAGTCGAGTGCGGCCTCCTCGGAGAGCGGTTCCAGATCGATGATCGAGGCCACGGTCGCCTCCAGCGGCGCGTGCGGCCGGGAGGCGATGACCAGCGGGAGGTTCTGCCGCTTGGCTTTCTTGATGGCGTTCCGGATGGCGTTGTCCCGGTCCCGGCTGTTGCCGTTCGAAGCCATGGCCTCCTCCAGGCCGTCCGCGAGGACGACGGCCTGGCCGTCCTCGCAGAGCTGCCGCCAGACCTTGGCGGTCTGCTCGGAGGAGAGGAAGCTGCCCGGGTCGGCCTCCTCGGCGAACCGCTTCCGCGCCAGTTCGCGGAAGTCCAGCTCGGCACCGTCCTTGTCGATGTCGCGGAGCCGGACCGGCACGGGGACGCGGTGCTGACGTGCCAGCATGTGGGTGAGCTGAACGAGCACGGCGGTCTTCCCGGCGCCGACGCTTCCGACCAGCACGTAGGGGCGGCGGCCGGCGTGGTCGTCCAACGAGCGGCAGATGACCTCGCAGAGCTGCTCCCGGCCGACGACCTGGTCCACGGCGGTGTGGGCGGTGGGCACCAGCTTGTGCGGCGCGCGCCGGGCCTTGCGGACGATCGGCGCACGGATCCGCTGTCTCCGGTAGACCAGGAAGACGAATGCCGCGAGCGCCAGCGAGAGGAAGGGCGTGATGAATCCGAGCAGGACACCGCAGGCTCCGCTCTCGCTGCAGCGGTTCTCGAACCACCCTTTGTTGCCGCGCGCGAAAATGTAGGCGGACCAGCCGATGAACGCCAGGAATGCGACGGCCGGAATCGAGGTCAGCCGTTTCCGCCAGGAAGACCAGGTGGCCGGGTAACGGACCTTGACCACCTTGCGGCGGGCCAACCAGCGCAGGTAGTGGACCCGTAAGGCGCGCCGGGTCCGTCCGACGGCTCGTCGGACGGCGCGCCGCGGGCGGACCAGCCGAGGGGCGCTGCGCGGATCGACCTTGCCCCCGGGCCCCCCGGGTTCTCGTGTTTCGCTGCTCATGGCGTTCACGGCAATCGAAGAAGCGGGAGTCGGCACGGTGAACTGTGTGCGCGAATCACTCGGGTTCGGCTGCTTCGAAAGTGCGTCCCTATTATCGAATCACCATGTGGAAGGTTTGGGAAGGTTCCGCCTGGTCGCCCCGGTGTTCCGCCGTCAGAGCCCGAGCGCGCGCAGGGCCGCCTCCACGAGGCGGTCCGCGTACGCGTGGTCGAGCGGGCCGAGGCCGTGCAGCCAGCGGTAGTACATCGGGCCGTAGAGCAGCTCGACGGCGAGGTCGAGGTCGGCTTCGGGAGGGATCGGCCCGGTCGTGCGGGCGGCCCGCAGGCGTGCGCGGGTGACCTCCAGCAGCGGGTCGAGCAGCCGCTCGCGGTACTCGCGCAGCAGGTCCGGGTCGTTGAGGACCTCGGCGGTGAGGGCGCGGCCGGTGCGGTCGAAGCCCGGGTCGGCCAGCTCGTCGGCGGTGGCGCGCAGCACGGCCCGAAGGTCGGCGGCGAGGTCGCCGGTGTCGGGGAGGTCGTAGCCGCCGCCGGCGTCCTGGTTGGCGGCCAGGAAGGCGTCGAAGACCACCGCGCCCTTGGAGGGCCACCAGCGGTAGATGGTCTGCTTGCCGACGCCGGCGCGGGCGGCGATCTTCTCGATGGTGAGCTTGCCGAAGCCCACCTCGGCGACCAGCTCGGCGGCGGCGGTGAGGATCGCGGCGCGGCTCTGCTCGTTGCGGCGGGTCGGGTCGGGGGCGGTGTGACGGGCCATGGGGGTCATCGTAGCGGCACGGCGAGACGGAACGTTTCGTCTTGACGCGATCCGATCCGGGGTGCATGCTGATGGACGTTCAGCTTGGCGAGACGAATCGTCTCGTCTCGCCGGACTCCATGACAGCACCGGCCCAGGAGGTCCGCATGACCCGCCCCGCGCACATCGCCATGGTCTCGATCCCGGCCCACGGCCACGTCAACCCGAGCCTCGCCGTGATCACCGAGCTGGTCGCCCGCGGCCACCGGGTGAGCTACGTCAACGACCCGTCCTTCGCGGCGGCGGTCGGGTCCACCGGGGCGACCCTGGTGCCGTACCCGACCGTGCTGCCGCTGGGGGGCGACTCCCAGGTCTGGCTGCAGGACCCGGTGGCGATCCAGGAGCTCTTCCTGGACGACGCCGTGGCGATGGCCCCGGTGGTCCGGAAGCTCTTCGCCGAGGACCGTCCCGACCTGCTGCTGTACGACATCGCCGGGTTCGCCGGCCGGGCGGTGGCCGAGGCGCACGGCGTGCCCGTCGTCCAGCTCTCGCCGGCCTTCGTCGCCTGGGACGGCTACGAGCAGGACCTCGCCGAGATGATCGACGCGGTCCGCAACGGCCCCGGCGGGGCCGCGCACTACCGACGGTTCGCCGACTGGCTGGCCGCGACCGGCGCCGTCGAGCGGGACGTCGACGCCTTCAAGGGCCGCCCGGAGCGGGCGATCGCGCTCGTCCCGCGCGCCCTGCAGCCCAACGCCGACCGGGTGGACCCCGGGCGGTACACCTTCGTCGGCCCGTGTGCCGGCGACCGCTCGCACCAGGGCGGCTGGCAGCGGCCGCCCGGGGCTCGGGGCCGGGTGCTGCTGGTCTCGCTCGGCTCGGCCTTCACCCGTCAGCCGGCCTTCTACCGGGAGTGCCTGAAGGCCTTCGGCGACCTGCCCGGGTGGCACGTCGTGCTGCAGGTGGGCAAGCACACCGACCTGGCCGAGCTGGGCGACGTGCCGGCCAACGTCGAGGTGCACCGGTGGGTGCCGCAGGTGGCCGTCCTGGCGCAGGCGGACGCCTTCGTGACCCACGCGGGCATGGGCGGTGCGAGCGAGGGGCTGCAGGCCGGGGTGCCGATGATCGCGGTGCCGCAGGCCGTCGACCAGTTCTCCAATGCGGACCGGCTGGTGGAGCTGGGTGTCGCCCGCCGCCTGGACGCCGGTCAGGCCACCGCGGAGGCGCTGCGCGAGGCGCTGTTCGCGCTGGTCGACGACCCGGCGGTGGCCGCGCGGCTCGACGCGCTCCGGGTGGCGGCCGGGGCCGAGGGCGGCACGGCCCGGGCGGCGGACCTCGTCGAGGCCGCGTTGGCCTGACCCGCCGTCGCGGGGGGGCCCCCCGGGCCCGCCCCGGGGGGCGCCCCGCGGGCCCGCCCCCCCCCCCCGGGGGGCGCCCCCCCGGGGGGGCGGGGGGGGGGGGGGGGCCCGCGGGGCCCCGCCCAACCCGGCGCCGGACACCGTCGTTGCGATCTACGCCCCCCGCGCCCCCCCCCCCGCGGCCCGCCCCCCCCCCCCCCCCCCCCCCCCCCCCCCCCCCCGGCGGCCCGGCCGACCCGGCCGGGGGCTCTCCCGCCGGGTCGGCCGGGTGGTGTGGTGCGGCCGGATGGCCCCGGACGGTTGTCATATCTCCATTCACCTGATGAGATGGTGTATATGGATATGCACAGTGCTGCGGCCCCCCACGCGCCGCTCGTCCAGGTCGGCAAGGCCGACGTCAGCGCCGAGGACGTGCTGGCCGTCGCCCGTGGCAACGCCAAGGTCGAGCTCGGCCCCGACGCGCTCTCCGAGATGGCGACCGCGCGCGCCCGGATCGACGCCCTCGCGGCCGAGCCGCGCCCGGTCTACGGCGTCTCCACCGGTTTCGGCGCGCTCGCCGTGCGCCACATCAGCCCCGAGCTGCGCGCCCAGCTGCAGCGCTCGCTGGTGCGTTCGCACGCCGCCGGCATGGGCCCCGCCGTCGAGCGCGAGGTGGTCCGCGCGCTGATGTTCCTGCGGATGAAGACGCTGGCCTCCGGCCGGACCGGCGTGCGTCCGGTGGTCGCCCAGACCATGGCCGCCATCCTCAACGCCGGCATCACCCCGGTGGTCCGCGAGTTCGGCTCGCTCGGCTGCTCCGGCGACCTCGCGCCGCTGTCGCACTGCGCGCTGGTGCTGATGGGCGAGGGCGTGGCGACCGGCCCGGACGGCGTCGAGAGGCCCGCGGGCGAGCTCCTCGCCGAGGCCGGCATCGAGCCGGTCGAGCTGCTGGAGAAGGAGGGCCTGGCCCTCATCAACGGCACCGACGGCATGCTCGGCATGCTGGTCATGGCCATCGCCGACCTGTCGCGGCTCTTCACCACCGCCGACATCACCGCCGCGATGACCCTGGAGGCGCTGCTCGGCTCCGACAAGGTGCTCGCCCCCGAGCTGCACGCCCCGATCCGCCCGCACCCGGGCCAGGCGCTGTCCGCGGCCAACATGCTCGCCGTCCTCAAGGACTCCGGCCTCACCGGCCACCACCAGGACGACGCGCCGCGGGTCCAGGACGCCTACTCCATCCGCTGCGCCCCGCAGGTGGCCGGCGCGGGCCGCGACACGCTCGCCCACGCCGCCCTGGTCGCCTCCCGCGAGCTGGCCGCCTCGGTCGACAACCCGGTGGTGCTGCCGGACGGCCGGGTCGAGTCCAACGGCAACTTCCACGGCGCCCCGGTCGCCTACGTGCTGGACTTCCTCGCGATCGCCGCCGCGGACCTCGGCTCGATCTCCGAGCGCCGCACCGACCGGCTGCTCGACAAGGCCCGCTCGCACGGCCTGCCGGCCTTCCTGGCCGACGACCCGGGCGTGGACTCCGGTCTGATGATCGCCCAGTACACCCAGGCCGCGCTGGTCAGCGAGAACAAGCGGCTCGCCGTCCCGGCCTCGGTCGACTCGATCCCGTCCTCCGCGATGCAGGAGGACCACGTCTCGATGGGCTGGTCCGCCGCCCGCAAGCTGCGCCAGGCGGTCGAGAACCTCGGCCGGGTCCTGGCCGTCGAGCTGACCGCCGCCGGCCGCGCGCTGGAGATCCGTCAGCAGGCCGAATCCGGCGGCCGGCTCGCGCCCGCCACCGCGGCCGCGATGGCCGCCGCCCGGGAGGCCGGGGTCGGCGGGGCCGGCCGGGACCGCTTCCTCTCGCCGGACCTGGAGGCCGCCGCCGCGCTGGTCGCGTCCGGCGAGCTGATCCGGGCGGTCGAGCGGGTCACCGGCCCGCTGGCCTGACGCCCGACGCCGTGGGAGCGGGTGGGACTCAGTCCCACTCGCTCCGCGACGGCTTCGAGCGGCGCTCGTCGCGCCGGTCGCCCAGCACGGCCGCGACGTTGACCCCGACGATGCCGGCCCAGCAGACCACCAGGCCCATGAAGCCGGAGAATCCGCCGTTCCCGCCGTCGGTCGCGATCGCGGTCAGCGGGATGCCCAGCACCAGCGAGACCAGCGGCAGCTTGGAGCGGCCGAAGCCGCGATGGTGACGGAGGTGGGCGGCCGGCCCGTAGCCCTCCATCCGCTCCGCCACCCGGCGCTCCACCCGGGAGTCGAGGCGGGCGTCCAGCCGGGCGTCGAGCCGGGCCAGGAACGAGTCGACCAACTCCGACTCGTACTCCTTGCCCAGATCCTTGCGGGCCTGCAGGGTGGCGTCGAGGTCGCGCCTCAGTTCGTCCTGGCGAGTGTCCATGAGGTCCAGCCTGGGCCCCCGGTACCCCGCGGGTCCATCGGTTCGCACGGGATTCGGGGCGGGCTCAGGGGGAAATCAGGGTTACCCCGAGAACCGCCCCCGCCCGCACCGTGGTTCACCCGCAGCCGCACCGAGGCCGTTCCCGGACGGCCGTTCCCGCGGCCGCCCCGGCCGGCGGGGTCGTCTCACCGGGCGTCCCGCTGGACGAGACGTCTTTGCCAGTCACGACGTGCTGCTGCACAGTCGTCGTCCGAACAGCTCGCACCCGGAGGTATCGCTGATGACCGCCACCGACGAAACCGGCACCGTCGGCCCCTCCGCCCGGCTGCTCCAGCTCTTCGAGGGGCACCGGCTGACCCCGACCCAGCGGCGGATCGCCCACTCGCTGGTCCGGCACGCGAACGAGGCGCCGTTCCTCTCCAGCGTCGAGGTGGCCGAACTGGCCGGCGTCAGCCAGCCCTCCGTCACCCGCTTCGCGGTCGCCCTCGGCTACGACGGCTACCCGGCGCTGCGCAAGCAGCTGCGCGAGCTCGGTGCCGGCGAGCCGGTCGCACCGGAGACCCCGGACGACGCGGTGCGCAACGAGCACCAGCAGGCCGTGCTCGCCGAGATCGAGCACCTGCGCCACCTCGCCGAGCTGCTGGCCGACCCCGAGCCGATCATCAGGGCCGCCCGGCTGCTGGCGGCGTCCCGGCCGCTGCCGGTGCTCGGCCTGCGGGCCGCCTCGGCGCAGGCCCGCGGCTTCGCCTACTTCGCCGCCAAGGTGCACCCGGACATCCGGCTGCTCGACGAGGGCGGCAGCATGCTGGCCGACCGCCTCGAACAGGCCGCCGCGGCCGGCGCCACCGCGCTGCTCTGCTTCGCGCTGCCGCGCTACCCGCGCGAGCTGATGGACGCCCTGGCGGTGGCCCGGGAGTGCGGGCTGACGGTGCTGACCGTCGCCGACAGCGCCTTCGCGCCGGTGGCCAAGCTCTCCGACCTGATGCTGCCGGCCGCCGTCGGCACCGGGCTGGTCTTCGACACCGCCTGCGCGCCGATGATGCTCGGCCGGGTGCTGCTGCAGACCATGTGCGACGAACTCCCCGGTGCGGAGGCCCGGCTGGAGGCGATCGAGCAGTCGGCGGCGGCCCGCGGGCTGTTCTTGGAGTGAGCGGGGCCCGGAGTGAGTGAGGCCCCGGGCGCGGCTTGGAGCGGCCGCGCCCGGGGCACCGCCGGTCAGGCGGCGAGCGCCTGCCGGAGCCGGCCCAGGGTGGCGCGCATGCCGATCCGGTTGGCCTGTGCCCGCCGCTCCGGGGCGACCCCGGTGAAGACCTTGCCGAGCAGCTCGGCGAACGGCGCACCCCGCCCGGTCCGCAGGTCCCGCCAGTACTCGGTGACGGTCGTGCCGCCGTCGCCGTCCGGCTCGAAGCGGTAGCCCCACTCGGCGATCGGCAGCCCGAACGAGTCCACCCGGAAGGCGAATTCGCGGTCCTGGTCGGCGACGGTGACCCGGGAGGTGGTGAACCAGACGTAGAGCCCGCGGCGGTTGAAGCCGACGAACCGCTCACCCCTGCGCAGCGGGCCGCGGCGCGCCCACACCGCGCGGCACTCCGGGCTCCACTCGCCCATCCGGCGCACCTCGCTGACGGCGCGGTACACCGCCGCCGGCGCGGCGGCCATGCTGATGCTCTCCTCGACGCTCCACTCGCGGCCCATCCCGGCCCCTCCCCGTTCGCTGTCGACGCTTGTCGATCCGTCAGAGACCGTACCTCCAGGTTGCCGATCCGCCCAGAACGGGCATCACTTCCGGTAGGGGGTGCCCTCATGCGCGTGATCCACGAGATGAAGTTCGTCGGCCGGCTCGCCTCCGGCGCCGACGAGTGGTCCTGCCCGGCCTGCGGACGCCGCGTCACCCTGCGCCGCCTGCCCGAACCCGAACTCACCGTCCTCGACCCGGGCGACGAGACCGCCGTCCACGTCGGCGTCATCGAGCCCGACGCGCGCGCGGCCGCGGCCGCCGACAAGTACGGCCTCGGCCCGGTCCAGGAGATCCCCCGCCCGCCCCGCCCCGCAGCCCCGGCCGTCCCGGACGACGAGGACCGCCGCTGGCTCGCCGAGATCGGCATCGACTGGGACGGCGGCGCAGCGGCCTGAGGCCGGTCAGCGGCGGGGGCCGTACAGCGGAAGCCCGTCGGTGCGCAGCTCCGGCGGCAGGGGAGCGGACAGCGGCACCGGCTCGCCGTACTTGCCGCGCAGCACGCCCTGGTAGGCGCCGTCCCGAGGGTAGGTGTGGAGCGTCCAGAGCCCCTTGCGCGGGTCGACGGCGAGCAGCACTGCCACACCGGCAGTGGCGTACCAGTCGGTCTTGGTGGCGACGCTCGTCACGCCTTCGGAGTTGGAGATCACCTCGACGGCCAGCGCCACGTCGTGCGGGTCGGCCAGCCACTCGTCGTCCTCGTCCCAGTCGACCGGGAGAACGATCAGATCGGGGGTGGCGTAGTCCTCTTCGTTGCCCGGCATGGAGATCGACGACACCTCGTAGGCGCCGAGATCGGCCGGCAGTCCGGGTTCGAGCTGGATGCGCAGCCGTCGAACGGTCCCCGCGTGCTTGCCGCGTGGGGTCGGGGACATCACCAGGGTTCCTCCGATGATCTGCACGCGGAGGCCGGTGCTCCGTTCGATCTCCTCGGCGGCATCACGGAGCCTTCCGGGTCGCACGGTGATGGCCGTCATCGCGTCCTCCGTTCGCCGGCACTGGGCCGAGTGGCTGGTGTTCGCCTGATTCAGGGTAGCGCTCGGGGGTCCGGCGCACCGGCGCTGATCGGATGGGGCCGAGGTCTGGTCGCCGGCTGATTGTTTGGATATATTCAGCCGAACCAAGACTGAATGAATTCATCCGCAGGGAGGCCAGGACATGGTGCAGCAGCAGACGAGCGGACCGCGCGAGGTGCGTGCGGCGCGGGGGACGGGGCTCACGACGCAGGGGTGGCAGCAGGAGGCCGCCCTGCGGATGCTCATGAACAACCTCGACCCCGAGGTGGCCGAGCACCCGTCGAAGCTCGTCGTCTACGGCGGCACCGGCAAGGCCGCCCGGGACTGGCGCTCCTTCGACGCCATGGTGAAGACGCTGCAGGGCCTGAAGCAGGACGAGACCATGCTGGTCCAGTCCGGCCGCCCGGTCGGCGTGATGCAGACCCACGAGTGGGCGCCGCGCGTGCTGATCGCCAACTCCAACCTGGTCGGCGACTGGGCCAACTGGGAGGAGTTCCGCCGGCTGGAGAGCCTCGGGCTCACCATGTACGGCCAGATGACCGCCGGGTCGTGGATCTACATCGGCACCCAGGGCATCCTCCAGGGCACCTACGAGACCTTCGCCGCCGTCGCCAACAAGCGCTTCAACGGCACCCTGGAGGGGACGATCACCCTCACCGCCGGCCTCGGCGGGATGGGCGGCGCCCAGCCGCTCGCCGTCACCATGAACGGCGGCGTGGCGATCTGCATCGACTGCGACCCGTCCCGGATCGCCCGCCGGATCGAGCACCGCTACCTGGACGTCGAGGCCAAGAACCTCTCCCACGCCCTGGAGCTGGCCACCGCCGCCCGCGACAAGAAGCAGCCGCTCTCCATCGGCCTGCTGGGCAACGCCGCCGAGCTGTTCCCGCAGCTGCTCGCGATGGACGCGCCGATCGACATCGTCACCGACCAGACCAGCGCCCACGACCCGCTGAGCTACCTGCCGCTCGGTGTCGCCTTCGACGACATGGCCACCTACGCGGCCGAGAAGCCCGCCGAGTTCACCCAGCGCTCGCGCGAGTCGATGGCCAAGCACGTCGAGGCCATGGTCGGCTTCCAGGACCGCGGCGCCGAGGTGTTCGACTACGGCAACTCGATCCGCGGCGAGGCCCAGCTGGCCGGCTACGACCGCGCCTTCGCCTTCCCCGGCTTCGTCCCCGCCTACATCCGCCCGCTCTTCTGCGAGGGCAAGGGCCCGTTCCGCTGGGCCGCTCTCTCCGGCGACCCGCAGGACATCCACAAGACCGACAAGGCCGTGCTCGACCTCTTCCCGGAGAACGAGTCGCTGGCCCGCTGGATCAAGATGGCCCAGGAGAAGGTGCACTTCCAGGGCCTCCCGGCGCGCATCTGCTGGCTCGGCTACGGCGAGCGCGACAAGGCCGGCGAGCGCTTCAACGACATGGTCGCCTCCGGCGAGCTCTCCGCCCCGATCGTGATCGGCCGCGACCACCTGGACTGCGGCTCGGTCGCCTCCCCGTACCGGGAGACCGAGGCGATGCTGGACGGCTCCGACGCGATCGCCGACTGGCCGCTGCTCAACGCCATGGTCAACGTCGCCTCCGGCGCGTCCTGGGTCTCCATCCACCACGGCGGCGGCGTCGGCATCGGCCGCTCGATCCACGCCGGCCAGGTCACGGTGGCCGACGGCACGCCGCTGGCCGGCGAGAAGATCCGCCGGGTGCTCACCAACGACCCGGGCATGGGCGTCATCCGGCACGTCGACGCCGGCTACGACCGGGCCGACGAGGTCGCCGCCGAGCGCGGGGTGCGCATCCCGATGGGTGAGCTGTGAGCGACTCCTTCCTGGAGATGTGGGCGGAGCTGCTCCCCGTGGGCCGCTCCGCCTCCTCCGGCGGCTACCGCCGCTTCGCCTGGAACTCCGCGGACGCCGAGTGCCGGGCCTGGTTCGAGGAGCAGGCCCGCAAGCGCGGCCTGACCTACGAGCTGGACCGCAACGGCAACCAGTGGGCCTGGCTGGGCGACCCGCAGGGCGAGGGCGCCGTCGTCACCGGCTCGCACCTGGACTCCGTCCCGGACGGCGGCGCCTACGACGGCCCGCTCGGCGTGGTCTCCTCCTTCGCCGCGCTGGACGAACTGCGCGCGCGCGGCACCGAGTTCGGCAAGCCGCTGGCGATCGTCAACTTCGGCGACGAGGAGGGCGCCCGGTTCGGCGTGGCCTGCATCGGCTCCCGGCTGACCGCCGGCGTGCTCGGCAGGGAGGCCGCGTACGAGCTGCGCGACGCCGACGGCGTCCGGCTGCCCGACGCGATGGAGCGGGCCGGCTACGACCCCGCCGCCATCGGCGCGGACGGCGACCGGCTGGCCCGGATCGGCGCCTTCGTCGAGCTGCACGTCGAGCAGGGCCGCTACCTGGCCGAGGACCAGCCGGTCGGCGTGGCGAGCGCGATCTGGCCGCACGGCCGCTGGCGCTTCGACTTCCACGGCGAGGCCAACCACGCCGGCACCACCCGGATCGAGGACCGCCGCGACCCGATGCTCACCTACGCCAACACCGTGCTCTCGGCCCGGAAGAAGGCGAAGCTGGCGGGCGCCCTGGCCACCTTCGGCAAGGTCGCGGTGGAGCCCAACGGCACCAACGCGATCGCCTCCCTGGTCCGCGGCTGGCTGGACTCCCGGGCCGCCGACGAGGCGACCCTCACCGAGCTGGTCGAGGAGATCGAGCGGGCCGCGTACGAACGCGGAGAGCGCGACGGCGTCCGGGTCGAGCTGACCCGCGAGTCCTACACCCCGGTGGTGGACTTCGACGGCCCGCTGCGCGACCGCCTGGCCCGCCGGCTGGAGCGCAACGGGGCGCCCGGCGGCGTGCCGATCCTGCCGACCGGCGCGGGACACGACGCCGGAATCCTGGCATCGGCGATCCCGACCGCCATGCTGTTCGTACGGAACCCGAGCGGCGTCTCGCACTCCCCGGCCGAGCACGCCGAGACCGCCGACTGCCTGGCCGGGGTCGCCGCGCTCGCCGACGTACTGGAGGACCTGGCGTGTCAGTAACCTACTGGGCTCAGTACGCCTGGCTGCCCCACGTCAACGGGCCGGTGGTCGAGCAGGACGTGCTGATCGCCACCGGGGCCGGCGGCAAGATCGCCAAGGTGACGCCGGACAGCGGGCCCTGCCCGCCCGGCGCGGTCCGGCTGAACGGGCTGCTGCTGCCCGGCCAGGCCAACGCCCACTCGCACGCCTTCCACCGGGCGCTGCGCGCCAACGTCCAGGTCGGCTCCGGCACCTTCTGGACCTGGCGCGACACCATGTACCGGTTCGCCACCGCGCTGGACCCGGACAGCTACCTGGCGCTCGCCACCGCCGTCTACGCCGAGATGGCGCTCGCCGGCATCACCGCGGTCGGGGAGTTCCACTACCTGCACCACGCGCCCGGCGGCGCCCGCTACGACGACCCGAACGCGATGGGCGAGGCGCTGATCGAGGCGGCCGCCCGGGCCGGCATCCGGATCACCCTGCTGGACACCTGCTACCTCTCCTCCGGCTTCGGTGCCGAGCCGACCAAGCCGCAGCGCCGGTTCAGCGACGGCGACGCCGACGCCTGGGCCGAGCGCGCCGGCGCGCTGCGCCCGCGCGAGCACGCCCGGATCGGTGCGGCGATCCACTCCGTCCGGGCGGTGCCCGCCGAGCAGCTCGGCACCGTCGCGCACTGGGCGTCGATGCGCAAGGCGCCGCTGCACGTCCACCTCTCCGAGCAGACCGCCGAGAACGACGCCTGCCTCACCGCGCACGGCGTCACCCCGACCCGGCTGCTCGCCGACCACGGCGCGCTCGGCCCGCGCACCTCCGCGGTGCACGCCACCCACCTCACGGAGGAGGACATCAAGCTCCTCACCGACTCCTCCACCACCATCTGCATGTGCCCCACCACCGAGCGGGACCTCGCGGACGGCATCGGCCCGGCCCGCCAACTGTCCTCGGCCGGCTGCCCGGTGACGCTCGGCAGCGACAGCCACGCCGTCATCGACCCGTTCGAGGAGGCCCGCGCGCTGGAGCTGGACGAGCGGCTGCGCACCCGCACGCGCGGCCACTGGACGGCCAACGCGCTGCTGCGGGCCGGCACCGAGGACGGGCACGCCTCGCTCGGCTGGCCGGAGGCCGGGCGGATCGAGGCCGGCTCGCTGGCCGACTTCACCGTGATCGCGCTGGACTCCGTGCGCACCGCCGGACCGCCCTCCCGGCTCGGCGCCGAGATCGCGGTCTTCGCCGCCTCGGCCGCCGACGTGCGGCACCTGGTGGTCGGCGGCCGGCACGTGGTCAAGGACGGCGTGCACCAGCTGGTGCCGGACGTCCCGGGCGCGCTGCACTCCTCGATCACGGCGCTGAGCTGCTGAGAGATCCCGTTGACCCCCGGGGCGGGGCGGGCACCGGGCCCGCCCCGCCCCTCGTCCATCCCGAAAGGCCTGACGTGAGCACCCCCAGCACCCCCAAGAGCGACGGCATGCCGAGCACCCTGATCACCGGCATCGGCAGCCTGGTCACCAACGACCCCGCGCAGGGCACCGGGCCGCTGGGCCTGCTCACCGACGCGGCCGTGGTGGTGGACGGCGGCACGATCGCCTGGGTCGGCCCGGCCGCCGAGGCGCCCGCCGCCGACGAGCGGTTCGACGCGGCGGGGCGGGCGCTGCTGCCGGGCTTCGTCGACTCGCACGCCCACCTGGTGTTCGCGGGCGACCGCACCGCCGAGTTCAACGCCCGGATGTCCGGCCAGTCGTACACCGCCGGCGGCATCCGCACCACGGTGGCCGCCACCCGGGCCGCGAGCGACGCCGAGCTGGACGCCAACCTGGCCCGGTTCGTCCGCGAGGCGCTGCGCCAGGGGACGACCTCGATCGAGTGCAAGTCCGGCTACGGGCTGACCGTGCCGGACGAGGCGCGGGCGCTGCGGATCGCCTCCTCGTACACCCCCGAGACCACCTACCTCGGCGCCCACGTGGTCGCCCCCGAGTACGCGGACGACCCGGCCGGGTACGTCGACCTGGTCACCGGCGAGATGCTGGACGCCTGCGCGCCGTACGCCCGCTGGGTGGACGTGTTCTGCGAGAACGGCGCCTTCGACGGGGACCAGGCGCGCGCGATCCTGACCGCCGGCGTCGAGCGCGGCCTCACCCCCCGGGTGCACGCCAACCAGCTCTCCTACGGCCCCGGCGTGCAGCTCGCCGTCGAGCTGGGCGCGGCCTCCGCCGACCACTGCACCCACCTGACCGACGAGGACGTGGCGGCGCTGGCCGGCTCGGCCACGGTGGCGACGCTGCTGCCCGGCGCGGAGTTCTCCACCCGCGCCGCCTACCCGGACGCGCGCCGGCTGCTCGACGCGGGCGCCGTGGTGGCGCTCTCGACCGACTGCAACCCGGGCTCCAGCTTCACCAGCTCGATGGCGTTCTGCATCGCGGTCGCGGTGCGGGAGATGGGGATGACCCCGGACGAGGCGGTCTGGGCGGCCACCGCGGGCGGCGCGCACGCGCTGCGGCGGACGGACGTCGGCACGGTGCGCGTGGGCGCCCGCGCCGACCTCCAGCTGCTGGAGGCGCCCTCGCACGTGCACCTCGCGTACCGGCCGGGCGTGCCGCTGACGGCGGCCGTCTGGCGGGCCGGCGTGCGCGAGGTCTGATTCGGCGCACCGCGGGGAGCCCCCGCGTCCCTCGACGGGGCGCGGGGGCTCCTCCCGTTCGGGCGGGGCCCGGGCGGGACTTCGGGTGGCCCCCGGCGGGGTCCGGCGTCAGGCGAGGCCGAGCGAGCGCTTCAGGAAGTCCAGCTGGTGGTGGTGCAGGTTCTCCGCCACCGCCTCGTCGGTGGGCGTGTGGGTGGTGCCGCTGAGCGGCAGCACCTCGTGCGGGCGCCCGGCCGCGAGCAGGGCGGCGGAGAGCCGCAGGGCGTGGACCGGGAAGACGTTGTCGTCGGCGAGGCCGTGGACCAGCAGCAGCGGGCGGCGCAGCCGCGGCGCGTCGGCGACCAGCGAGCAGGCGTCGTAGCGCTCGGGGTGCTCGTCGGGGTGGCCGAGGAACCGCTCCTGCCAGTGGGTGTCGTAGAGCCGCTGGTCGGTGGGGGCGGCGCCGGCGACGGCGGCGTGGAAGACGTCCGGCCGCCGCAGCACGGCCAGCGCGGCGAGGTAGCCGCCGTAGGACCAGCCGCGGATCGCGACCCGGTCGAGGTCGAGCAGTCCGGGCCGCAGCCGGGCGGCCTCGTGCAGCCCCTCGACCTGGTCCTCCAGGGCCGGGGTGGCCTTGTCCCCGAAGACCTCCTTGTCCCAGCGCGGACCGCGGCCGGGGGTGCCGCGGCCGTCGACGGCCAGGACGGCGAAGCCCTGGTCGGCGAACCACTGCGACACCAGCTCCGGCCAGCCGCCGCCGGTGGTGACCTTCTGCAGCGCCGGCCCGCCGTACGGGTCGAGCAGGACGGGCAGCGGCCCGTCCCCGGGGCGGTGGCCGGCGGGCAGGAAGAGCGCGGCGCAGAGTCCGCGCGGGCCGAGCCGGAGCAGCTCCGGCCGGGCGGTGAGGACGGGCGCCTGTGCGTACGAGGCCAGCGGGAGCGCGGGGCGGCCCGCGGGCAGGACGGTGGTCCGGCCGGCCGGGGCGCCGGTGGCCCGGGTGGTGAGCACCAGCGTGCCGCCGCGCCGCACACCGGTGTGCAGGCCGGGCCCCTCGCTCAGCCGGCGCAGGCCTTCGGCCGGCTCGTACAGCCAGAGGTGGGTCTCGGTGGGCTCCTCGGTGGCGGTGAACAGCACCTGTTCGCCCTCGGTCCCGAGCACCGCGCGCAGCTGCAGCCCGGCCGGGGTGACCGGCTGGCCGGCCACGGTGAGGTGGCGGGTCCCGCCGAGGTCGGCGGAGCCGACCAGCGCCCCGGACGCCGTCCGGACCGGCAGGCCGGGCACCAGCTCGACCCAGTGCTCGTCACGCTGCTCGGCCAGGGCGCTCGTGGCGCCGTCCGGGGCGATCGCCAGGGTGCGGACGGTGTGCTGGTCGCGGCTCTGCACGGCGGCGTACGGGCCGTGGTCGTCCCAGCCGGCGGCGGTGAGGTACTCGAAGCCGGCCCGGTCCCAGCGGACCTCGGCGCGGTCGCCGGGGCGGTCCGGGTCGAGGGGGAGCAGCCAGAGCGAGACGTCGGAGTTGGCGGTGCCGGCCAGCGGGTAGCGGACCGTCCGCGGCGGCCGCTGCGGCTCGGCCGGGTCGGCGAGGTGGAGACGGCTCAGCGGGCGGTCGTCGACGCGGGCGGCGAGCAGCGCGGTGCCGTCCGGGGACCACCAGTGGCCGCGGGTGCGGTACATCGACTCGGCGGCGACGTGCTCGGCCGTCCCGTACGCCACCTCCTCGTGCTCGGGTTCGGCGAGCGCCCGGTCGTCGCGGCCGTCGGTGCCGACCACGCGCAGGGCGCCGCCGCCGACGTAGGCGATCCGGCGGCCGGCCCGGTCGAGGCGCGGGTCGTACACCGGGGCGGCGGTGGGGATGCTGCGGACGGCGCCGTCGGCGGTGTCCGCGAGGGCGGTGTCCACGAGCCAGAGCGCGCCGTGGAGGGCGAAGACGGCGAGCCGGCCGGTGCCGTCGGTGCCGAAGGCGGTGATGCCGGTGGTCAGCACCCGGGCGCGCTCGCGGCGGATCCGCTCGGCCTCGGGGAGGGCGGCGTCGTCGGTGCCGAGCGCGGCGGGGTCGGCGAGCAGCCGCTCCGCGCCGGTGGCGGTGTCGAGCGCCCAGAGGCAGGAGACCGGGTCGTCGCCGGCCCGGCTGCGCAGGAAGAGCACGGTGCGGCCGTCGGCGGAGACGGCCGGAGCGGCGGGGGCGCCGAGGGTGAAGCGCCGGGTGCGGGCGAGCTGACGGGGGAGTGAGTCGGTAGGCATCCCGTCACCCTCGCACGGCCGGGCCTGACGTGCGGGCGGGGCCGGAGCTGCGGTCGGGGCCGGAGCTGCGGTCGGGTCCGGGCCCGGAAACGCGACCGGGGCCGCCGTGGATCTCAGGAATCCACAGCGGCCCCGGGGCCGGTGCCAGGTCGGCTGGGCGTCAGTGCACGTCGCCCATCAGCTTCACGACCTTCTTGCGGTACATCGCCAGACCGATGCCGGCCACGATGGCCATCGCACCCTGGAAGGCGAAGTACCCGGTGGATCCGACCACCTCGTCGCCGAGGACCAGCTGGAAGATGGCCGCGACGCAGTCACCGGCGGTGACGGCGAGGAACCAGACACCCATCATCTGGCTGGCGTACTTCGTGGGGGCCAGCTTGGTGGTGACGGAGAGGCCGACCGGGGAGAGGGTCAGCTCACCGACGGTCTGGACCAGGTAGACCATGGCCAGCCAGAGCGGGGTGACCTTGGTGCCGCCCGCGGCGGCGCCCATCGCCAGCATCATGACCAGGAAGGAGCCGCCGATCATCAGCAGACCGAAGGCGAACTTCATGGTGGTGCTGGGGTTCTTGCTCCGGCGGGCCAGGGCCACCCAGAGCCAGGCGAAGACCGGGGCCAGCGCCATGATGTACAGCGGGTTCAGCGACTGGAACCAGGTCGACGGGAAGTTGAACCCGAAGAGCGTGGACGCGGTGTTCTCGTCCGCGAAGATGCTCAGGGTCGAGCCGGACTGGTCGTAGATCATCCAGAACACGGCGGCGGCGACGAAGAACCAGATGTAGCCGCTCATCCGGGACTGCTCGGTCTCGTCGAGGTCCTTGTCCCGCTTCACCTTGGCGAAGACGAAGACCGGGATCGCGATGCCCGCGATCGACAGCGGCCAGATCGCCCAGTTGATGGTGAAGTGGCCGGTCAGCGCGACGATCGCGTAGAAGACGGCGGCCAGGCCCAGCCAGATGCCGGCCTTCTTGAAGATCGTGCTCTTCTCGGCGGCCGAGATCGGCGAGGTGACCACGTCGCTCTTCGGGCTCAGGTGGCGGGTGCCCAGCAGGAACTGGGTCAGGCCGAGCGCCATGCCGACGCCGGCGAGCGCGAAGCCGAGGTGCCAGTTCACGCTCTGGCCGACGGTGCCGATGACCAGCGGGGCGGCGAAGGCACCGAGGTTGATGCCCATGTAGAAGATCGTGAAGCCACCGTCGCGACGCGGGTCGTTCGGCCCGTCGTACAGGTGGCCGACCATCGTCGAGATGTTGGCCTTCAGCAGGCCGGAGCCGATCGCGATGAACGCCAGACCGACGAAGAACGATGCGCTCATCGGCACGGCCAGCAGGAAGTGGCCGATCATGATGATCACACCGCCGACGGCGACGGTCTTGCGGGCACCGAGGAAGCGGTCCGCGATCCAGCCGCCCGGGAGGGCGAGCAGGTAGACCATCGCCGTGTACACGCTGTAGACGGCGGCGGCGACGGCCGCCTTCATGCCGAGGCCGCCCTCTGCGACGGAGGCCGTCATGTAGAGGACCAGCAGGGCGCGCATGCCGTAGTAGCTGAAGCGCTCCCACATCTCGCTCATGAAGAGAGTGGCGAGTCCACGGGGGTGCCCGAGGAAGGTCTTGCCGCTGGGAGAGGCCGGCTTGAGGCCGGCGTCCAGGGTCGTAGACGCCATGTGTAGGGGTTCCTTGCCTGACAGCGTCCGCCAAGGGGGGTGGCGGCGGACGTGGACGGAACCACTGTACGTGGCGATATTTGGCGCCATCGGCTGACAAAACGTGGCAATTAGGTATGCCGATGGTAAAGCCTGCGACAGGCTAGCTTGTTCGATCCATGGTCTAGCCGCGGTAATTCCTTCGGATTGAAGATCGAAGGGCAGAATCTTCGCCGAACACGCGGTCGGGAGCGGTTCGTTGAGCGGTGTTCGCCGTCCGTATAACGATCACGCTCTGTGAACTACCTCACAGCGACAACGGCCATACCCCGGCGGACTACCATCACCACATGACCTGTGTGCTGCTCGCCGAGGACGATCCGGCGATCTCCGAACCCCTCGCCCGGGCCCTGCGACGCGAGGGATATGAGGTGCTCGTCCGGGAGGACGGCCCGACCGCGCTGGCCGCCGGGCTCACCGAGGAGGTCGACCTCGTCGTCCTCGACCTCGGCCTGCCGGAGATGGACGGCCTGGAGGTCTGCCGGCGTCTGCGCGCCGACGGCAAGAGCTGCCCCGTCCTGGTGCTCACCGCCCGGGCCGACGAGGTGGACACGGTGGTCGGCCTCGACGCGGGCGCCGACGACTACGTCACCAAGCCGTTCCGCCTCGCCGAGCTGCTGGCCCGGGTCCGGGCCCTGCTCCGGCGCGGCAACGTCGACCAGCTCACCACCGGCGCGCACGGGGTGAAGATCGACATCGAGTCGCACCGCGCCTGGCTCGGCGAGGAGGAGCTCACTCTCTCCGCCAAGGAGTTCGAGCTGCTGCGGGTGCTGGTCCGGGACGCCGGCCGGGTGGTCACCCGCGAGGAGATCATGCGCCAGGTCTGGGACACCACCTGGTGGACCTCCACCAAGACGCTGGACATGCACATCTCGTGGCTGCGCAAGAAGCTCGGCGACGACGCGGCCAACCCCCGGTACATCGCCACCGTGCGCGGGGTGGGTTTCCGGTTCGAGAAGAATTAGGGCTGATCCACAAGACAGACCCTGGGCCCGGCCAGGGGCGCCCGCCCCGGCCCGGTTCCACAGCACCACGGGGAGCGGCAGCGTGAAACGCCGGATGATCAACTCGCTGCTGGGCGTTGTCCTGGTGGTCGTCGTCGTGTTCTGCGTGCCCCTCGCCCTGGTCGAGAAGCGCACCATCGTCAACGCCGCCCAGGACCGCGTCGACGCCGCGGCCGTCCGGGTGCTCGCCCTGGTGGAGAACCGGCTCGCGGCCGGCGAGCCGGTCACCGGCGACAAGTTCGCCAACCAGGTGACCGACGGCCAGTACGTCGAGGTGGACATCCCCGGTCAGCCGATCGTCTCCAGCGGCACCCGGCCGGAGGGGGACCACCTGCTGAAGGCCGTCGAGCAGGGGGCCAGCGGTGAGACCGTCACCGTGGAGCAGTCCCGGGCCGCGGTCGACCACGAGATCGCCAACATGCTGCTGCTGCTCGGCGTGGTCGCCCTGCTCGCCGTCCAGGCCGCCGTCGCCCTCGCCGTCTGGCAGGCCAAGCGGCTCGCCCGCCCGCTCACCGACCTCGCCGAGACCGCCGAGCGGCTCGGCTCCGGCGACCCCCGCCCCCGCGACCGGCGCTACGGCGTCCCGGAGCTCGACCGGGTCGCCGAGGTCCTGGACGTCAGCGCCGAGCGGATCGCCCGGATGCTCACCGCCGAGCGGCGGCTCGCCGCCGACGCCTCGCACCAGCTGCGCACCCCGCTCACCGCGCTCTCCATGCGGCTGGAGGAGATCACCGCGCTCGCCGAGGAGCCGGACACCGTCAAGGAGGAGGCGACCATCGCCCTCCAGCAGGTCGAGCGGCTCACCGACGTCGTCCAGCGACTGCTCACCACCCAGCGGGACCCGCGCAGCCCCACCGCGGTCGCCTTCGACCTCGACGACGTGATCAAGCAGCAGGTGGAGGAGTGGGGCGCGTCGCTCCGCGGCACCGGCCGGGTGCTCCAGGTGGAGGGCCTGCACGGGGTCACCGCGGTCGGCACCCCGGGCACGGTGGCGCAGGTGCTGGCCACCCTGATCGAGAACTCGCTGATGCACGGCGCCGGGACGATCACGCTGCGGGTGCGGCCGTCCGGGACGTCCCTGGTGGTCGAGGTGCAGGACCAGGGCGCAGGGGTGCCGCCGGAGCTGGGCAACCGGGTCTTCGAACGCGCGGTCAGCGGCCGCAACTCGACCGGCATCGGGCTGGCCGTCGCCCGCGACCTGGCGGAGGCGGACGGCGGCCGGCTCGAACTGCTCTCACTGAAGCCACCGGTGTTCGCGCTCTTCCTGGGGCGGAGCCGCAGGAACGACTAGGACGGCATCATGCCGAGCTGGCGCATCACGCCCATCACGTCCCAGTGCCACCAGCCTTCCTTGATCTTCCCGTTCTCGAACCGGAAGGTCGTCGTGCCGCTGCCGGTCACGGTCTTCCCGGTGGCCGGGATCCCCATGAAGTCGCCCTTGTGCCGGGCCGTCCAGCTCCACCGGGTGGCGACCTCGTCGCCGTCGGCGAGCTGGCGCTCGATGGTGAAGGTGAAGTCGAAGGCCGCCAGGTAGCCGGCCGCCTCGGCCTTGATCGCGGCCAGGCCCACGGTGTCCCGCTGGTTGGCGAAGTCGTGGTCGTGGTAGTCCTCGGCCACCAGCTCGTCCATCACGGCCACGTTGCCCTTGGACATCTCCTCGAACATCCGGGCCGCGACCGCCTTGTTGAACTGGGTGTCGCGGACCACGTCGAGGTCGGTGAAGGTCGGCGGCTCGTCGCAGAGCGCCACCATCTCCCGGAAAATCCGGTCGGTCTCGGGCAGGCTGGAGTTCCGCATGGCCTCCTCGTAGGAGGGGAACTCCACGATCTCCACGACGTGCTTGGTGTCGGAGCGGTCCGTGGTCACCATCGCGTGGCCCACCGTGCGCCTGCCCCTGGTCTGCTCGGCCCACGTGTCCATGAGCCGGTTGAGGTCTTCCACCCGGTCGGTCTTGCAGTCGATGATCTGGACGAACGCCATGGCGAGCCTCCTGGGTAACCCCCCTCGGCCTCGATCGTCCGCCGGCCGTGCTCACCCCCGGTAAGACCACTGTCCTCTCGTCCCGGGGACCCGGGCAAGTGGAGGCCGGCGCGCCTACTCGGCCTTGGCGTACCGGATCTGCTCGGTGGCCAGCATCAGTTCGGCCTGGGCGACCAGGCCGGGGGCCTCGCCCTCGGCGGCCTCCGGCTCGGGGATCGCCGTGAACACCCAGGTCCGGTACGAGACGAAGCGGAACACCGTGGCCACGGCGAGGCCGGCGACCTTCGCGGCCAGCTGCTCGAAGTGCGAGTCCAGGCCCAGGACGTAGACCGAGAAGCCCAGCACCCCGGTCTCGATCAGCATGCCGGCGCCGCTGAACAGCAGGAAGAGCGTGATCTCGCGCTTGCGCGAGGCCGCATCGCGGTCCCGGTACAGCCAGTAGCGGTAGCCGAGGTAGTTGGTGGCGATGGCCACCAGCGTGGCGGCGATGTTCGACCGCAGCGAGGCCAGGTGGAACCCGTTGATGCAGATCCAGAACACGGCGAAGTTGACCACCACGCCGCTCAGGCCGACGATGGCGAACTTCACCACCTCGCCGGACAGCCCGCGCAGCTTCTGCGCCAGCGAGGGGTTCGACGCCGTGGTCGTCGCCATACCGGGCTGCCTCCATGTACCTGCCGACGAGGGGGTCCGGAGCGGGTGCTCGGCTGACCCCTGGAGCCCTGCGTGCACACACATGATCTGACCGCGCGTAGCAGGACCTGGCGAACCAGGCTACCCGCTTCCGCCGATCGGCTCAGCCCCGAGGGCGTCGGGTTGACATCTACGCGCGTCCGCTCCATCGGCCGCGACGGTGGTTCCACCGCCCCCGACCGGCCCGGATATCCTGGGCCGCGTGACTTCCCCGGGCAATGCGAATTTTCCAGTGGTGGGCATGATCGGCGGTGGGCAGCTGGCCCGCATGGCACACCAGGCGGGCATCCCGCTCGGGGTCAGGTTCAAGCTCCTCGCCGACACGCCCCAGGACTCCGCCGCGCAGGTGGTCTCCGACGTCGTCCTCGGTGACTACCGCGACCTCGACACGCTCCGCCGCTTCGCGGCCGGCTGCGATGTCGTCACCTTCGACCACGAGCACGTGCCGACCGAGCACCTGCGGGCCCTGGAGGCCGACGGCATCGCCGTCCGCCCCGGCCCGGACGCGCTGGTCAACGCCCAGGACAAGGGCGTCATGCGGGCCAAGCTCGACGCCATCGGCGTCCCCTGCCCGCGGCACCGGATCGTCGCCGACCCGGCCGACGTCACCGCCTTCGCCGCCGAGGGCGCCGGCTACCCGGTCGTGCTGAAGACCGTCCGCGGCGGCTACGACGGCAAGGGCGTCTGGGTCGTCGACGACGAGCAGCAGGCCCAGGCACCGTTCCTGGCCGGCGTGCCGGTGCTGGCCGAGGAGAAGGTCGACTTCGTCCGCGAGCTGGCCGCCAACGTGGTCCGCTCGCCCAGCGGCCAGGCCGTCGCCTACCCGGTGGTGGAGAGCCTCCAGGAGAACGGCGTCTGCGCCGAGGTCACCGCGCCGGCGCCCGACCTCGACCCGGCCCTCTCCGACGAGGCCCAGCAGCTGGCCCTGCGGATCGCCGGCGAGCTGGGCATCACCGGCCACCTCGCGGTCGAGCTGTTCCAGACCCGGGACGGCCGGATCCTGGTCAACGAGCTGGCCATGCGTCCGCACAACTCCGGGCACTGGAGCCAGGACGGCGCCGTCACCTCGCAGTTCGAGAACCACCTGCGTGCCGTGCTCGACCTGCCGCTCGGCGACCCCCGCCCGCGCGCCAAGTGGACCGTCATGGTCAACGTCCTCGGCGGCGACTACCCGGACATGTACCACGCCTTCCTGCACTGCATGGCCCGTGACCCGGGCCTGAAGATCCACATGTACGGGAAGGACGTGAAGCCCGGCCGCAAGGTCGGCCACGTCAACGTCTTCGGGGACGACCTCGACGACGTCCGCGAGCGCGCCCGTCACGCGGCCGCCTACCTGCGAGGAACGATCACCGAATGACTTCCCCCCTTGTCGGCATCGTGATGGGCTCGGACTCCGACTGGCCCGTGATGGAGGCCGCCGCCCAGGCCCTCGACGAGTTCGAGATCCCGTACGAGGTGGACGTCGTCTCCGCCCACCGGATGCCGCGCGAGATGGTCGCCTACGGCGAGAACGCCCACAAGCGCGGCCTGAAGGCGATCATCGCGGGCGCCGGCGGTGCCGCCCACCTGCCGGGCATGCTCGCCTCGGTCACCCCGCTGCCGGTCATCGGCGTGCCGGTGCCGCTGCGCTACCTGGACGGCATGGACAGCCTGCTGTCGATCGTCCAGATGCCGGCCGGCGTGCCGGTGGCGACCGTCTCGGTGGCGGGCGCGCGCAATGCGGGCCTGCTGGCGGTGCGGATGCTCGCCGCGTTCGACCCGGAGCTGACCGAGCGGATGACCGACTTCCAGGCCGAGCTGAACAGCCAGGCCACCGAGAAGGGCAAGAAGCTCAGGGCCAAGGTGGCGGGTTCCTCCTCCTTCGGCTTTGGAAAGTAGTCATATCGGATACAACAGCTCGTATGACCTCTGAGCTGCTGGATCCCTCCTCCGCCACCGCCCTGCTGGGGCGCGCCCGGGCTCTGCTGCGCGTCGCGCCCGTGGTGGACGGGCACAACGACCTGCCGTGGGCGATGCGCGAGCAGGTCGGCTACGACCTCGACGCGGTCGATCTGGCCGCCGACCAGAGCGCCCGCCTGCACACCGACCTCGCCCGCCTCACCGCGGGCGGGGTCGGCGCGCAGTTCTGGTCCGTCTACGTCCCCTCCCGGCTGGCCGGCGACCACGCGGTCAGCGCCACGCTGGAGCAGATCGACTTCGTCCGGACGCTGGCCGAGCGCTTCCCCGACCGGCTCCGGCTCGCCCTCACCGCGGACGACATGGAGACCGCCCGCGCCGAGGGCCGGATCGCCTCCCTGATGGGCGCCGAGGGCGGCCACTCCATCGACTGCTCGCTCGCCACCCTGCGGGCCCTGTACGACCTCGGCGTCCGTTACCTGACGCTGACCCACAACGACAACACCCCGTGGGCCGACTCGGCCACCGACGAGCCGGCCGCCGGCGGGCTCACCGCCTTCGGCGAGGAGGTCGTCCGGGAGATGAACCGGCTCGGCATGCTGGTCGACCTCTCGCACGTCTCCGCCGACACCATGCGCGACGCGCTGCGCGTCACCGAGGCACCGGTGGTCTTCTCGCACTCCTCCGCGCGGGCCGTCTGCGGCCACCCGCGCAACGTCCCGGACGACGTGCTCGCCGCGCTCGCCGGCAACGGCGGCGTGGCGATGGCCACCTTCGTGCCCAAGTTCATCCTGCCCGCGGCCATCGAGTGGACCGCCGCGGCGGACGAGAACATGCGCGCCCACGGCTTCGACCACCTCGACACGACCCCGGCCGCGATGGCCTGCCAGCGCGCCTTCGAGCAGGCCACCCCCCGCCCGGTCGCCACCCCGGCCACCGTCGCCGACCACCTCGACCACATGCGCGAGGTGGCCGGCGTCGACCACATCGGCATCGGCGGGGACTTCGACGGCACCGCCTTCCTCCCGGCCGGCCTGGACTCGGTGGCCGGCTACCCGAACCTGATCGCCGAACTGCTGCGCCGCGGCTGGTCGGAGGCCGACCTCGCCAAGCTCACCTGGCACAACGCCGTCCGCGTCCTGCGCGACGCCGAGGGTGTTGCGGCCCGCCTGCGCGCCGAGGGCCGCCGGCCGTCCATCGCCACCCTCGCGCAGCTCGACGGCTGACGAGGTCCGCCCTGCCCCCACCCGGAGGGCAGGGCCGGGCGAGCACGACGGCCTGCTGGAGCGAGTCGCGAGGCCACTGCCCGGAGCGGTCCGCCCCGGTCCGGTCCGGGCTCAGCCGAGCAGCGGGATCTCGATGGCGGGGCACTTGTCCATGACCATCGCCACCCCGGCGGCCGTCGTCCGCGCGTAGGCGTCCTCGTCCACCACACCGAGCTGGAACCAGACCGCCTTCGCCCCGGCGGCCACCGCCTGGTCGGCCACCTCGCCGGCCAGCGCGCTGTTCACGAACACGTCCACCACGTCGATCTCGAACGGGATCTCGGCGAGCGAGGCGTACCCCGGTTCGCCGAGCACCGTCTCGGCCTTGGGGTGCACCGGAACGATGCGCTTGCCGTGGCTCTGGAGCACCCTGGCGACGCCGTACGCGGCCCGGGCGGTGTTGTTGGACAGGCCCACCACCGCCCAGGTGTCGCCCTTGGCCGTGAGGATGTCGCGGACCGTCGCGTCGTCTCCGTAGCTCGTCATGCCGGTGCCAACGACACACCCCGGTGGGGGATTCCCGCCCGTCCGGGGGCGGTTCAGCTCGGGCGGCCGAGGGCCCGGTACGTCCAGCCGGCCGCCCGCCAGGCGTCGGCGTCCAGGGCGTTGCGGCCGTCGAGGAGCCGGCGCTCGGCGACCACCTCGCCCAGCTCGGCCGGGTCCAGCTCGCGGAACTCCTGCCACTCGGTGAGGTGCAGGACGACGTGCGCCCCCTCGGCCGCCTCCAGCGCGGACCCGGCGTAGGCCAGGCCGGGGAACATCTTGCGGGCGTTGTCCGTCGCCTTCGGGTCGTACACCGTGACCTGGGCGCCCTGGAGCTGGATCTGGGCGGCCACGTTGAGCGCGGGGGAGTCCCGGATGTCGTCCGAGTTCGGCTTGAACGCGGCGCCGAGGACGGCCACCCGGCGGCCCAGGAAGCCGCCGTCGCACTGCTCGCGGGCCAGCTCGACCATCCGGGAGCGGCGGCGCATGTTGATCGAGTCGACCTCGCGCAGGAAGGTCAGCGCCTGGTCGGCGCCGAGCTCGCCGGCGCGGGCCATGAACGCGCGGATGTCCTTGGGCAGGCAGCCGCCGCCGAAGCCGAGGCCCGCGTTGAGGAACTTGCGGCCGATCCGCTCGTCGTAGCCGAGCGCGTCGGAGAGCAGCGTGACGTCCGCGCCGGCCGCCTCGCAGACCTCGGCCATCGCGTTGATGAACGAGATCTTGGTGGCGAGGAAGGAGTTGGCGGCGGCCTTGACCAGCTCGGCGGTGGCGAAGTCGGTGACCACGAACGGCACCCCGGCCGCGATCGGGTCCGCGTACACCTCGCGCAGCAGCTGCTCGGCGCGCTCGCTGCGGACGCCGACCACGATCCGGTCCGCGCGCAGGGTGTCCTGGACGGCGAAGCCCTCGCGCAGGAACTCCGGGTTCCAGGCGAGCTCGGCGCCCGCGCCGACCGGCGCCTGGGCGGCCAGCCGCTCGGCCAGCCGGCCCGCCGAACCGACCGGGACGGTGGACTTGCCGACCACCAGCACCGGGCGGGTCAGGTGTGGGGCGAGCGCGTCGATCGCGGCGTCCACGTACGACATGTCGGCGGCGAACTCGCCCTTGCGCTGCGGGGTGTTGACGCAGATGAAGTGCACGTCGCCGAACTCCGCGGCCTCCTGGGCGGAGGTGGTGAAGCGCAGCCGCCCGGTCGAGCCCTCATGGCCGGCCACGTGCTTGAGCAGCAGCTCGGACAGGCCCGGCTCGTACATCGGGACCCGGCCGGCGGTCAGCATGGCGATCTTGTCGGGGTCGATGTCCAGGCCCAGCACCTCGAAGCCGAACTCCGCCATGGCAGCGGCGTGGGTGGCGCCGAGGTAACCGGTGCCGATCACGGAGATGCGGAGGGTCACGGGTTCCCCTTTGCAGGATGTCGACCGGGGGGTCTGGTCGGCTGGACGGACAGGACGTGCGACCCCGATGCTATCCGCCGCTCCCTACCCCGCCCAGGCCGTCCCAGCAGGACCGATGATCCGGCCGGCGGGGGCCTGGTTTCCGGCCCGGCGCCGGAGTTGCGCGGCGATCCGGCCGGAACCCCGGCGCGGCGGGTGTGACCGACGGCACAATGCGCGCATGGATCCGAAGCCCGAACGCCAGGACGGGCCGCCGAGCCCGGACGAGCCGCCGCACACGGACGCCCCGGCGCACGAGGAGGAGGCGGCCCACAGGGACGCGCCGGCGCACCCGGAGGAGTCCGCGCTCCCCGCGGAGTCCCCGCTCCCCGCGGAGCCGGCGCGCCCCGGGGCCGGCCTGAGCCTCTTCGGGCCGAGGGGCGGCGAGGAGGACGCCGCGGACGGCCCGGGGGAGGAGGACGGCCCCGAGCCGCCCGCCAGGCGCCGCCGCACCCGCCGCGTCCTGCTCTGGACGCTCTGCGCCCTGCTGGTGCTGGCCCTCGGCGCCGGCGGCACCGTGTACTGGGTGGCCCAGCACTACGCCTCCTCGGTCACCCGCATCCCGGACGCCTTCCCCACCGCACCGGAGTCCGCCCAGCCGCAGCCCGTCCCGGCGAGCGGCCTCAACCTGCTGCTGGTCGGCCTGGACGCCCGTTCCGACGTCCCGACCACCGGGAGCGCCGCCAGGGCCCCGGCCTGGCGGGCGGGGGCGGCCCGCAGCGACACCATGATGCTGCTGCACCTCTCCGAGGACCGCCGCAGCGCCTCCCTGGTCTCGCTGCCCCGCGACACCTGGACGGACGTCCCCGGCCACGGTCGGGCCAAGCTGAACGCGGCCTACTCCTGGGGCGGCCCGGCGCTGATGACCGAGACCGTGCAGAACCTCACCGGCATCCGGATCGACCACCTCGCCGTGATCGACTGGAACGGCTTCCGCGCGCTCACCGACGCCGTCGGCGGGGTGGACATCACGATCCCGCGCACCATCGAGGCGGTCGGCGAGGCCCGCGCCTGGGAAGCCGGCACCCACCACATGGACGGCGCCCAGGCCCTGCTGTACGTCCGCGAGCGCTACGGCTTGCCCGGCGGGGACCTCGACCGCACCAAGCGTCAGCAGAACTTCCTCCGCTCGCTGATGCTGCGGATCATGGACTCCGGCACCCTGACCAGCCCGTCCAGGCTCGGCGGCCTGCTGCAGTCGGTCGGCGAGGTGGTCAGCGTCGACGACCGGCTCTCCAACACCGACCTGTTCCAACTCGCCTGGAGCCTGCGCTCGCTGCGCCCGGACGACGTCCGGTTCATGAACGCGCCGTTCGGCGGTTTCGACACCCGGGACGGGCAGAGCGTGGTGCTGCTGGACGAGCGCCCGGCCGCGCAGCTCTGGGAGGCGATGCGCAACGACCGGATGCCGCAGTACTTCCGCGATCACCGGGCCGGCGACACCCTCGGCACGGACGTCGACTGATCTAGGCAGCCGCAGGTCGGAGCCCTAGGATCTCTACTTAACGGTAACTAACCGGGACTTCACGGCACCATCCGAACTCGACGAGGCGGGCATCATGGCGGGCAGCGCAGGGGCGGCGGACTTCGATCTCTTCCGGATCTCCGAGGAGCACGAGATGCTCCGTGAGGCGGTGCGTTCGCTGGCCGAGGCGAAGATCGCTCCGTTCGCGGCGGAGGTGGACGAGCAGGGCCGGTTCCCGCAGGAGGCGTTGGACGCGCTGCAGGGCAATGATCTGCACGCGGTGCACGTGCCGGAGGAGTTCGGTGGTGCGGGGGCGGATGCGCTGGCGACGGTGATCGTGATCGAGGAGGTGGCGCGGGTGTGCGCCTCGTCGTCGCTGATCCCGGCGGTGAACAAGCTGGGGTCGCTGCCGGTGCAGCTGTCGGGCTCGGAGGAGCTGAAGGCGAAGTACCTGGGGGCGCTGGCCCGGGGTGAGGGGATGTTCTCGTACTGCCTGTCGGAGCCGGAGGCGGGTTCGGACGCGGCGGGGATGAAGACCCGGGCGGTGCGGGACGGGGACTTCTGGGTGCTGAACGGGGTGAAGCGCTGGATCACCAATGCCGGGGTGTCGGAGTTCTACACGGTGATGGCGGTGACGGATCCGGAGGCGCGGTCGCGGGGGATCTCGGCGTTCGTGGTGGAGAAGGGCGATGCGGGGGTGTCGTTCGGGGCGCCGGAGAAGAAGTTGGGGATCAAGGGG